>DATFAX010000056.1:0-18685 GCA_035254125.1 Holophagaceae bacterium | reverse complement strand
CGAGGGCCTGGGACCGGACTTCCCGGCGGACGTCCGCCGCCTCAAGGCGCAGGAGGGCCCGGACCTCATCCTCTCGGGCAGCTCCACGCTGACCTCGACGCTGCTGGAGCAGGGACTCGCGGATGAGGTGCTGCTGGTCGTTTACCCGGTCCTGGTGGGCACGGGGAAGCGCCTCTTCGCTGAGGGGACGCCCCTCCGTGCCTTCGAGCGGATCAGCACGGCCACCACGCCCTCCGGCATCGTGTTCACCGCCTACAGGCCCGCGCAAGCGAAGCAGGTCTAGGGTCCCTCGGGCTGGGCGGGGCCGTACCTCGGGGCGCTCCGCGAACTCCGCCTCCGCCTTCCCCACCCTTAAAAAGAACCGGCGCCAGCCCTGATCGCGGGCCGGCGCCGGTCTTCGGGTCGGGCTGCTTCCTACCCGGGAGGTGCGCGCTCCTTCGGGTGCTCGTGGATCATCAGGACCCCCAGACGTCGAAGGGCTGCCTGACGAGCACGGGCTCTTCCTTGTTCTCCTGGACGATGACTTCGCTGCCGTCGTCGAGGATGAGCACGGGGCGATCCTCCATGCGCACGTCGACAATCATACGGTTGAGGTAGCGGGTGCGCGGATCCCGGTGCCAGGGGATGCCCGCGGGATAGGATTCCCGGTAGGCCTCCACCAGCGGCTCCAGGCCCTGGCACAGGAAGGCGAGGTCCTTGCGGAAGGCCTCGAAGAAGCCCTCCGGCCGGTGATCCGGCAGGTCCGCGGCGCGCAGGAAGGAGGCGGGGCCCTGGGTCATCACGAACTCCCGGCCGCCATTCACCCAGTCGCCGCCGGGGAGCCAGGGGCTCCACTTCATGCCGCCCGTGGCCTGCAGCGTGGCGCGGGAGATGAGGGCCGCCGTCTCCCGGCGCTCGCCGAGGTAGAGGAAGACGCCCATGTAGGGCTCGTCCACGGCGTTGCCCACGAAATCCACCCGTCGCTGGGGGTCGTCGTGGAAGATCACCGCCCGCAGGGGCAGCCGGCTGAAGCAGTCGGCCACGGTCTGCTGGGCCGCGTCGGGCCGCTGCTCCACGCGGCGGCGCAGCAACTGCACCCGGGCCTCGAAGGCCTCCTGCAGGGTGGCCAGGCAGATCACGCCATCCGGGATGCCCAACTGGTTGTAGGGCAAGGCATGCTCATGCCAGTCCCGGGCCATGGCGGGCATCACCTGCCGGAAGAGGATGAGCGCCGGATCCCAATCCCAATGCAGGTGGGGGTCGTAGCCCAGCTCGCGGCACACCTCGAACCAGGCGCGATCCGGGCTCGTCATCCCGATCTCATAGGCGAGGCGCCCATCCAGGAAGAGCTTCAGCTCCGGATCGTCGGCCCGGGCCGCACTGTAGGTCAGCGCCAGCTCATGGCGACCCAGGGTCGCCAGCGCCGTCTCCAGGTAGGGGTGATCCTCGGAATCGAGAAGCTTCAGGGGCTCCTTCAGTACCCATCCGTCCGTGGTCATGCGCCACCTCACAGGAACTTGAACCCAGGGTGCGCCCCTCCCGGAGCCTGTCAACGGAAACGTGGCACAACAGTCTGGACAGGAAATTCACGACACCATCCGGAAGTCCAAGGAAGTGTCAGCCTGCCGCCATCAATTCATGGAGGTGAGCTCGATGCCCTTGAAGTAGTGCTTCAGGATGGCGTCGTAGGTGGCCCCTTCCAGGGCCATGCCGTAGGCCCCCGTCTGGCACATCCCCACGCCGTGGCCCCAGCCGCGCCCCCAGAAGACGAAGCGACGCTTGGGCGCCTCCCCCAGGGCCGTGAAGGCGAAGACGTTGTCCTTGAGGCCCAGCAGGTTCCGGATCCGCATGCCGGTGAAGCGGTGGGGGCGGCTGCCGCCATCGATGATCACCAGCTCCGTGACGCGGCCCTGGTCGTTCTGGGTGGGCACGAGGCCCTTGATGCGCTCGATGCCCGTGCGGTCCTTCAGCTTCTGCAGCAGGTCCGCCTCGCCCAGCTCCACGCGCCAGTGGGCCGTGGGGTTGTAGCGGTCGAGGGCGGCGCCGTCGGGATCCAGGCGCCGCACGAGCACCTGCGCCCCCTCGCCGTTGCCCAGCCACTTCAGCCGATCCCCCACCTGAGCCTCGGTGCGCCCCACGAGGCGCAGGGCGCCGCCGGGCAGTTCCTCGGCCACCACCACCTTGGGCGCGATGGGGAAGGGCTCCGGTCCGCCCTTCTTGCGGCGCACCTGGCCGTCCATGAGCAGCGTGCCTTCGCCCCACTCCAGGGGCTCCAGCTCCTGCCACAGCCGCGCGAGCACCGTGAGCGCGTGCTGCCGCGTGGGCTCGCCGCCCTGGGCCAGGGCCCCGGTGATGCCCCGGCGCACGAGGAAGGTGGCGAGGCTGCGGTCGGGCTCCGCCAGCGCCCCCACCCCGAAGTACGCGGCATCCTGGGGGCGCTCCTGATGCTGGGCGATGGCCGCGAAGCCCAGGGCCCGCGCCAGGTTCAGGAGCAGGGGCCCCTTCAACGCGTCCGTCTCCTTCAGCCCCACGCGGCGCTGCAGCGCCTTCAATAGGGGCAGGATCTCCGCAGCCGTGGCGGGCTGCCGCAGGGCGTCGGCGCAGAGCCAGGACACGGGGAAGCCCTCCAGGCTCGCCAGGCGCAGCAGCTCCGTGTTCAGCCAGGGCTGGTCCGGCTCGCCGCACACGGGCTGGCCGCTCTCCAGGCTGCGGGTCAGGGGCTTCTCCGCGTAGCAGCTGGCCGCCGCCAGGTAGCCCTGATCGCCGCCGAAGACGAAGGCGTTGTCCACGGTGTGGCCGCCGCAGTTGGCCATGAAGAGGGCCTGGATGGGGCGCCCGTTGAAGGTGGCGACCTGCCCGCTGGTCTCCTGCACGGCACGATCCGTGAGGCTCTGCTCGCCGTCGCGACCGCCGTAGACCTGATCGGACACGGTGTCGAGCAGGTCGAAGCCCTCCTTGGCCCGCTTGCCCAGGTTGGCGAAGGCGTAGGTGCGGGCGGCGATGGCCTGGGCCTTGAGGGCCTCCAGGGCCGGGAACTCCCAAGCCCCCATCTCCTTGGGGACCACGCCCCGCAGGTAGGTCTCCAGGTCCACCTGGCTCACCACCGTGAGGCGCCCCTGGGCGTTGGGGAAGATCTCGATGAAGCCGCGGTAGCGGCCCTTGCCCTCCACCTTCGTCAGCTCGCGGGCGGGCTGGAAGCGCACGCCGTCGCCGGGCAGCGCACGCCGCTCGAAGGTCTCCGTCACCGCATAGAGGGCGCGCCCCTTCTTGCCCTTCACGGGGCGGCTCTCGCTGGCCACCCAGAGCTCCTCGTAGCCGCTGTCCTCCAGCTTCTTCAGGATGGCGTCGGCCTCGTCCACGCGGGTGAAGCGGCCCGTGAGCACACGCCAGGTGTCGCCGTCGGAGACGCGCACGCGCTCCGGCGCTTCGCCCAGGTCCTTCAGGCGCTTCATGAGCGCGTCCGCTTCCTTCACGAGCACCGGCGGCCCCACCTGGATGCGGTACTCGGTGGCGCTTTCCACCTCACCCTTGGCATCCCACCAGATGCGCAGCTTCTCGCCGTCGCGCAGCTTCATGAGCGGCTTGCCGTGGCGGCTCAGCACCTGGCCGCCGCCCTCCAGGGAGACGATCCACTCGTTGGCGGAGACGTCGATGCCCACGCGGATCTGGGGGCCCTGGGCCGCGAGGGGAGCCGAGGCGGCGAGGAGGCAGACGAGGGCGGGAAGTGCAGCGCGGCTCATCCCAAAAGGGTATCAGCCACCCGAGCCAGCAGGCCCCACCTTCGCCCCCGGAGCGCCTCCTCCGACAGCAGCTCGCCGCCGGGTCCCCGCCGATGGAGCAGCAGCGCCACCACGCAGCCGTCCGAGGGACGGACGCAGAGCAGCGGCCCCGTGTAGCCCGTGTGGAACCACCAGTCCGTCACCTCGCCGGGCGGCCCCTGGAGCGCCGGTGCGGTGGGCGCGGCCTCGGCGCCCGCGTCCACCCCCACGTGCACGCCCCCGATCCCTTCGGGGATGCGCCGGAGCAGCTCGGCGTAGCGTCCCGCCCCCCGCTGGGCGTTGAGCAGGCCCAGACCCCAGACCTGGCCTTCGGCCGTCTTCGCCGTCGGCACGGCCATGCGCCGTGGCCAGCCCGCCCCGGCCCAGATCCGGAGGGCCCTCTCGAACTGCGGCCGGGTGGCGGCGAAGCCCGCGTGCCCCCGCATGCCCGCGCGGGCATTGGCGTCGTGGGGTTCGCCGCTGCGCGGCTCGGGAAAGGAGACTCCCGTGGCCGCGGCCCAGGCCTCGCGATCCCGCCCCGGGGGAAGGTCCACGGGCGCCGGCTGCCAGGGCCACGGGGAGAGTCCGGAGCCGGCCGCCCCCAGCTCCCGCCAGGAGAGGCCCAGCTCCGCTTCCAGCAGCTCCGCCAACAGGCGGTAGCCCAGGTCCGAGTAGGTGCTTTCCCCCACGCGGGCGTCGCGCAGGAGCGGATCCGCCCCGACGGGCCGCCGCAGCTGCGCCGCCACGGGCTCCCCGGTGAAGGGGCGCCAGGGCGTCAGCCCCGCGCTGTGGCTGAGCAGCTGCCGGACCGTGAGGGGCTCCGCGCGGTCGGTGAAGCCCAGCGACCACCGGCGGTCCGCGTCGAGGTCCAGGTAGCCCAGCGCCAGCGGCGCCGTCACCAGGGGCTTCGCCAGGGAGGCCAGGTCGTAAGTGGGGGAGGCCATGGCCTCAGCGCTTGGGGTAGGCGGGCACGGGCGGCAGGGTGGGCGTGGGATGCGCCTGGAGCTGCTTGAGGAGGGTGTCGATACCCACCTCCAGCTGGCGATCCCGGCCCGCGAGCAGCGACTCGGGGTCGTTGTCCACGTCCAGGTCGGGCACGGCGCCGCGGTTCTCCACCCACCACTGGCCTTCGGCGCCGTAGAAGGCGTTGTTGCTCTGCTCCACGGTGCCGCCATCCAGGGTGAACTGGGTGTTGATGATGCCCACGAGGCCGCCCCAGGAGGGCTTGCCCACGATGGTGCCCAGGTTGCGGGCCTTCACATGGGCGAGGAAGGCCTCGCCATCGCTGCCGTTGGCCTCATTGCTGAGGAAGAGGTAACGGCGGTCCGAGGCGGTGCCCGGGTAGCGGAAGGGGCTCATCCCCCGCAGCACGTTGAAGCCCACCTGCTGGCGCTCCAGCTTGTCGATCATGAAGAACTCCGTCCAGCCGCCGCCGTTGCCGCGCACGTCCACCACGAGGCCCTTGCGGTACCGGTAGGCGCGCCAGAACTTGTCGAACTGGCCGATGTTCTGGTCGCCCATGGCCGAGATGTGCATGTAGCCCAGCTCGCCCTTGGAGGCCTTCTCCACGGCGTCGGCGTTGCCCGCCACCCAGCGCTCGTAACGGAGCTGGGTGTCGTTGGGCACGGGCTCCACCTCCACGGTGCGGGCGCCCTCGGGGCCCGGCTTCCCGTTCACGGTGAGCATCACCTTTTGGCCGCGCACCACCTGGAGGCGCCGCGCGAGGTTGTAGCCGGGTTTCACGGGCTGGCCGTCCACCGCCAACAGGTACTCGCCCTCGCGGACCTTCCCGTGGAGGGGGCCCTTGAGGTCGAGGGCGAAGCGGGTGGGGCCGTAGACCTTCGTGAAGCGCAGGCCGCCGTTGGCGGGGGCGAGGTCCGCGCCCAGGAGGCCCGTGAAGCGGGGGATGGGCGTGGGGGCGATGCCCGTACCGAAGTCACCGCCGGACACGTAGGTGTGGCTCACGCACAGCTCACCCACCATCTGGGAGAGCAGCCAGTTCAGGTCAGCCCGGGTGGTCATCTCCGGCAGCCAGGCCTTGAACTTGGCGCCCAGGGCATCCCAGTCCTGCCCGTTCATGCCGGCGTCGTAGAAGAAGTCCCGGTACCAGCGCCAGGTGTCGTTGAAGATCTGGGCCCACTCGGCCTTGGGATCCACCATGCAGGACATGCGATCCAGATCCAGCCGGGCACCCAGGGCCTTGGAGGCCGCGACCTGGGCCACGGAGCCCACGTGGAAGGCGGCGCCCTTGCGGACGATCAGCTGCTCGCCCTCGGGGCTGAAGCCCCAGTCGCTGACGCTGTCCGTGAGCACGGAGAGCCGGCCCGTCCCCACCTCGAAGAGGTTCAGCTTCCACTTGTCCTGGCCCCGGGGCCGGAAAACCTCCTCGTTCACCGAGTCATCCCAGCCCTCGGCCTCGGCCCAGGCCACGAAGCCCTTGCCCGCCTTGAGGTGGAAGTAGTTCCCCGGCTTGGCAGCCAACGGAGTGGCGCGTTCCTGGATCCCCTCCAGGTCGATGCGGAAGGGGCCCTTGGCGTCGTCTGCCTTCAGCTTCACCGCCATCACCCGCGTGGGGGCGGGCTGGATGTGGTTGTCCTGGCTGGGGTCGAGGCGGATCTCGAAGTTGGAGTAGCTGAGGAAGTAGAGGTTGTCCTGGTCGAAGACGGGGTTGAGGCTGTCGAAGACGCCGTCCGTCACCGCCGTGCGCTGCTTCGTCTCCAGGTTGTAGAGCATCACCTGGTTGTTGCGGTTGGGCAGCACCACGGAATAGGTCACCCACTTGGAATCCGGCGACCAGGCGTAGTCGCTCACCTCCCAATAGAACTGGTCGTTCTTCAGTTCGTGGAAGCGGTCCACGGTGGTGAGCTGCTTGGTATCCAAGTCCATGACGTGGAGGGCGAAGGATTTGTCGCCGAAGAGCAGCTTCCTCCCGTCGGGGCTCCACATGGGGTGGTAGAGGGCCGTCTTCAGGCCCGTGGCGAAGCGGGTGGCCGCGCCGCCCGTGGTGGGCCGCACGTAGAGGTCGTATTCGCCGCTCTCGTCGCTCAGGTAGGCCACGCGCCCGCCGTCGGGGCTGGGCACGGGGAAGCGCTCGCGGATGCCGGGGGTGCCGGTGAGGTTGCGGGCCGCCTGTCCCGCGTCCACGGGCACGGACATGACCTCGCCGCGGGCCTCGAAGAAGACCTGCTTGCCGCCTGGGCCCAGGGCCATGGTCTGGATCCAATCCTTGGGGTTCACCACCCGCGGGGCCGAGCGCCAGCCGTCGGTGGGCGCCTCGAAGTCGAGCTTCCGTTCCTGTCCCGTGGCCAGGTCCAGCAGATGCAGGTAGCCCCCCTGCACGAACACGGCACTCCGGCCGTCCGTGGCGGGCCACTGCACATCGAAATCCTTGAAGGCCGTCAGCGGTGCCACGGCTTTGGTGCCGGGATCCAGGGTGTAGAGGTTGGAGATGCCCTTCTCGCCGCGGTCGCTGACGAATAGCAGGCGATCCCCGGCCCAGAGGGGATGCGCGTTCTTGCCGGGATCGTCCGTGAGGCGGCGGTGGGTGCCCGCCTTCAGGTCGCAGATCCACACCTCGGGATGCTGACCCCCCTTGTAGCGCTTCCAGTAATACTCCTCGTTGCCCTTGGGGTTGTAGGCCAGGAAGCGGCCGTCGGCGGAGAAGGTGCCCTGGGTGGCCCGGGGCACGGGCAGCGCCTGGGGTTCCTCACCCTCGGGGGTGACGCTGTAGAGCCGGGGCACGGGCCGGAAGGTGGCCTCGAAGGCGGCCTGGAACACGATCTTCTTCGAATCCGGAGTCCAGCCCGCCACGAGGGCGGGGCCACGCCAGGTGACGCGCTTGGGGGTGCCCCCCTCGGCGGGCATGACGTAGGCCTGGGTGAGGCCATCGTACTGGGCGCTGAAGGCGATCCACTTGCCATCGGGGCTCAGGTGGGGCCGCGACTCCACGCCCGGGTGGCTCGTGAGGCGCCGGGCGGGGCCGCCCGCGAGGGAGAGGGTCCAGATGTCCCCTTCGTAGGCGAACACCACCTGCTGCCCCCGGATGTCGGGATCGGACACGAAACGCGGGGGCGTGGCGAAGGCGGCGCCGCCGGCCAGCAGCAGAGCCACGAGCGAGGCTTTGAGGGACATGGGGACTCCTGCGGATTCAGTTCAAGGGGTGACGGGATCGCTTCAGACGCGGAGTTCGGCAAGGCTCTTCTGCACAGCCTTCTGAACCTGATCGGCCACGCGCATGGCCTCGAGGCCCTCTTCCCAGGTGACGGTGTCGCCGCCCTGCCCCAGGCACGCGCGGTGGAAGGCCTCGATCTCGAGCTTGAGGGGCTCGCCCTCCTCGATGTCCACGGCCTCGTTCCGGATCTCCGGGCCGGCGGCGCCCATGACGAGCCCCAGCATCTCCAGCTTCTGGGCGGCGAAATCGAGCTTCGCGTAGGCCTTGTCGGCGAAGGCGCGCAGGGTGCGCTCCTTCTTCTGGGCCACGCGGCTGGCGGTGACCGTGGCGAAGGCGCCGTTGGCGAATTTGAGCCGGGCGTTCACGAGGTCCGCGTGGGGCGTCAGCACGGGCACGCCCACGGCTTCCACGTCCACTACCGGCGCGCCAACAAGGGCGCGGAGCAGGTCGAGGTCATGGATCATCACGTCCATCACCACGTCCACTTCCAGGGAGCGCATGGGGAAGGGCGACACGCGCACGGCCTCGAGGAAGCGGGGCTTGAAGCCGCGGTCAGAGAGGGCCTTCACCGCGGGATTGAAGCGCTCCAGGTGGCCCACGGCGGCCACGAGCTTCGGCTTGGCCTGCAACGCCGTGAGCAGGGCCTGCCCTTCCGCCAGCGTGGCCGCCAGGGGCTTTTCCATGAGCACGTGCTTGTCGGCCTTCAGGGCCTCCAGGCCCAGGGCATGGTGGAGGCCCGTGGGCGCGGCGATCTGCACCGCGTCCACTTCGGGCAGGATCTCCGCCAGGGCGGCCACCCAGCGGGTGCCGAACTTGGCGGCGATTTCACGGCCCCGCTCCGCGCCGGGATCCACCACCGCCACCAGCTCCGCGTGGGGGGACTGGGAAGCGATGCGGGCATGATGTTGGCCCAGGTGACCCACTCCGACCACGGCGACCTTGAGCTTCGGCATGACTTCCTCCGCCCCCCAGCTTAGCGGGAGCGGACCTCAATCCCCGAGCGCCGATGCATCCGTGACCAACGCCGCGAAGCGGTCCCCCAGGGCCGCCAGGTTCGCCCGGTGCATCTGCGCCGCGGGCACCACCCCGCCCAGACCATCCGGTAGGTCCCGGCTGCCCGTGGCGCCGGCCACCACCGTGACCTGGAAGCCCCGCTCCGAGGCCTCCCGGGCCGCGGAACTCACGCACATGTGGGTGCCGTAGCCCACGATCACCACCTGCTTCCGCCCCAGGCGCTCCAGAACCGCCGCGAGCTCAGTGTCGTGGAAGCTGTTGATGAAGCGCTTGGGGACGACCGCCTCGCCCGCCGCGGGCTCCAGGCCGGCCGGGGGCTTCACAAAGGGTCCCTCGGGATTGAAGAGGGCCGCCCCGGGGCGGTTGACGTGCTGCACGTGGACGACGGGCGCCTTCAGCTCCCGGGCCCGTCCCACCAGCGTGCGGATCTGGGCCAGGGAGCCCTGGACGCCCTCGATGGGCACGGCCCCATCCACGTATTCCCGCTGCACATCCACGAGGAGGAGGACAGCCTGGGCGAGGTGGGCGGGGGGTAGGGTCACCCCGGCGAGGTCCAGCAGGGTGCGGGGCGTCTGGGCGGTCATGACGGCTCCTGAAAGGAGAAGGACGGCAAGGGACAGTTTCATCGGAACCTCAGGGAATCAGCAGCAGGGCGCCCTGGGTGGCGCGGGATTCCAGGAGGGTGTGGGCCTTCGCGGCTTCCCGGAGGGGGAACCGGGAATGGACGTGGGCCCGGATCTTCCCTGCACGAAAGGCCTCGAAGACCTCCAGGGCGGAAGCGCGGAGGTCCACGGGATCGGCGATGTGGTGGAAGATGCTGGGCCGCTGCAGCGCCAGGGAACCCCGTCGGCCCAGGTCCATGGGATCCACCACGGGCAGGGGCCCGCTGGCCCGGCCGAAGGAGGCCAGCAGCCCGAAGGGGGCGAGGCTGTCCCGGGAGGCCTCGAAGGTGTCGGCGCCCACAGAGTCGTAGGCCACGCGGACCCCGCGGCCGCCGGTGAGGGCCCGCACCTGGGTGGCCAGATCGCCATAGCCCGCGCCCCGGGGCACCACGAGCACGGCGTCGGCGCCCTCGGCCTTCACCGCCTCGACCTTTCCTTCGCTGCTCACCACCGCGAGGACCCGCGCACCTTCCGCCGCCAGCCAGCGGGTGAGCATGAGGCCCACCCCGCCCGCCGCCGCATGGACGAGCACCCAGGTGCCCGGCTCCGGACGCCAGACCCGCCGCACCAGCATGTGGGCCGTGAGCCCCTTGAAGATGAGAGCGGCCACGGTGTCGTCGGCCAGGTCGTCGGGGACAGGCACCAGGCGGTCGGCCGAGTGGAGGCGCGCCTCCGCGTAGGCTCCAGGAGGGCCGTCCACGTAGGCCGCCCGCTGGCCCACCTTCAGGCCCTCCACCTCGGGCCCCAGGGCCTCCACCACCCCGACCGCCTCGAAGCCCGGGCTGGCCGGAAGCGGGAGCGCATAGGCCCCGCTGCGGTGGTAGACGTCGATGTAATTCACCCCGATGGCGGTATGGCGCAGGCGCACCTCACCCGCGCCAGGTGCGGGCAAGGGCGCCTCCTCCCACACGAGCTGCTCCGGGGCGCCGGGGGCATGGAAGCGGATGGCGTGATTCACGGGTCCTCCCTATTTGTTCGATAGTCATCAAACAATCTATGGATAGGCCGACCCCGAACCCGGGTCAAGGACAAAGTTCGATGATCGACGAACTATTTGACCTTTTGCCAAGTCGCTGGAACCCTTCAGGGCATGCGGGCCCTCCATCACCCCAAGCGCGACCAGATCCAACTCACGGCCGTGCTCTATGCGCTCAGCGACCCCACCCGCATGGAGGTGGTGCGCCGCCTGGCCCAGGAGGGCGAGCGGGCCTGCGGCACCTTCGACCTGCCGGCCACCAAGGCCACCCTGAGCCACCATTTCAAGGTGCTGCGGGAGGCCGGGCTCACCCTCACCCGGGTGGAAGGTGTGTACCGCTTCATCAGCCTGCGCAAAGAGGATCTGGAGGCCCGTTTCCCCGGCCTGCTCCAGTCGGTGCTCAAGGCCGCCAAGAAGGGATAGACTGAAGTCACCCCTCACAAGGATCGCCATGCGCCTCAGCCCCCTCGACATCCTCAAGTGGATCCACTTCATCTGCCTCGCCACCGCCATCGGCGGCGCCGTGGTGGCCCTGCTCCTCTCCGGCTTCGAGCAGGAGCGCGAAGACCTCAAGGGCCTCGCCGCCTCCGTGTGGAAGCAGGCCGTGGTGTGGCCCGTGCGCCTGGCCATCCTCATCGGCATCCTCACCATGGTCCAGAAGATCCAGTGGAAGATGAACCCCTTCCTCTTCGTCTACTTCCACATCAAGCTCGGCCTCGTGCTGCCCCTGGCCGCCTCCGTGGAGATGGCCCCCAAGGCCCTGGCCATGGGCAAGCGCGGCGCCAGCATGGTGGCCCTGTTCCTCTTCCTTGCCATCAGCTTCGTGGTCTACAACCAGCGGCTCTTCGGCACCCGCGCCCCCAAGGTGCTGGACCAGCCCGCCGTGGCGGCCGTCCCCGCGAAGTGATCCACCCTGATCTCGGGCTCCTGGGCCGCCTCCGCACTTTGTGGGAGGCGGCCCTTCCCTTTGTGAAGGGGCCTCAACCTGCAAGCTGGGCCCCGGCCCTGCGGCGGCTCAGCGACCGCTTCAACCGCATCGAGGGCGCGCCGGAGGGCGACTACTTCGACTCGGGCAACGTGGAGCCTTACCTGGCCCACCACGGCTGGGCCCAGGCGGAGGCCCTGGCCTGGATCGCCGCCGAGCGCCCTGCAGCGTTCGAGGGCAAGCAACTCGTGTGGGACCTGGGTGGCGGCCCCGGCGTGCTGACGCTCGCCGCCGCCGGGCTCCTGCCCGGCGCCCGCTTCGTGCTCACGGACCTGCGTGCGCCCGCCCTGCAGTGGGCGGAAGCCCGGCTGCGGCCCCTGGGCGTGAACCTCACGACCCAGGTGCAGCGCCTTCCTGAGCTGCCCCCGGGTTCGCCCGATCTCGTGCTCATCGGCCACGTGCTCAACGAGCTGCCCCCCGCCACCCAGGAGCGCCTCCTGGAAACCCTGAAGGCCCGCCTGGCCCCGGGCGGCACGATCCTCATCCTCGAGCCCGCGTTAATGGGTCCGACCCGGCGCCTCATGGAATTGCGCGAGGCCTTCCTCACGGCGCCCTGGAGCCTCCAGGCCCCCTGCCCTTGCCCGGGCCCCTGCCCCATGCTGGCGCTCCCCCGGCAGTGGTGCGTGGCGGAGCTGCCCTGGGAGCCACCCGCCTGGTTCCGCACGCTCGACGCCGCCGCCGGGTTGGATCGCCGGCAGTTGCGCTTCGCGTACCTCCTCGCCCAGCGGGACGTGCCCGCACCCGCGCCGCGCGCCCGCATCGTGGGCCTGCCCCCGCCCCAAAAGGGGAAAGTGCAGCGCTGGGCCTGCACCCCGGAAGGCGGCGAAGTGTGGGAGGCCCTCGCCCGCCACGGCGAGCCCCCCTGGGCCCGGCCCCGCACGGAGGAACTGGAGCTTCCCCCCGGGCTGGGTGCGCCCCGCCCCCAGGGCGGGGGATGGCCCCTGCGGCGGTGGGAGCCTTAGCGCATGAAGCGCCTCCTCCCCCTGCTCAGCACGACCCTCCTCGCCCAGGCCCCCCTCACGGTGCCGGAGGCCACCCACTGGGCCCGGACCTCCACCACCGCAGAAGTCGCCGCCTACATGGAGCTTCTGGGGAAGGCCCACCCCCAGCTGGTCCCCTACACGCCGCCAGGTGCGCCCACCCGCACGGAGACGGGCAAGCTCCTGCAGGCCTGGCGATTGCCCGCCACGAAGCCCGGCGCCCTGCGCGTCTACCTCAACGGCAACATCCACGCGGGCGAGGTGGAGGGCAAGGAAGCGATCCAGTTCCTGCTGCGCGAGGTGCTGGAGGGGGCCCACCCGGAGCTGCGGGAGCGGATCGAGTTCGTGGTGATGCCCTGCTACAACGCCGAGGGCACCGATGCCCTGGATCCCGCCCACCGCCGGTACCAGCCCAACCCCGCCTCGGGCGTGGGCCGCCGCGAGACGGACCGCGGGCTGGACCTGAACCGCGACGGCATGAAGGCCGAAGCCGCCAACACCCGCTGGTTCCTGGCCATGCTGCAGGACTTCGATCCCCACGCCGTGTTCGACCTGCACACCACCAATGGCAGCACCCACGGCTTCCACCTCACCTGGGCGCCCGCCCTCACCCTGGGCGGCGATCCCGCCCTGCTCGCCTTCAACCGCAAGCTGCTGGTGGAAGTGCGCGACCAGCTCAAAGCCCAGGGCCTGCCCACCTGGGACTACGGGAACTTCGGGCCGGACGAACGGGGCCGGAAGGCACCCGAGGTGTGGGAGAGCTACGACCCCCTGCCCCGCTACCTCGTGAACTACGCGGGCCTCCAGGGCCGCCTGGGCATCCTCAGCGAAGCCTACGTCTACCGCACCTTCGAGCAGCGGGTGCGCGAGACCCGCGCCTTCGTGCTGCAGTGCCTGCGCTGGATGGCCGCCCATCCACGCGACGTGGAGCACGCCACAGCCATGCGCCTGCAGCCCCTGCATGCGGGCGACACCCTGCCCCTCGCCGCCAAGCTCGTGGAAACGGAGAAGGCCCCCTTCGAAGTCGTGGAGCTGGAGCGCAACGCCGAGGGCCTTCCCATCGCCGAGAAGGGCCGCCACACCGTCACCCTGCCCAGCCTCACCACCTTCCAGGACCTGCCCGAAGGGCTGGTGAAGGTGCCCGCGGGCTTCCTCATGGATGGCGCCTGGGCCGACCGCCTGAGGCCCCTGCTGGAAGCCCACGGCGTGAAGGTGCTGCCCGGCACTGCGCGGCCCGCGCTGCCGCCGGCCTTCTTCACGGAATCCGGCCGCAAGGTGGCCCCCCGCGCCTTCCAGGGGGTCTTCGAGCTGGAACTGCAGGGGCGCTGGACCGCGGAAGCCCCCAAGGGCTACGCCACTTGGACCGCCGCGGATCTCGACCGGGCCCTCTGGGTGCCCCTGGATCAGCCCCGCGGTCGCGTCGCCTTCTACCTGCTCGATCCCCGCAGCCCCGACTCCCTGGCCCACTGGGGGCTCTTCCACTCCGTGCTGCTGCGCGGCGGCTGGGGTGAGGCCGCCCGCTTCCCCCTGGTGGCCCTTGGACACCCCGGCGATCCCCAACCCGCGGCGCAGGGCACGCCCGCGGCACGCAAGCCGGAGTGATTCAGTAGAAGCCCCAGTGCTCCACGGTCATCCCCACGGTGAACCGCGTGGGCACCTTCTCCAGGTCCGTAAGCGGCACACCCACCTCCAGGGTCTGCCCGGCTCCAATGCTCTCCGTGAACTCCTGGTCCCAGGTGCGACCCCCCACGGTGACGCGCAACGTGAAACCCTCGACCACGGCCGCATAGACATTGCCCAGGCGCAGCTTCAGCCGGACGCCGCCGGGCATGGCCTCCACACCCTCCACGCGCACCATGAACGCGTGGCCATCGGGATCCACCACGGCGGCGCCCTTCTGGGAGTGGATGGAGAGCTGGGCGGGACGGGCCGCCGACTGCGCAGCCAGCGGCAGGGCCGCCAGGATGGCGGCGAGCATGAGGATTCGCACGGGGCCTCCCGGGGGATGTCGATCCCGAAGTCCGCGCCAGGGATGGAGGGGCGGGCCGGAAAGTTCCCCGGGGCCTAGATCACGCCCTGGGTGGACTGCTTGAGGCTCAGCTCCAACACGAAGGTGGCGACCGTTTCGAAGGTGCCGTCCGGCAGCTTCACGTCGGCGCGGAGGGGCACGGACTCGGTCACACGGTCCTCGCTGGCCAGGGCGCGGTCCACCTGAGCGCGGATCTGGTCGCCGGCTTCGCAGATGAAGTAGACGTCGCTTTCGGGACGCTTGAGGAACTGGGCCTGGAAGGACTTGAAGACGAGGGAGACCTTGGCCTTCTTCCGGCGGATCTGCTCCACGGCGATGAGGCCGCCGGCGCAGTCGGCGCCGATGGCGAGGGCGCCGAAGTACATGGAACCCAAGTGGTTCTTAGTGGCCCGGGTGAGCCGCAGCTTCACCACGCAGCGCTGCTCCCCCAGCTCCAGCACCGTGGGCCAGGCCTTGGTGAGCAGGGGGATCTTGAGCCACCCGAAGAGGCGGATGCCCCAGGTCTGTTGGAAGGTCTCGGAGAGGAGGGCCATGGGCCCATCCTAGGTTGGGCCCTGGGGAGCTGTCGCCGCTAACCCTCGGTAGGGTGCTACTTCGCGGGCACCAGCGCCTCCGGCGCCTCGGCCACGGCCCACACGAGGGTGGTGAGGCGGGCGCTGTTCTCGGCGAGGACCTTGGGATCCACCTTGTCCAGGGTGTCCGCCTGGGTGTGGTGCACGTCCCAGTAGTGGCTGTGGTCGTGGCCCACGCCCACGCCGGGGACGCCCAGGCCCACCAGCGGGCCCACGTCGGCGCCGCTGCCGCCGAAGTCGAGCTTCAGGGGGCCGAAGGTGGCCAGCAGGGGGGCGAAGGCCCGCAGGTTGGCGAGACCCTGGGTGGCGCGGGGGTCCGTGGGGGTGGCGGTGCTGGTGGGACGGCTGCGCTGCTCGCCCCGCAGGTCCAGATTGAAGCCCTCGATGAGGCCGTTGCCGCTGTCCGTCTCGAAGGCGGCGATGTGGCGGGCGGCTTCCCCGGCGTGGGCCTTGGCGTAGGCGAGGCCGCCGCGCAGGCCGTTCTCCTCATTGGTGTAGAGCACCACGCGCACGGTGCGGCGGGGCTGGATACCCAGGCGCTTCAGGGTGGCGGCCGCCTCCATGGCCAGCACGGAGCCCACGCCATCGTCCTGGGCACCCTGGCCCACATCCCAGCTGTCCAGGTGGCCGCTCACGAGCACGATCTCCTCGGGCTTCTCCCGGCCGGGCAGCTCGGCGATGACGTTGAAGCTGTCGGCGTCCGGCTCCATGCGCGCTTCCATCTCCAGCTTCACGACCACCTTCTCGCCGCGCGCCACCATGCGGTGCAGCTGGGTGGCGCTTTCGATGGACACCGCCGCGGCGGGGATCTTGGGCTGCTTCTCGTCGTAGTTCATCGCCCCCGTGTGGGGCGTGTCGTAGCTGATGGGGCCGACACTGCGCACGAGGCAGGCCACGGCGCCGTGGGCCGCCGCCTTGGAGGCGCCCCCGCCACGGTAGGCCACGGTCTTGCCGTAGCTCTCGAAGGGCACGTCGAAGAGCACGATCTTGCCCTTGGCCTCGGCCCCGCGCTGCTCCAGCTCCTCGAAGGAACCCACCACCATCACCTGGGCGGTGATGCCCTTCTTCGGCGTGCCCACGCTGTTGCCCAGCCCCAGCATCCCGATGCGCACGGGGAAGGGCTTGAGGATGGAGGCCGATTCCCGGCCGCGCACCCAGTGGGGCACCTTCACGGGCTCCGTCCACACCTTCAGCCCCTCCTTCCCGAGCATG
The DNA here is from genome assembly GCA_035254125.1 of Holophagaceae bacterium. Lineage (GTDB taxonomy): Bacteria > Acidobacteriota > Holophagae > Holophagales > Holophagaceae > JAFDVN01. Next base: position 2,347 of record DATFAX010000056.1, on the reverse strand, counting down.
GCCTGGGTGAGCTGGATGGCCCGCTCCAGCCCGGGGCTGCCGGCCAGCCGGTTCCCCGCCTGATCGCAGAGCACCGCGAGCTTCGTGTAGGCGGCCCCGCTCGTGCGGGCCTCCTGCGTGATGCGCTCGCGGGTCTCGGTGCCGGCGGGGGCCTGGGCGGCGAGGGGCAGGACGGCAAGGGACAGGGCGGCGAGGGGGCGGCGCATGGGGACTCCTGGACTCCCAACCTAGCAGCCGCCGGAGGCTCCCCCCCACGGCTCGCCCCACCCCTCGCCGCAATCCTGACAGTCTGCCAAGGGTGGAGCCCTCAGCGGGTCCTCCGCTCCACGAACAGGTGGCAGCCCGGCACGGCCTTCGCCCGACGCTTGGCCACGGCGGCCGCCTCGGAGAGTTCCTGGGGCGAATGGAAGGTGCCCGGCGGCACGCGCACCGCCCCCAGGGAGAGGGCCACCAACGGGTGCTGCACTTCGCGACCCTGGCGGTCCTGGCTCGTGTACCCGCCGGCGATCAGGTGCTCCGCCCGGAAGAAGCGGGCCACGCCCCGCTCGAAGGCGTCCAGGATCCCGAGGCAGCGCCGCTGCCAATCCGAGCTGCGGAACACCAGGAGGAAGTCATCCCCCCCGATGTGGCCCAGGAAATCGCGATCCCGATCGCACTCCGATTCCAGCAGCCCGGCCGTCCATCGGATGATGTCGTCGCCCTGCTGGTACCCATACCGGTCGTTGAAGGGCTTGAAGTGGTCCAGATCCGCATAGACGACCGTGAAGGCCTCCCCCTTGTCCAGGAGGGACTCCAGTTGCTCCTGGATGGGGACGTTGCCGGGCAGGAGGGTGAGGGGATTGGCGTAGCGGGCCGCCTGCAGCTGCAGCCGCGTCAGCTCGCGCATGAGCCCGTGCCCGCTCCCCACGCCCAGGTAGCGCCCCTCCCGCGTGACGATGAAGCCCAGGAGCAGGTGGGTGGGGTCCGCTTCCGTGAGCAGGCCGCTCAACTCGGGCAGGGTCGTCCGATGGTCCACCTGCAGGGCGTCCTGCCGGATCAGCGGCTCGCAGGAGCGCTTGCCGAAGATCTCCCGACTGAAGTCCCGGGCCCTGAAGTCCGTGAAGGCGTCCCTCCCGATCAGGCCCAGGGCGCGCCCTTCCTCGACAACCGGCAGGGATGGCACGGAGGGATCGGCCTGGAACCGCGCGTGCACCTCATCCTGGGTCGCCTTCGAGGACAGGGGCCGGACCTCGCGGAGCAGGGCCCCCACCCGGGCGCGCCCGCCCTCGGCCCAGCCGGCCCTGCCCAGGACCGAGCCCCGGATCTCCTGCACCCGCCGCTGCCCCTCGATGGGCTGCAGGGCCTGGGTCTGCGGCCGCCCCAGGAGGTAGCCCTGCCCATGCTCCAGCCCCAGCTCCAGCACCACCGCGAGGTCCGCCTCCGTCTCCAGGCCCTCCGCCACCACCTGGGAACCCGTGCTCCTCGCCAGCTCGTGGATGGTCCTGAGGAACTGCAGCTTCACGGGGTCCTGGCTCACCCCCTGGATGAAGTGCATGTCCACCTTGACGTAGTCGGGTCGGAGCTCGCTCCAGAGGCGCAGGGAGGAGAAGCCTTCCCCCAGGTCGTCCATGGCGATGGCGAAGCCCTGGCGCCGGTACAGCTCCGCCGCGCGCAGGAGCAGCGCGAAGTCCGTGGTGGGCGTGCTCTCCGTGAGCTCGATGACCACCTGGCTCGGGCGCAGCCCCACCTGGAGGAGTTCCGCCCCCACCCGATCCGCCTCCGAGGGATCCTCGATCAGGGTGCCGGGGGACACGTTCAGGAAGAGCCTCGCATGGCTCTGGGGAGGCTCGAAGCGCCGCACGAGGGTGCGCAGGCAAGCCCGCTCCAAGGCTCCCATCCGCCCCGATCGCTGGGCCACGGCAAAGAGGTTCAGCGGGGCGTGCAGCACCGAATCCGAAGGCCCGCGGACCAGCCCCTCGAAGCCGTGCAGGGCTCCGTTGCGCAGGTTCAGGATGGGCTGGAACCGCGCTTTGAGCCGCCCCTGCGCCAGGATGAGGTCCAACTCCCCATCCAGTTCCGATCCCATGTCGGGAGATCGCGCGGGGCTCGGCGGGGGCGTGGAGGATTCCAGGACAAGGGCCATGCCCCACGATTCGGCAGCGGGCCCCCCATCGGCGACGGACAACCCGTGAACCTTCCGTGAATTCCCCGTTCACCGTCGATCTGCCAGCATGACTGTCTCCATGCCCTCCGACCTGCCCCTCGACCTCACCTCCGCGGCTCCGGCCCCGGCGGCAGCCACGGGCGCCCCGGAGGCCCTCCTCGCCAATCTCCGCGAAAGGATGGTGGCCTTCGCGGCATCCCGGTA
>DATFAX010000055.1:0-20089 GCA_035254125.1 Holophagaceae bacterium | reverse complement strand
CCGGGCCCGCCGGATGCCGGCCCGTTCGAGGATGTGCTCGTGCATGGCGTTGCCGTGGAGGATGATCTCGCCGGCGATCTTGGGGTTGTTGCCCTTGCTGCCGTCCTGCTCGATGACCACGAAGGGCACGCCCGCGGCCTTCAGTTCGAGCACCGCCTGGAAGCCCATCTTGCCCAGGCCGCAGACGATGATGTGGTCCTGCAGCGCGTCCAGCCGCTTGTCCATGCGTCGCTCCCGTAGGTAACCCTGGAGATCGCCCTCCACGATGAGGGCCGTGAGGTTGGAAAGGGCGTAGGTCGCCACGCCCAGGCCCGCGATCAGATAGCCGATGGTGAAGACCTTGCTCCCGGTGCTGACTTGACCCAGCTCCCGGAAGCCCACGGTGAACAGCGTGGTGACGGCCATGTAGAAGCTGTCCACCAGGTCCGTCTTCGACATCATGTGATAGCCCGCCGCCCCCACGCACACCACGAGGGCGAGCAGGAGCACGGTGAACCGGAAGCGATGGAGCGGCGGCAGATCCCTCACGGTCCTATCCCGCCAAATTGGGTTTGATGCTGAAGTTCATCGTTGCGGCCACCACAAGCTTGTCGGCGCAGTGGATGCGGGCCTCAACTACGGCACCAGCCCGGGAGAGGCGCAGCACCGAGGCCGTGGCCACGGCGGGGCCCAGGGCCGGCTCCAGGTACCGCACGTGGAGGTCCGAGGTGGCGAAGGGCATGGCCCCGTCGAAGGCCGTGGAGAGGGCCATGGCCCCCACCATGTCCGCCATGGTGGCCAGCACCCCGCCGTTGAGGTTGCCCCGGCGGCCGTTCACGGTGCGCGGGCCCGGCCTCAGGCTCAGCTCCGCCGCGCCGGGGGCCACGCCGTCGATGGTGAGGTCCCAATCCTGCAACAGGGGCCAGGGGTGGAAGCGCTCCTGGAGCCGCGCCAGCAGGTCGGGCGCGACGGCGGAGGGGAGGACGGGCTTGGCCATCCCCGAAGGCTATCAGCAGACCCGGAGCCTTACTTGGCCTTCGGCTTCTTGACCTTGGGTACCGGCGCCGGCTTGGCCGCGGGCTTGGCGGGCTTCGCCGCCTTGGCCGGGCGCTCCTTCCGCCCTTGAGTGATCCAGGCGAGGGGATCATGTTCCGCGGGCTTGCTCACAGGACCTCCTTCACCACGCGCCGCACCCGGCGCAGCACGGCATACAGTTCGTCGTAGGCGGGGCCCGAGGTCACGGCCTTCCCGGCGGCGAAAGCCTCCACGAAGGCCTGGCGGCTGCCCAGATGCCCCAGGTAGGTGGCGTCCTTCAGGTGCTTCAGGGCCTCCTCCACTTCGGCGGCCAGGGAGGTCTGGCTCTTCACCTCGTTGAACACCACCCCGGCCCGGAGGGTCCGGTGCCCGTGACGGGCTTCCTTCACCAGCTCCAGCATGCGGCCCACGGCCCGCAGGTCCTGGCGCCCGGCCTTGGTGGGAATGATGACCACGTCCGCCGCCTGCAGGGCCTGGTGAAGATGGGGGTTCTCCCCGGGGGGGCAATCCAGCACCACGGGTCCTGTGGCCTTGGCCAGGGCCTTGCCCGCCTCGGCCCAGCCCCCGGCCTTGTGGGCCTGGATCCAGCCGGACCGCTCCGCCCAATCCGAGGCATCCCCCTGGGGATCCAGATCCACCAGAAGAGCCTCCAGGTAGTAGGCCAGATGCACCGCCACCGTCGATTTTCCGACGCCGCCCTTCAGGTTCGCCACGACGATGACCGGCTTGGCACTCATGGGGGCCTCCCGGGGGAGGGTATAGCACAGGTCAGGCCAGGAAGGCCGGAGACCAGCGGCTGGAGGCTGGAGGCTGGAGGGGGTACGGAGGGCCGCACCTGACAAAGCACGGGCGCCCAATGGGCGCCCGCACCGTTTCCAGCCTCCAGCCTCCAGCTTAGAGGCCGAGCTTCTCCCGAAGGCCCTTCGCGATGGCATGGAAGCCCTTGGCCTGGGGGCTGTCGGGATGGGCCACCACGAGGGGCTTGCCGGAGTCGCCGCCCTCGCGGATGGCCAGGTCGATGGGGATTTCGCCCAGGAAGGGGAGCTCCATGCGCTCCGCGGCCTTCTTCACGCCGCCGTGGCCGAAGATCTGGGTCTCCTCGCCGCACTTGGGGCACACGTAGCTGCTCATGTTCTCGATCATGCCGAGCACGGGCACCTTCACCACGTTGAACATGCCGATCGCCTTCTTGGCGTCCAGGAAGGCCACGTCCTGGGGGGTGCTCACGACGACCGCGCCCTTCACGTGGGCGTTCTGGATGAGGCTGATCTGCACGTCGCCCGTGCCGGGGGGCAGGTCCATGAGGAGCACGTCGAGGTCGCCCCAGAGCACGTCGGCCATGAACTGGGTGAGGGCCTTGTTCAGCATGGGCCCGCGCCACACCACGGGGCGGTCCTCGTCGATGAGGAAGGCCATGCTCATGAGCTTGAGGCCGTACTTCTCGATGGGCTTGATCTTGCCCTCGGGGGTGCCTTCGGGGCCTTCAGTGACGCCGAACATCATGCCCATGGAGGGGCCGTAGAGGTCGGCATCCAGCAGGCCCACCTTGAGGCCCTGCTGGGCCAGGGCCACGGCGAGGTTCGAGGCCACCGTGGACTTGCCCACGCCCCCCTTGCCGGAGCCGACGACGATGGCGTGCTTCACGGTGGGCAGGAGGTTCTTGAACTCCACCTGGGGGGTCTTCTCCCAGGTGAAGGCCACGTTCACCGAGGTGACCCCATCCTGGGCCTTCAGCGCCTCGGTAAGGGCCGCGCGGATCTCCGCCTCGCGATCCTGGTAGGCGTCGAGCATGCCCAGCTGCACGGTGATGCCCCCACCCTGGACGTCGATGCCCTTGAGGGCCTTCAGGGTGGCCAGGGTCCCGGAGGTGCCGGGCACGGTGTAGCCGTTGACGGTTTCAAAGATGGCAGCGCGGCTGAGCTTCTTCTCCATGGTCTCTCCCAAGCCTCCCAGTTTCGCATGAGGGCCGGACTTCGCCTTGACCGATGTCAGGTGAGCCGCCGGGTCACGTCCCCCACCCCGCTCCGCTGGCGGGCGCGCTCGTAGAAGCGCAGCTGGCTGCGCAGGGCCGGCCCGGGCTCCAGACCCCGGCGCAGGGTCTGCCCCTCGGGGCCGATGACCCGCCCCTTCACGGTGTCCTGGAGTTGCAGCTCCAGCAGGTCCACCACCTCCGCGGCCAGGAGGGGGTCCACCAGGGGGAAGGCCAGCTCCACGCGGCGGTCCAGGTTCCGGGGCATGAGGTCGGCGCTGGCCAGCCAGGTCTCCGGCTCCCCGGCGTTCTGGAAGTGGTAGATGCGGGCGTGCTCCAGGAAGCGGTCCAGGATGCTGAGCACCCGGATGTTCGCGCTGAGCCCGGGCACGCCGGGCTTGAGGCAGCAGGTGCCCCGCACGATGAGGTCCACCGCCACCCCGGCCTCGCTGGCTTCATAGAGGGCCTGGATGATGGCGGCATCCACGATGGCGTTGGCCTTGAGGATCATGCGGGCGGGGCGGCCCAGGCGGGCGTGGCTGATCTCCCGCTGGATGCGGTCCAGGAGGGCCGCCTTCAGGTGGGTGGGCGCAGGCAGGAGGCGGTGCAGCTTGGGAGGCCGAGTGTAGCCCGTGAGCAGGTTGAAGAAGTGGGAGAGGTCCTCGCCGAACTCCTCCCGGGCCGTGAGCAGGCCGAAATCGGCGTAGAGGCGCGAGCTGCGCTCGTTGTAGTTGCCCGTGCCCAGGTGGCAGTAGCGCCGGATGCCCGTCTCCTCCTGGCGCACCACCAGCGTGGCCTTGCAGTGGGTCTTGTAGCCGGGCAGGCCGTACACCACGTGGACGCCCGCCTTCTCCAGGCGCCGGGCCCAGGCGATGTTGGCCTCCTCGTCGAAGCGGGCTCGCAGCTCCACGATGGCCGCCACCTGCTTACCGCGTTCGGCCGCCTGCTCCAGCGCCGAGGCGATGGGGCTGCCCGGGCTCATGCGGTAGAGGGTCATCTTGATGGCGAGCACCTTGGGATCCAGGGCCGCCTCGCGGATGAAGCGCACCACGGAATCATCGAAGCTCTGGTAGGGGTGGCTCAGCAGGATGTCGGCCCGGGAGATGGCCTCGAAGATGCTCCCCGGGGCCTCCAGCTGGGGCACGGGCAGCGGGGGCAACGGCGCATCCTTCAGGTGGGGCAGGTCCACCTGCTGGTAGAGCTGCATGAGGTCACTGAAGGCCGCCATGCCCTCGGCGGGGTAGAGGTCCTCCGGGGCGAGGTCCAGCTCCCGGATCAGCAACTGCAGGAGCTCCTGGCTGAGCCCCCGTTCGTGTTGGAGGCGCACCACGGCTCCGCGGCGGCGGTCCCGCAGGCTCTCCTCGATGCTCTTGAGGAGGTCCTCGCTCTCGTCCTCATCCAAGGGGATGTCCGAGTCCCGGGTCACGCGGATGGCATGGCTGGCCTTCACCCGGTAGCCGCTGTAGATGCGCTCCAGGTTGTGCCGTACGAGGTCCTCCAACGTCACGAAGTCGTAGCGGCCCTCGACCGAGGGCAGGCGAAGGAAGCGCTGGGCCACGGAGGTGGGCACGGGGATGAAGCTCAGCTCGCTGACGGGCAGGCCTTCGTCCCCCTGGTCGGGGCTCTCCAGCTCGCAGACGAGGACCAGGGCCCGGTTGCCCAGGCGGGGGAAGGGATGGCCCGGGTCCACGGCCAGGGGGGTCACCAGGGGCATGAGGGTGGTGCGCCAGTGCTCTTCCACAAAGGCGGCCTGCACGCCATCCAGCTGGGCGGGCTCCAGGATCCGCACGCCCTCCGCTTCCAGCCGGGGCTCCAGGACCTCCTGGAACAGGGCGTGCTGGCGGAGGGTGGCGGTGTGGATCTTGGCGGAGACCCGGTCCAGCACCTGCCGGGGGGTGAGGCCATCGGGGCCGGGGCGGGTGATGCCCGCATCGATCTCCCGCCAGATGCCGGCCACCCGGACCATGAAGAACTCATCCCAGTTGCTGGAGGCAATGCTCAGGAATTTCACCCGCTCCAGGAGGGGCACCCCCTCGTCCTCGGCTTCTTCCAAGACCCGGGCGTTGAAGTCGAGCCAGCTCAGCTCGCGGTTGAGCAGTTCCTCGGGGCGCGGCAGGCGGGGTTTCATGGTCGTTCCCAGGGTATCCATAGGAACAAAAGCCTTTCATCTCAATGTGAATTCCGCGATACTCATCGGTTCCGGGTTCCCGCGTCGGGAGCCCCACCCAACGAGAGGGCCCATCCGACGTCGGATACGGGCTTGGTAGGAGGAACCATGAGCAACGAAACCATCCAGGTGTCCCTGCGCACCGAACTGGGCAAGACCGCCACGAAGGCCATGCGCAAGAACGGCATGATTCCCGCCGTGGTCTACGGTCTGAACGAGCCCACCGTCCATGTCGCCATCAGCCCCAAGGTCGTGGCCCGCATCATCGCCAGCGAGAGCGGCATGAACAGCGTGGTCTACCTCCAGCGCGAAGGCACCGACATCAAGCGCCACGTCATCATCCACGACCTGCAGCGCGATCCCGTCACCGGCCGCCTGAAGCACGTGGACTTCCTCCGCGTGGATCCCACCCACAAGGTGCGCGTCAAGGTGCCCGTGAAGCTCCTCGGCATCGCCTACGGCGTGAAGACCCAGGGCGGCCTCCTCGACTTCGTGCACCGCGAGATCGAGATCGAGTGCCTCCCCAGCCTCATCCCCACCGCCATCCCCGTGAGCGTCGAGGCCCTGAAGGTCGGTGACTCCATCCGCTTCGACCAGCTGAACCTGGCCTCCACCCTGAAGATCGTCGGCGAGGCCCACGAGGTCATCTGCGCCATCCACGGCAAGCCCGCCGAGGAAGTGGCCGCCGAGGCCGCCGCGGCCGCCGCCGAGCCCGAGGTCGTGGGCACCAAGGGCAAGAAGGACAAGAAGTAAGCGTTCAGCTTTCAGCGATCAGCCATCAGCTACGGGCGCCTGAGGGCGCCCGTTTGCTTTAGCTGACCGCTGACCGCTGATAGCGTCTCCCCATGTGGACCCTCGTACCCCTCGGAAACCCCGGCGAGGAATGCGCCGATACCCGGCACAACCTGGGCCGGCTCCTGCTCCAGCGCTGGATGGAAGACCGCAACCTGAACCCACCCGTGGTGAAGAAGTTCGCCAGCGGGCGGCTCTACGGCCTCACGCCCAAGCTGCAGGCCCTGGTGCCCTCCACCTACATGAACCTCAGCGGCGAGGCCTGCTTCCAGGCGGCCCGGGCGGGCCTGGATCCCCGGAAGCTGATCCTGCTCTACGACGACAAGGACCTGCCCCTGGGCCTGGGCCGCTTCCGCCTGGACGGTTCCGACGGGGGCCACAACGGCCTCAAGTCGGTCTTCTCCGAGCTGGGCACCTCCAAGGTGGCCCGCCTCCGCCTGGGCATCGGCCCCTTCGAGCGCCCCCTGGCGGACTACGTCCTGGGTCGCTGGACGGACCCCCAGTGGGACACCATCGACGCCCTGGACGCCCCCTTCGCGAGGTTCCTGGAGCTCTTGGGCGGCTGCGGGGATCTCTCCAAGCTGGGGAACCTGGTCAATGGAGAGGCCTTCTGGGGGCGAAAAACCCTTGAGGATGAAGGGGATTCCTGAGAACCTAGTCCTTCGCGCCTCCATCGGGGGGTTGCGAACCTTCCTTGCTCCCGCCGTGCAATCCGGATCCCGGGGGCTACCAATCCACAAGGAGGAATGATGCGTCACTACGAGACCATCTTCATCGCCTCCCCCGTGCTGACCGACGAGCAGGCTGACGAGCTCGTGAAGCAGTTCGAGGGGATCATCGCCGAGCAGGGTGGCGAGCTGCTCAAGACCGACAAGTGGGGCCGCAAGAAGCTGGCCTACGACGTCCAGAAGTTCTCGGAGGGCTACTACACCCTCTTCGAGATGAACGCCGGTCCCAAGCTCATCGCCGAGCTCGAGCGCCGCTTCCGCAACAACGACTCCGTGATCAAGTACCTCTCCGTTCGCCTCGACGAGCAGGAGAAGGCCGCCGGTCGCGCCAAGCAGCGTTTCGAGCGCGAAGGCAAGCGCAAGGCGCAGGCCGGCGTGAAAGAGCGCAGCATTGAGGAGATGATGTAATGAAGAAGCGCGCTGACGCCAAGGGCAAGGGCAAGCCCAAGAAGAAGAAGTCGTTTACCGGCCGCCGGTCCAAGTTCTGCAAGTTCTGCGTCGAGAAGAGCACCTTCATCGACTACAAGGACGTCAAGACCCTGCAGGGCTTCACCCCCGAGCGCGGCAAGGTCCTCCCCCGCCGCACCAGCGGCGTGTGCGCCAACCACCAGCGCATGCTCGTGGAAGCCATCAAGCGGGCCCGCAACATCGCGTTGCTGCCCTTCGCCACCGACTAGTCCAACAGGCGCGGTGGTTTAAAAAGAGGGGGCCACGGCCCCCTCTTTTTTTTTGCGCCCGAAAGCCTCCTTCGCCACCAGTGGTGGTTCCGTCCCCAGCAACCACCACTGGTGAAAGGAGGCCTTAAGCCTCCTTTCGTGCCCCAACGCCCCACCTTGTTCGCATCGGAAAGGCCAAGGAGGGGCCGCACAAGCACGTTCCTCCGTGAGGGGTCGGCGGCGACACGGGATGCCCTTCCCTGGATAATCCACCCTAGGCCGGTGGGAGGCTCCTCGATGGACCCAGGAAGAATCGATATACCGGGCAGAGGCGGGCTGCAGGGGAAGGTCCTTGCTCCCATCGCGATCCTGGTTGCAACGGCGATATGGGCCCTGCTATTCGTTCACAGAGTCGGGGAATTCAAGGCCAATGAACCGGCCTTGGTGATCCCATCCTCCATTGAAATGTCGGCCCCGATGCCGTACATGGACAAGTTCGATCCTCAGATTCTCTATCTGATCCAACCTCTGTCGGGTGGAGCCGGGCTCAGAATAGACCTTCACACCTTTAAGCTAAGTTCCTGCAAATTCGACCTAAAAGACCCAGACAACATTGAAGAAAGCATCAAGGAAGCAGATAAATTCTTTAATTCATTTACGTTGATTTATCCAAGGGTCCAACCCCATCCCATCGCCTGGGAAGAGTTCAGGGGCAGGACTTTTTCTCACCCTGCTTTTCATCTATACGGCTACCCGGTGGCTTCGGAACCTGGCCTGCGGAAAGCCGAACCCAGGTTTGGAGATTGGTTTATCATCGAAAATCAAAATGGCATTAATGTCGAATTAATCAAATTGCCCGTTTGGAATTCCGAGACCCCGGGGGATCTGTCCATGGGCCAGTTGTACATCAGCCCAGATAAAAGATGGGATGTCTTCATTTCTTCAGGACGCTCGGTGGTATTCCTGTTCGACCGTGCGAAAGCTCGTTCCGCAAAGATCGAGTGAGGCCGGGGCCTTGAGGGGAACGGGAGTCGACTTCCCACCCGGCCCAGGAAGGGCCCTCTTGAACCTGAATCCACTCCAATCGGGGAAGGTACCAAAGGCGGGAATGTTCTGAACGCAGACGCGGATGGGATCTCCCTCCGCTGACCCTCAGGCCTTCTTCACGAACTCCGACTTCAGGCTCATGGCTCCGAAGCCGTCGATCTTGCAGTCGATGTTGTGGTCGCCGTCCACCAGGCGGATGTTCTTCACCTTGGTCCCCATCTTCAAGGGCGAGGGGCTGCCCTTCACCTTGAGGTCCTTGACCAGCACCACGGAGTCGCCCTCCTGGAGCAGGTTCCCGTGGGCATCCTTGACCACGAGGCCCGCCTCGGCGGGGTCCGCGGTCCCGGCCAGGGTCCACTCGTGGGCGCACTCCGGGCAGACGAGCAGGTCCCCGGATTCATAGGTGTAACCGGAACGGCACTTCGGGCAGGGGGGCAGGCTGGTCATGGGTCCGACTTTCCTCGGGCCGAGGGGGCACACCCTTCGGACGTTCGTCTCCAGTCTATCGACCGGGAATCATTCCACCCATCCCGCCACTCCTGAGGTGGAGCCGCGCGGCCTTCCCGGCCGAGCCGACAAGTCACCCCGCAAACGATCCCGTTGGCCCTGGAAGGGCAAGGGGACGGGGAACGGCTGGCCCCTGAGTCCAGGGCTCCTGGCCCTTCGGGGTGAAGGGGACTGACCTCGGGCGCCTCGCCCCGGAGGTGCGCGAAGCCTTGTCCCCTGGAGATCGGCGGTTCGCGGCACCTGGTTGGGGCGAATGGCCGCAGTCCACTTTGCCCTGGGCGGCGACGCGGTGGAGCCCGCACGTCCCACCGCCATGGCCGCCTCATAACGGGGTTCCGAGTCTGGAAGGGTCACCTTCCCACGGCCCGGAAGCCCGCCCACTCCCATGGATCTCCATGGCGGGAGCGCCTCCACCTCCGGGCCTCCCCCGCCGCGGCCGTGCCGCGCCAACAAGGAGCTCCTCCATGAACCGCCTCCACCCCCGCCTGGGCGCCCTGGCCTTCGTCCTCGCCGCCGGCCCCTCGGCCCTGATGGCCCAGGAAACCGGCATCCTGGCCGTCAACGTGCGCAACAAAGAGGGGGTCCCCCTCGCCAACGCCAAGGTCATCGTGTCGAGCCCCACCCAGATCGGCGGTGCGAAGACCGCCATCAGCGATGCGCAGGGACGGGTCCGCATCCCCTCCCTCTACCCCGGCGATTTCACCGTCACCGTGGAGGCCGCGGGCTACCAGTCCGGCACCCTCAAGGGCATCCACATCGGCGTCTCCAGCATCACCCAGGCGGACCTGAAGCTGGTGCCCCTGAACGAGGCCATCGTGGTCATCACCGCCTCCGCCGCCACCCTGGACCCCACCACCGGGGCGGGCGGCGTGCGCCTCTCCACGGAGACCCTGGACAGCCTCCCCACGGGACGCACCTACACGGACTTCGTCCGCTTCGCCCCCGGCGTCATCGCCTCCCCGGATTCCGGGACGGATTTCGCCGTGGCGGGGAGCCTGAGCCGCGACAACACCGGTGCCGGCGGCGCCCGCAACAACACCTACATCCTGGACGGCGTGGACACCACGAACCCCCAGACGGGCGGCAGCCTCAGCCGCTTCAACTCCGAGATCATCCAGGAGCAGGAGATCAAGACCGGGGGCATTCAGGCGGACGTGGCGGCCCGCGGCGGCGGCCTCGTCTCCAACGTGATCACCAAGTCCGGTTCCAACACCTGGGCCGGGTCCCTGAACTACTACTTCCAGAACAGCTCCCTCGTCGCCGGCCGGAAGCCCGGGGTGCTCACCAAGGATTCCAAGTTCAGCAGCTTTGATACCGCCTTCACCCTGGGCGGTCCCATCCTCAAGGATCGCTGGTGGTTCTTCGCCTCCCTCCAGAAGCAGAACACCACCACGGACGGCGCGTTCAAGGACACCGCCACCCCCACCCCCGTAGCTAAGAATGCGGAGCAGGACGACCTGCTGGGGTTCTTCAAGACCACCTTCCAGATCAGCACCGGCAATACGCTGGAGCTGAGCGTCACGGACAACCGGTCCAAGGACCGCAGCCTGGGCGTCGACTCCAACATCCCCGGCTTCGACAGTGACCGGGACCGCAACCAGCGCATCTCCAACCTGCGCTACGAGGGCGTGTTCAACGAGTGGGTGATCACGGCCAAGGGGTTCATGTTCAGCAGTGACGCCACCCCCAAGCCCCGGGTGGCCGGGGACGCCCTCACCATCGTCTTCCCAGATGCGGCCTACAATGGACTTCCCGATTCCGGCAGCGTCGCGAACTACCAGAAGCAGGACGGCGGCTTCGGCTGGTACACCAAGACCGTGAGCGAGCGCACCGGTTTCAGCCTGGATGTGGCGAAGTTCCAGGCCCAGCTCTTCGGGGATCACCAGTTCAAGGCGGGCCTCGTGCAGCAGGAGGAGACCCGCACCTCCAACCTGCAGCACGCCGGCAGCGGCGCCGACTACGAGTACCTGGCCAAGGGCACCGCCAACACCCTCACCTGGGGCGACGTGCTCGGCAATTATTCCGGCGCGTCCTGGGCCGACGACAGCTACGTCCCCGGTGCCCTGGATCGGGCCCGCGCCTCCAATCCCGCCCTGGATGCCTACCTCAACAGCATCGGCGCCACGGTGGATCCCGGCGGCACGGATTACTCCGCCCTCCCCTTCCAGACCCTGGCCCCCGGCTCCACGGATCGCCTCCTGGAGTACCGCATCGTGGGCCTCCGCTACGGCAACGACGCCAAGGTGAAGCGCAAGAGCCTCGACTATTACCTGCAGGACACCTGGACCCTGCCCGGCAACCGGTGGACCGCCTACCTCGGGGCCCGCTTCAACAAGGATGCGTACTACGCCGACGATGGCACCAAGCTGCACAGCACCGAACTGAACATCGCCCCCCGCCTGGGCCTCACCTACAACCACAAGGGCGAGAACAAGCTCAAGGTCTACGCCACCTACGGGCGCTACTTCGAGCCCATCAAGCTCGACATGGTCACGTTCGCAGGCTCCTTCGCCAACGCGCGCCTGGAGCAGATGTACATCCCCTACCAGGGCGCCATCGGCACCTACAACCCCGACAACTGGGTGACGCTCCGCCAGCGGGGTGGCCGGGAGACCGTGGATGCCGCCCTGGCGCCCACCCTCCAGAGTCCCTACACGGATGAACTCCGCCTGGGCCTGGAGCGCGACCTGGGCCACGGCCTCACCTTCGAAGCGACCTACAGCCACCGGGAGGACCGGCGCATCGTGGAGGACTTCGACCTGAACCTCTACACCAATCCCGCGACCCTCATCCCCGGGGCCGGGACCCTGGCCCGCATCGAGGGCGTTTACGGCGGCACGGACGCCTACTGGCAGAGCAAATTCGCCTCCATGGCCTACCCGCTCTCCCACTTCGGGTACTCCGCCATCCCCGCCAACGTGAACTACGTGCTGGCCAACCTCATCGGCGCCGAGCGCAATTTCGACGTGGTGAACCTCTCCCTGCGCCGCACGGACACGGGCGACGGTTGGGTGGCCTTCGTCAACTACACGCACACCAAGGCCACCGGCAACAGCCTCTCCTCCGGGGACGCCGACTTCCAGGGCGACACCCCGCGGCTCGATCCCCGCATGCCCTGGATGAACGGCACCCTCAACGGCAGTGTGGACAACCAGGTGAAGGGCTACCTCGCCCACACCTTCAAAGGCGGCTGGGCCAAGGGCCTGACCCTGGGTGGCTCCTACACCTATGTGCAGGGCATCAACTACACCCGCGGCCTCGGCCTCTATGGCCGGGTGCTGAGCGGCCCCTTCATCGACAACTTCGACGCCAAGCCCGGCACCCGTCGCGGCCCCAGCTACCAGCAATTCGACCTCCGGGCGAAATACGACCTGGCCTTCGCCAAGATCTTCAAGGGTGAGGTCTTCCTGGACGTGTTCAACGCCCTCAACCGCCAGAGCCCCTCCGCCGTGGAGGAGAGCGCCAATGGCGTCTCCGGTGTCAGCTTCGGCTCGCCCATCGCCTGGCAGAACCCCCGGCGCGTCTACCTGGGCGCTCGCATCAGCTTCTGATTTTGAAAGAGGACTTCACGAACCACCTGGGACGGGTGGGACGAGGCCTTGGAAAGGCCTCACCCCACCCGGCAGCCAAGCAGGAGGACCCGGGCCCCGGCCCGGGTCCTCCTGCTTCAGCAGCTCACCTTGGCCCGCTTGGCCAGGAGGGCCTGGGCCACCTTGCTGCCCGGCGTGCGTCCCAGCACCTCGCAGATGCGAACGCCCACATCCACGAGGCGGTCCAGGTCCACACCGGAGGCGATGCCCAGGCCGTTGAGCAGGTAGACCACATCCTCCGTGGCCACATTGCCGCTGGCACCGGCCGCGTAGGGGCAGCCGCCCAGGCCCGCCACGGAGCTGTCCACGGTGGCCACCCCCAGTTCCATCACCGCGTAGAGGTTGGCAAGGGCCTGCCCGTAGGTGTCGTGGAAGTGGGCCGCCAGGGCCGCCACCGGCACCCGCTCCGCCACGGCCCGCACCATGGCCGCGGCCTTGGCGGGTGTGCCCACCCCGATGGTGTCGCCCAGGGAGATTTCATAGCAGCCCATGGCAAACAGCCGACCGGCCACCTCGGCGACCTTGGACGCCGCCACCTCGCCCTCGTAGGGGCAGCCCAGCACGCAGCTCACATACCCCCGCACGGGGATGCCCGCGGCCTTCGCCGCGTCCATCACGGGTTGGAAACGGTCCAGGCTCTCGGCGATGGAGCAGTTGATGTTCTTCTGGCTGAAGGCCTCGGAGGCGGCACCGAAGATGGCCACCTCCGTGGCGCCCGCGGCCAGGGCCGCCTCGAAGCCCTTGAGGTTGGGGGTAAGCACGGGGTAGCCGACGCCGGGCTTCCGGCGGATCCGGGCCAACACATCGGCCGCATCCGCCATCTGGGGCACCCACTTGGGGGAGACGAAGCTGGTGGCTTCCACCACGGGCAGGCCTGCCTCGGCCAGGCCTTCGATGAGGGCCACCTTGTGTTCCGTGGCCACGGGCCGAGCCTCGTTCTGGAGCCCGTCCCGGGGCCCCACATCCACGATCTTCACCCGGTCTGGAAAAGCCATCGCGTCACCTGATCTTCCATCCTAGGGCCTCGGCTAATCTGGTGGCATGTCCGAGACGCCGGTGACCCTCCCCAACCTGCCCCAGCCCCTGCGCCGACAGAAGGCCCTGAGGGCCGCCTGGCTGCCCGTGCTGCTCCAATGGCTGGTGCCGGGCCTCGGCTATTGGCGCCTGGGCGAGAAGGGCCGGGCCAAGGCCTTCTTTGCCATGGCGGCCATCTTCCTCACCTTGGGGGCCCTTCAGCTCCACCACGGCGCCGTGGACGGCGTCCGCGGCGGCGTCTTCGTCCCCGTCCCCGGCCAATGGCTCAAGACCCTGGGCGCCCTGGCCACCCTCGGCATGGGCCCCCTCTACGCCCCCTTCGCCTGGGCCTTCGGCGGCCTGGGCACCCCCGAGATGGCCGAGCCCATCCAGAACCTCACCCAGGAATACGGGGCCACTTACGTGATGCTCGTGGGCCTCCTCAACTGGCTGGGCTGCATCGACGTCTTCGATCGCGCCACGGGCCGCTGGATGTGGCGCGTGTGGCAGCACCACCCCGATGAAGTGCCCGCGGGCGAGCCCGACGCCAAGGACTGAAGCCCCTCAGCAGCGCCCGCAGAAGTGGGCCGGCGCCGGCAGCGTGGCCAGGCGCCCCAGCAGTTCCTTCCAGGTGCCGACGTCGCCGACGAAGGCCGTGGCTGCGGGGGTGAGCTGCTTCAGCGCCTGTAGCGGTCGCGGATCCCCGGGCAGGGGCAGGAAGTCCACAGGTCCCTGTGCCCGGCCCCGCAGCACGGCGCGGAGCGCTTCGGTGAGGGGAAGGGCCGTGGGCAGGGTGAGCGGCTCCGCGAGGACGTCCGCGCCCGCCGGCGCGGGGCCCTCCCACCAATGCCGACCGGGCTCCGCCCACGCGGGGAGGCCGTCGCAGTAGCGCCGCAGCTCGAAGGCCTGGATGCCCGTGAGGGGCAGCGCCGGCAAGGTGGACTCACCCCCCACCAGAAGGCCCGGCAGGCGGCGGACGAGGTGGGGCGCAGGGCCCAGGGTGGGCTGGCTCAGGTCCAGGGCCCCCAGCAGGGCCCCGATGCGCCGCAGCTCCCGCCGCAGGGCCCGGGGCAGGTCCGTGGACGGCAGGGGCACGAGACCCACGAGGTTGAGGTTCGCCTCCGTGGCCGCCCAGGCCTCCAGGGCCGGGGCCAGCTGCTCGGCCCACTGCCCGAAGAGGGCCAGGCGCGGCCCCGTGTGTTCGCGCACTCGCTCGATGAGCAGGAGGGGACCGCCCTCCCCGGAGAGGAGGGCCCCCTGCCATTCCGCCGCGAGGCGGAGCCCTTCCAGCGTGCTCACCCGACGGCCTCCACGATCACTTCCCGGCGGCGATCCAGGTAGGCGGCCGCCTCCCGGCGGACGGCCCGGTGCCCCAGCCAGGCGAGCCCCGCCAGCAGCAGCATGCCCGGGAGGAGGAAGGCCGGCGCCAGCCACCGCAGCAGCCCGAAGGCGCCGCCGAACACGGCCGTGCAGAGCAGGGAGACGCCCATGGCCGTGAGCACCAGCATCATGGGCATCTGGTTGTTCTTGAGGCTGGCGCGGTCGATGCGTCGCGGCATCCAGCTGCTGGTGAAGGACCCCACGGCGCTCTGGGTGAGGAAGAAGCACACGGCCATGGCCAGGGCCGCCAGCAACTCCAAGGGCGCCGGCTTGAAGAGCGGCACGAGCAGCGCCACGAGCAGCAGGGCCTGCAGCCCCTGGTACAAGGCGAAGCCGCGCAGCTTGCCCTCCAGCAGCTGCTCCGCGCCGATGGGCAACAGGAAGAGCCCCTTCACGCCGTGACCGTCCATGCCGAACTGGTTGAACTGGAACTGGTTCCCGAAGAGGGCCAGGTAGGCGAAGGCGCCCGGCAGGGCCCAGTGCGCCTGGCCGCCGAACTGGGCCATGGGGCCGCGGATGATCACCACCGTCATCACCGGCATGAGGAACCCGAACTTGCCGTGGTGGCTGCTCATGAGGGTGCGGAACTGGAGGCGGCCCAGGCCCTCCGCGGGGCTGCGGAAGGACCACAGCTTCTCCCCGGGACCGGAGTCCTGTACCGGCGCCAAAGCCTCCTGCTCGCGCTCCAGGAGCCGGGAGGCCCAAAAGGCGCAGAGTAGGCCAAGCCCCAGGGGGTAGAGCTGGAGGAGCAACGCCTTCCCCAGGTGTCCCTGCACCGCTGCATCCAATCCCTCAACGGCCCAGGTGGTGGGCAGCGCCCGCAGGAATCCGAGGGCATGATCCGCCACGGCGCGGACGGCCTGCTCCAGCATGGGATTGGCGGGGTGACCCTTCCGCGGGGCCAGCTGGCCCAGCACCATGGACCCCACCCACACCACGGCGAGCAGGCCCCACACCACCACGCGCAGCCGCTTGGCCACCCGCTGGGCGAGGCTGCCCAGCAGCAGCTGCAGCGCGAGGATCAGCAGGAGGTGCTCCAGCAGCACGATCAGCAGCAGGGGCAGGAGCGCGGGATGGGCGAGGGCGAGGCCCAGGGTCAGCATCCCGAGACCCAGGGCGAGGCCCGCCACGAGCACGTCGCCCAGGCCCGCCACCAGCTCCGCCACCATCAAGCGCAGGGGATGGAGGGGAAAGGCCCGGTACTGTTCCCAGCTGAGCTTCTTGGCGCCACCCAGGAGACCCCCGAGGATGCCGCCCACGCCCACCACGAGGCCCAGCACCCCACCCAGTACGAGGATGGCCATGTCCCGATCCGGCCCACCCAGCCGGGGACCGAGGCTGAAGCCGGCCATGAAGAGCCCGAAGGCCGCGGGCAGGGCCACGAAGAGGCCGAGCACGCCCACGAGGAGGACCAGGGCCCACACACCCTGGCGGCTCAATTCCTTGGTGCTGCGGGCGAGGCTCGCCTGGAAGTAGGCGGTGAGCAAGGCGCGGACGGGGCTCACAACCACGACAGTTCCCCCGTGCGGGTGCCGCCCACCAGATCCACGAAGCGGCTCTCCAGGCTTCCGCCGCCGGCGCGCAGTTCCTCCAGGGTGCCGAAGCTCTTCATGCGGCCCTCGTCGATGATCGCGATGAGGGGGCAGAGCTTCTCCACCACGTCGAGGATGTGGCTCGTGAGCACGAGGGTGGTACCCCGCGCCTGGAGGCTGAGGAGGATGTCCTTGATGGTGCGGTTGGTGACCGCGTCAATGCCTTCGAAGGGCTCGTCCAGGAAGAGCAGCTTCGGGCCGTGGAGGATGGCCGCGCAGAGGGCGATCTTCTTCTTCATGCCGAAGCTGTAGTCCGCGATGAGGGTCTTGGGGCCCGGGGCCAGGTCCAGCTTCTCGAAGAGCTCCGCGGCGCGGGCGTCGATGGTGGCGTCCTCCAGGCCGTACATGCGGCCCACAAAGCGCAGGTACTGCGGGCCCGTGAGCATGTCGAGCAAGGCCATGTCCTCGGGCATGGTGCCGATCTGGCGCTTGATGGCGATGGGATCGCGGGCCATGTCCAGGCCCAGCACCCGCACGGAACCCGCCGTGGGCTGGAGGAGGCCCGTGGCCATCTTCAGGGTGGTGGACTTGCCCGCGCCGTTCCGGCCCAGGAGGCCCAGGAAGCTGCCCTGGGGGATGGCGAGGGAGAGGTCATCCACCGCCGTCTTGTCGCCGAAGCGCTTGGTGAGGGCGGTGAGTTCGAGGGCTGGCGTCATGGTTCGGCTTTCGATGGGGACTTCGGTTCGGGGAGGCGGCCCGCCTTGCGCAGGGCCTCCCGCAGGAGGAACTCGATGTGGCCGTTGAGGCTGCGCATATCCTCCCCGGCCCAGGCCTGGAGCTGGGCGAGCACCTCGGGATCAACCCGGAGGAGGAAGGACTTGCGGTCGGCCACGGGGATCTCAGTGGTACAGGGTGCCGGTGTTCACCACGGGCGCCGCGGCCCGCTCGCTGCAAAGCACCACGAGCAGATTGCTCACCATGGCGGCCTTGCGTTCCTCATCCAGGGCCACGTGGCCGCCCTTCTCCAGGCGCTCCAGGGCCATCTCCACCATGCCCACGGCGCCCTCCACGATGCGGGCCCGGGCGGCGAGGATGGCGCCGGCCTGCTGGCGCTGCAGCATGGCCTGGGCGATCTCGGGCGCGTAGGCCAGGTGGCTGATGCGGGCGTCGGACACCTGCACGCCGGCCTGGGAGAGCACCTTCGTCAGCTCCACGCCCAGCTTGTGGGCCACCTCGTCCGTGCTGCCGCGGAGGCTCAGCTGGCCGGCCTCGTGGGCGTCGTAGGGGAAGTGGGCGGCGAGGCTGCGCAGGGCGGATTCGCTCTGCACGGCCACAAACTTCTCGCAGTCCTCCACCTCGAACAGGGCCTCAGCGGTGTCGATCACGCGCCACACGATGATGGCGGCGATCTCCACCGGGTTGCCGTCCTGGTCGTTCACCTTGAGGTGGGTGCTCTCGAAGCTGCGCACCTTGGTGCTGATCTTCCGCTTGGTGAGGAAGGGATTGGCCCAGGCCATGCCCTCCTGCCGCACCGTGCCCTTGTAGTCGCCAAAGAGCTGCAGGGCCACGGCCTCGTTGGGGTTCACCACGAAGAGGCCGGAGAGGATGAAGATGCAGAGCACCAGCAGGGGCAGGGCCACGGCGAGCCGGAAGGGCTCGTTGCCCGCGATGGCAGAGATGAAGATGCCCACGGCGGCGAGGATGCCCAGCAGGCCGAAGAGCAACACGGGGAGCCCGGCGAGGGCGTGGGCGGAACGTTCCTTCAACATGGAGCCTCCAGGGGCAATCAAAGTGATATCACTTTGATTGCTTGTCAACTCCTCAGTGGCCCCCCTCCCGGGGGAGGTCGATGAAGAAATTGGTCTCGCCATTCCCGCACTGGAAGTCCACCCGTCCGCCCAGCACGCTCTCCCCCAGGAGTTTCATGGAGTAGGTGCCCAGCCCCCGCCCGCTGCCCCCTTTCGTGCTGAAGGAGCGGAGGAAGACCCGTGAGCGGAGGTCCGAAGGGATCTCGCCGGGGTTGCGGACTTCCAGACGGGTGCCCAAGGCCGTGGGGTGCGCCTCCAGGAGGATCCAGGCCCCATCCGGCGTGGCCTCCACCGCGTTGATGGCCATGTTGAGCAGGATCCGGGTGAGCAGGGTTGGGTCGGTGACGAGGAACTCGTCCGGCCCCGGGGCGACGATCACCTGGCGCCGCCGGGTGTGGGGGTGGCGTTGCAGGAGGTCCTGCACATCAGCCAGCACCTGGGAGGGTCGGACCGCTCGGGGGTCGGCGGTGAGGTGACCCGACTCCGCCAGGGCCAGGTCCTGGTGGCTGCGCAGCTCGCGTCCCAGCAGGTCCGTGAGCCGCAGGAGCTTATCCGCCACCACCGGGGCGGGCATGCCCCCCTCGCCCAACAGCTCGGTCCAACCCCGGATCCCCTGCATCAGGTTGGCCACGTCGTGGAAGAAGAGCCGCTCCAGCACCTCCCGCCGCTTGGCGGCGCCCAGATCCTGGAGGACCACGACCACAAAGCGGTGCGGCCCCACCACGAGCTCGCTGGCCATGATCCGGTATTCCGCGGCATCGACCTTCCCGTCCCGCGTCAAGGCGAGCTGGCACTCCCCCTCCACGGTGCCGCCCCGGGCCTGGCAGGCGAGCACGGCGAGCACGGCCCCGCAGTGGGAGCAGGCCGGCGAAGTGCCGCAGCCATCGGGCCCTTCCTTGACGTGGATGCAGCCGAAGAGCTCCCCGGGGCGGCGCCCCAGGGAAGATGCGGCCTCCGGGCCCAGCAGGGCCGACAGGCCTGGGTTCATGGCCAGCACCTGCCGATGCCCATCCAGGATCATCACGAGCCCCCCTGCGGCCTGGATGAAGAAGGCGGCCACGGGATCCGCCAGGCAGGCGCGTGCGGCCATCTGGAGCGCTTCGGGACTCGCCCGCCCCGCGGGGGCGAAATAGGTCTCCGGGATCGGGCCACCCGGGCTCCGAACCTCCCACGCCATGAGCAACTCCAAGGCCGACGAGACCCCAAAGGAAGGGTCTACTCCTCCTATCGGCCACGGAAAGGCGACCGACATCACAGTTCGGTCACCAACCTGACGAGGCGGCTTTTGCCCTCCACAACAAGGGCCCCTCGCGGGGCCCCTGAGGTGCGATTCCCACGATCCGCCTAGAACTTGCTCACGGTCTCGAAGTAGTGGGCGAAGGCCACCATGCCGCCGGAGGCCTGCTCCCAGTCGTAGTTCTCGTTGGGGGCGTGGTAGCCGTGGCTGGGCAGGGAGAGACCGAGGAAATAGACCTCGGTGCCCAGCACATCCTCCATGGTCTTCACGGCGCCGATGGATCCGCCCTCGCGGGTGAAGGTGCAGGGGGCGTCGAAGGCGAACTTGTAGGCGTCGCGGATGGCCTCGGCGTACTTGCCGGTGACGTGGCCCTTGAAGGCGGCCAGGCCGTGCTCCTCGTGGACCTCCACGTCGGGGGCGTGCTGCTTCACGAAGGTCTTCACGCGCTCCAGCACCTTGTGGGAATCCATGGCGGGCACGAGGCGGCAGCTGATCTTCACCTCGGCGCGGGGCGCCACGGCGCTCTTGATGCCGGGGCCCTGGTAGCCGCCCACGACGCCGTGCACTTCCATGGTGGGCATGCCCCACACGCGCTTGAGGATCTCCAGGGGATCCGTGTCGCGGACGCCCTTGAGCATGTGGTCCTTC
>DATFAX010000054.1:0-25336 GCA_035254125.1 Holophagaceae bacterium | reverse complement strand
TTGGGGTGGAGGAAGCGCCAGGCACCGGGCTTGAGCAGGGGATCGGCGATGGGGCCGAACTGGATGCGCCGGAGCTTGTGCACGGGGTGGCCGATGGCTTCGAACATGCGGCGGATCTGGCGGTTCTTGCCCTCGGTGAGGGTGACCTTCAGCCAAGGATTTTGCTGCTTGTCCATGACCTCGATGGTGCAGGGCTTGAGGCGGCGACCATCCAGGCGGAAGCCGCCGCTGAGCTCCGCGATCTGCTCCTTGGTGAGGGCCCGGTGCACCTTCACGAGGTACACCTTGGGCAGTTCGTGGTCCGGGCTCGTGAGGCGCTCGGCCACGGCGCCGTCATTGGTGAGGAGCAGCAGGCCCTCGCTGTTGAAGTCGAGGCGGCCCACGGGGTAGAGGCGGGCGTCGATGCCCTGGACCAGGGCCATGACGGTGGGACGCCCCTGGTCGTCCTTCACGGTGGTGATGTAGCCCATGGGCTTGTTCACGAGCACGTAGACGGGGGCCTCGCGCTGGATGGGCTTGTGGTTCACGGTGATCTCGTCGCGCAGGGGATCGGCCTTGGCGCCCAGTTCCGTGACCACTTCCCCGTTCACGTGCACATGGCCGCCGAGGATCAGCTCCTCGCAGGCGCGGCGGCTGGCGATGCCCGCATGGGCCAGGATCTTCTGCAGGCGCTCCAGGTGGCTGTGCTTGGCGGAGCCGGGCAGCGGCGTGGAGGTCTGCACCCGTCCCGGTTTGGTGACCTGGGGGCGCTGGGGCCGGTTGACGGGCCGCGCGGGGCGGGCCGCGCCCTGGGCGCCCTCCTGCGAAGCCGGACGGGCCGGGCGCGCCGAGGACGGGCCGCTGCGGGCGGGGCGGGAAGGCTTGGCGGTGCCCTGGGGCGCCGGGCGGCGGGCAGCGGTGGAGGGCCGGGAGGAGGGCTCGAACTCGGGCTCGGCGGACCGGGCCGAGATCTTCACGCCTGGCCGCGCGGGGCGGGACGCGCCTTCGGCCCGGGCCGGCTTGGTGGAGACCTTGTGGCCGGGTTTCGCCGGGCGCTTGGAGGTCGCGGGCTTGGAATAGGCTGCATTGGGGCGGCGGACGGCCATGGGGGCTCCTTCGGCGTCATCGCGACGCGGACCGCCCAGTTTCCCATGGAACGGGGGCGGAGCCTATTTCCGATTCGCGGGGGGCGCATCCAGCCGTTTCCGGGCCACCTGCTCGGCCTTGAGGTTCCGGTCCACGGCCTTCACCGTCGCATCGTCCACCGGTCCGATCACGCCGGTGGCGGAGGCCGGGGGCGAGGACGGTGCTTCGGGGGGCGGGGCCAGGGGTCGCAGGGGCTGGGCATGGGCCCGCCAGAGGTTGCTCTGGGTCACCAGGGCCCAGGCCAGGGCAGCCAGGAAGGCCCCCGCGACCAGCAGGAGGAACAGCCGGGAGGTACAGCGCACATCACCCCCGTGCGAACCAGGCGCTGGCCCGATAGTCCGCCATCAAGGCGTGCCAGGCGACCTTGGCCACGATCATGAGGGGCACGGCGAAGAGCAGGCCCACGAGGCCGAACCAGTGGCCGAAGGCCACCAGGGCCAGCAGGACCTCGAGGGGGTGCAGACCGGAGGCGCGGCCCACCCACACAGGCGTCAGGTAGAGGGCCTCCACCTTCTGCACGAGGGTGAACACGAGGGCCACCACGCCCAGGTATCCGGAGCGGCCACCATCGAGATAGGCCAGGATCAGCGCGGGGACCAGGGCGGTGAGGTAGGGGGTGTAGGGCACGAAGTTGGAGAACCCGGCGATGAGGCCCAGCAGCCAAGCCCAGGGCACGCCCAGGATGGAGAGGGCGATCATGTGGAGGAGGGACATGACCAGGGCCACGGCCAGCTGCCCGCGGATGTAGCCGCCGATGCGCTGATGCACTTCCAGGAACATGCCCCGGAGGCGCGGCTGGTGGCGGGGCGGGGCCACGTCCAGCAGGAGGGCGAGGATCTCCCGGCCCTCCTGGAGCAGGAACCACAGGATCACGGGCACCAGGAGCAGCTCCAAGGTGGAGAGGAGCACCCCCAGCAGGCCGCCCCCGGTCACCTTGAGCCCCTGCAGGAGCGTGGCGGGTTCGATGCCCTCCACGAGGGCGGTGAGCTTGGACGCCGCCCAGGGGTGGCTGGACAGCCAAGGCCCCAGCTTGGCCTGGGTCTGGGTCTGCCAGTGGGGAAGGCTTTCCATGAACCGCGCACCCTGGAGGAGGAGCCAGGGGATCAGCGCCCAGAGGAGTCCCACCAGGGCCCCCACGGTGCCCAGCAGGGTGAGGCCCGCGGCGAAGGCCGGGCGCATGTGGCGGCCCAGGCGGTCCACCAGCGGGGCCAGCAGGTAGGCCATGAGCATGGCCACGATGAAGGGCAGCAGCGCGTAGCGGAGGAACCAGAGGGCCAGGAGCAGCCCCAGGCCCGCCGCGGCGAAGCGCAAGGGGATCCGCGGCTTCCCTTCGGTCACACGGCCCTCGGCGTGGTGGTGGCCCGCCAGAAGTAGTGGATGCCGGAGGCCAGGACGAAGGCGGCGCAGAGCCAGTACAGGTAGGGGAAGGCCATGTAGGTCCAGGGGCGGTGCCCCATGGCGTTGGCCAGCAGGCCGAAGCTGAGGGCCGCCAGCTGCACGGCGGTGGTCACCTTCCCCAGGAAGGAGGGGCGGAAGATGTCCGTGCGCCAGTTCCCCATGTGGGCCAGGGCCGTGAAGCTCATCAGCACATCCCGGGAGATGGCGAGGATGGCGACCCACACGGGCACGGGGGCGGCCATGCCATCCGTCCGCCAGGTCATGAGCACGAAGGCGGTGGTGGTGAGGAGCTTGTCCGCAGCGGGGTCCAGGATGGCGCCCAGGGCGCTCTTCTGGTGGAAGGTGCGGGCGATCCAGCCGTCCAGCAGGTCCGTGATCCCGGCTCCGGCGAAGAGGAGCACCGCTTCAAGGTGGTGGCCGTACCAGACGGCGATGGCGAAGAAAGGCACCGCCAGGATGCGAAGGAGCGTGAGGACGTTGGGGACGGTCATGATTGCCTTCAGCCTAAGGCCGACGCCGCAATTCGCCTATCCATCCCGATCTGGGGCCGGGCCCGGCAGGAATGGCCTGGACAATGCCGGTTCCTTCCCATCTGTGCGCCGGATCACCTTGTCCATCCCCCCGAGGGCGCTACACTTGGGATCGGAGTTGAGACAATGACTCAAGATCAGGGAGTTCCGCTCAGCACCCTGCAGCCCGGTCAGGAGGGGGAGGTCGTCGGCCTGCAGGCCCAGGGCCCCATCCGCCAGCGCCTCCTGGAGATGGGCTTCATCCGCGGCGCCCGCCTGAAGGTGGAGAAGCTGGCCCCCTTGGGGGATCCCATGGAACTCGTCATCAAGGGCTACCACCTGAGCCTGCGGCGCGAGGAGAGCTCCTGCATCCTCGTGGCCCTGACGGCCTGAACCCAACTCCCCGAAGGCGGTCGGATCCATGTCGCACCTCGTCGTCGCGTTAGCCGGCAATCCCAACTGCGGGAAGACCACCCTCTTCAACGCCCTCACGGGCGCGCGCCACCACGTGGGCAACTGGCCCGGGGTCACGGTGGAGAAGCGCAGCGGCGCCCTTGAAGCCGAGGAGGGCCTGCGCCTGGAGGTGGTGGACCTCCCGGGCACCTACAGCCTCTCCGCCAAGAGCGAGGACGAGCGCATCGCCGGCCACTTCGTGAGCCAAGGCAAGGTCGATCTCATCCTCAATGTGCTCGACGCCTCCAACCTGGAGCGGAACCTGTTCCTCACCACCCAGCTGCTGGAGCTGGGCAAGCCCATGGTCTTCGTCCTCAACATGGTGGACGACGCCGAACGCAAGGGGATCACCTTCGATCGCGAAGGCCTGGAGACCCTGTTGGGCGGCCCCGTGATCGCCACCGTGGGCAACCGCGAGGAGGGCATCGCCGAACTCAAGGCCGCCCTCGCCTCCGTGGCCAAGGGGCGGGATCCCCGCGTGCGGGATTGGAGCCGCGAGGCCGCGGGGCACGGCCCCGGCGACTACGGCCACGACATCGAAGGCGAGCTGCTGAAGCTGCAGACGGAGCTGCGCCGCGATGAGAAGCTCGCCGCCTCGGTGCCCACCCGCTGGCTGGCCCTCCAGCTCCTGGAGAACTCCAAGGAGGCCCACGCCCTGGTGGCGGCCAGCTCCGCCCGGCAGGCCATCGAGGCCCAGCTCCAGAAGAGCCTCACCTTCCTCGAAAAGCACCTGGGGGCCGATGGCCAGACCCTGGTGGCCGAGCAGCGCTACGGCTTCGCCCATGGCCTCGTGAAGGAGATGGTGAAGACGGAGACGCCCGCCGGAGAAACCCTCACCCAACGGCTGGATGGCCTCCTGACCCACCGCTACCTGGGCATCCCCATCTTCATCGGCATCCTCACCCTGGTGTACGTGCTCAGCTTCGTGCTCGGCAAGTACCCCCAGGATTGGATCGGCGCCGCCTTCAAGGGCCTGGGTGACCTTGTGGGCGCGAAGCTTCCCCCGGGCGAACTCACGAGCCTGCTGGTGGACGGTGTCATCCCCGGCGTGTCCGCGGTGATCGTGTTCCTGCCCGTGATCATGATCCTCATGGGCTGCATCAGCTTCCTGGAGGACACGGGCTACATGGCCCGGGCGGCCTTCATCATGGACCGCGTGATGCACCTGATGGGGCTCCACGGGAAGAGCTTCATCCCCCTCATCATGGGCTCGGGCTGCAATGTGCCCGCCATCCAGGCCACGCGCACCATCGAGTCGAAGACCGACCGGCTCATCACGATCCTCGTCACGCCCCTGGTGAGCTGTTCCGCGCGGCTGCAGGTGTACATCGTCATCGCCGGCACCTTCTTCACCCCCGTGAAGGCGGGCCTCGCCATCGTGGCCATGCACTTCCTGGGCCTGGGCCTCGCCATGCTCATGGGCCGCCTGCTGCGCAGCACCCTGTTCAATGCCGAGACGGCGCCCTTCGTCATGGAGCTGCCGCCCTACCGCCTGCCCGTGGCGAAGACCACGGCCATCCACATGTGGGAGAAGGGCAGCATCTTCCTGAAGCGGGCGGGCACCACCATCTTCGCCGGCGCCACCCTCGTGTGGTTCCTCAGCCGCTACCCCGGCATCGCCAACCGCGAATGGAGCGCCGAGCTCCTCCAGCGTCAACAGGCCGTACAGGCGCTCCAGATTCCCCAGGCGGAGAAGGAGGAGCAGCTCGCGGAGCTTCGCCTCGCCCATGAGAGCCGCATCGTGAACACGAGCCTCGCGGCCCGGTTCGGGCGGGTGCTGGAGCCCACGCTCCGCCCCATCTTCGACCCGGACCACAAGCGCACCGAGGCTTGGAAGGACGTCATCGCCCTCACGGCGGGCTTCGTGGCCAAGGAGATCGTCGTCTCCACCATGGGCGTCATCCACGGGGCCAGCGAGGAACCCAAGGAGGGCGAGAAACTCAGCCCGCTCCAGGTGGCCCTCCGGGACCACGCGGGGCTCACACCCCTCACGGCCCTGGCCTTCATGGTCTTCATCCTCATCTACACCCCCTGCCTGGGTACCGTGAGCATGATCCAGCGGGAGACGGGCAGCTGGGGCTGGGCCTTCTTCACCATCGTCTACGGTTCGGTGCTGGGCTGGCTCCTGAGCTGGGGAACCGTCGTCTTTGGCCGTATGATGGGAATGCACTGAGGAGAACGGGATGACCCTGCAGCTTGGCATCGCACTGACGCTGGTGGCCCTGTCGGCCGCCTGGTTCGGGCGTGGGTTCATCAAGGGCCTCATCCACGGCGAGTGCGGCGGGGGCTGCGACGGCTGCGAGAAGGGTGGCTGCACCCTCAGCAAGCTCGAGACCCTGAAGCGGGAACTGGAAGCCAAGCGCTCCTGATCTGATCCACCAAGTAGAGGCCGCGCCGGGAATGGATCCCGTCGCGGCCTCCGCGCGTGGGCTGGGCGGGCTAATTCGCCTTGGCCAGCGCCGCCTCCGCCGCGGCCACGGTGGCCTCGGTGGGCTCCAGGTCCGACTCCTGGAGGGCGGCCAGACGTTCGGCCAATTCCTCGCGCAGGGCCGCCTGGGCCGGAGCGGTGAGCCGGTCGAGGGCATCCCGCAGGCGCAGGGAGAGCTCCAGCTGGCGCCGGAGGACGGGCAGCGGCGTCGTCACCCGGGGATCCATGCGGACCTCCAGGGGCTGTGCGAAGGCCTTGCCATCGACCTTCAAGGTCACGGTGTAGCGGCCGGGGAGGGCCCAGGGACCCTGGTCCGAACGGGCGGTGTCCTTGGCCACGGCGGCGATGGGGTATTCGCCCGGCTGGCCCTTGGCCTTGGCGTGGTGGAGGTCCCACAGGAAGCGGTGCAGGCCCGGGGTGGTGGGGAGGGTCTGGGGCGGGCGGATCCAGTAGGTGGGGATGTTCAGGTCCCGCTGTGGGGGCTGGGGGGCGTCGCCGCTGGTGTAGCGGCGCACAAGGCGACCCCCGGCATCCTGGATGTCAAGGGTGACCTCCCGGGCCGGGGCCGCGAGGCGGTAGTGGAAGAGGGCGCCGTCGGGCGGATTCTGGCCTGAGGGTTCATCCGGCGGGAGCGGGGTGTCGGGGTTGAGGTTCCAACGGACGCGGGTGGCCACCTGGGGCGCGAAGAAGTGCGTGGCCCCGGCTTCGGGCAGCTGGCGGAGGGGGGTGGCATCGTCCAGCACCCAAAAGCCCCGCCCGTGGGTGGCGATGACGAGGTCGTCGCCCTTCACCACCAGGTCCCGCACGGAGGTGACGGGCAGGTTCTGGCGCAGGGAGCCCCAGTGGGCGCCGTCATCGAAGGAGACGTACACGGTCCGCTCCGTGGCGGCGTAGAGCAGCCCCCGACGCACGGGATCCTCCCGCACGGCGTTCACGGTCTCCCCGTCTGGGATGCCCTCGCGCAGCTCCACCCAGGTGGTGCCGCCATCCCGGGTGCGCAGGATGTGGGGGCGCAGGTCGTCCAGCCGCAGGGTGTTGATGGCCGCGTAAGCCACCTGGGCATCGAAGTGGCTCGCTTCGAGCATCGACACCTTCATCCAGGGGCCGAGCTGCTTCGGGGTCACGTCGGTCCAGGTGCGGCCGTCGGTGCTGCGGTGGATGAGGCCATCGTCGGTGCCCGCCCAGAGGAAGTTCGCCACCTTGGGGGAGGGGGCCAGCGAGTAGACGACCCCACGGCGGGTGGCGGTGGCGGTGTAGGGGGCCACGGTGCCGGGAACGGTCCAGGCGGGGCGGCTCAGGTCCCCGCTGATGACCTGCCAGCTGTGGCCTCCGTCGGTGGATTTGAAGACGACGTTGCCGGCGTAGTAGAGGGTGTGTGGATCCACGGGGCTGAACACCACGGGGGCCGTGCGGAGGAAGCGCCAGTCTTCGCCGTGGAGGGCCCGGGGCGCCACCCCCTGTGTCTGGCCCGTGGCCTCGTCGAAGCGGGTGAGCTTCCCGCCGAAGACCACGCCCGGATGCAGGGGATCCGGCGCGGCGTAGCCGTACTCCTCGAAGCCCGCGGGCATCCAGTCCCGGAAGGTGATCTGGCCATGGTCACCCCGGCTCTTGATCACCACAGAGCCGCTCTCCTGCTGGCCACCGTAGATGCGGTAGGGGAAGCGGTCGTCCACGGCCACGTGGTAGAGCTGCGCGGTGGGCTGGTTGTACCAGCTGCCCCAGGTCTCCCCGCCGTTGAGGGTGACCACGGCGCCCTGGTCCGCGGCCAGCAGCATGATCTCCGGATGCTCGGGGCTGATCCAGATGGTGTGGTAGTCGTCCCCTCCGGGGGCGCCCTTGATGGCCGTCCAGCTCTTCCCCCCATCGTCGCTGCGGTAGGTGGAGGTGTTGGCCGCAAAGACCACCTCGGGGTTGCGGGGATGGACCTTGATCTCCGCGAAGTCGTCGCCCCGGCCCGAGATGCGGCGCTCCGCGTTCACCTGGACCCAGTGGGCCCCGGCATCGTCGCTGCGGTAGGTCCCGCTCTTGGGCCCGGCTTCCACCTGGGCGTAGAGGCGGCGGCCGTCGCTGGGGGCCACGGCGAAGCCGATGCGGCCCAGGCCCTCCGTGGGGAGGCCGGCCATGGCGGGGGCCCAGGTGGTGCCGCCGTCCGTGGATTTGAAGAGGCCCGTGCCGGGGCCCTTGAAGGCGCCGTTCTCCCAGGGGGCCTGGCGGGCCTGCCACAGGGAGGCATAGACGATGTCGGGGTTGGCGGGATCGAAGGCCAGGGCCACGGCGCCCGTGTGGGCATCCCGGTAGAGCACCTTCTCCCAGGTGGCGCCGCCGTCGCGGGTGCGGAAGACGCCGCGGGTGGTGTTGGGCCCGTAGGGATGGCCCAGGGCCGCCACGAAGCAGCGGTTGGGATCCCGCGGGTCCACGAGCACAGCCCCGATCTGCTGGGCGTCGTCCAGGCCCAGGTGGCGCCAGGTCCGGCCGGCATCGTCGCTGCGGTACATGCCGTTGCCCGTGCTCAGGTCCGGGCGGTGCAGGCCCTCGCCGCTGCCGACGTAGACGATGTCCGGCTTGGAGGGAGCCACGGCCAGGGCCCCGATGGAGCCCGTGGGCTGGTCGTCGAAGAGGGGGTTCCAGGTGCGTCCCGCATCCGTGGTCTTCCACACCCCCCCGTTGTTCACGCCGATGTAGAAGGTGTGGGGCTGACCGGGCACGCCGCTGGCCGCCACGGTGCGGCCGCCGCGGAAGGGCCCGACCATGCGCCAGCGCAGGCCGCCGAACTCGGTCGGTGATTGGGCTGCGGCGAGCATGCAGACGAGGGCGGGAATGCAGGCGCGCATGGGGGACCCCTTAATCGGCTTTCACTGACTCCACGATGCCGCAGGGGCCGCAGCGATGGAAGAACTCCCCCTTGCGCGTGCTCGGGATCACCCGCATGGGCGCCGCGCACTTCGGGCAGGGGATGGGCAGCGGGGCCTGGGAGCCCTGCTCGCGGCGGCAGGCGAGGCACACCCTGCGGCCGGACTTCTCCTCCCGCACGGGCCCCTGGCAGGCCTCGCAACGGAACGTGGGGGCACCCTCCGCGTCGCAGTCGAAGGCCACGGGGCACTCGGGATCCCTGGAGCCATCGCAACGGGCGTAAGTTCGCTGCTCCCAGGTGCGCAGGCGCAGGGTGGATCCGCAGCGGGGGCAGGGGCCGATCTCCGGGCCCGTAACGGGTTTCCGGGCGGCCCGGGGCGCGGCGCCCTGGAGGTTGCGGATCAGGTCGCGGACGAAGCCCTTGATCTCATCCATGAAGCCCTCGCGGGCGGTTTCGCCCCGGCGCATGGATTCCAGCTTGGCCTCCCACTCGCCCGTAAGCTGGGGGCTCTTGATGCGCTCGTCGGGGATGGACTGGATGAGGGCGATGCCCTTCTCGGTGGGCACGAGGGCCGTGCGCTTGCGCTCCGCGTAGCCCCGCTGGAGCAGCGTCTCGATGATGGAAGCGCGGGTGGCCGGGGTGCCGAGGCCGCGGTCCTTGAGGGCGCCCTTGAGGGCCTCGTCGTCCACGAAGCGGCCGGCCCCCTGCATGGCGCCCAGCAGGTCGGCCTCGGAGAGGCGCTTGGGGGGTGAGGTCTTGCCCTCCTTGGGGTCGAAGCCGAGGACGTCGGCGGGCTGTCCCTTCTTCAGCGGGGGGAGGCCCTGGTCCTCTTCCTCGTCCTCGTCGCCCACTTCGCCTTCGGCATCGAGATCCTTGACCTTGGACTCCTTGGGCGCCTTGCGCTGGGGCGGATCCACCTCGGCCCAGCCCAGTTGCTTCATCACGGCGCCCGTGGCCTTGAACAGCTCCCCTTCGATGGCCGTCATCACGGTGGTCCGGGCTACGATGCGGTCGGGCCAGTGGGCGGCGAGGAAGCGGCGCGCCACCAGGAGGTAGAGGGCGGCCTCATCCCCGTGGAGGCCCTGGGCGGGCACTTCCGTGGGCACGAGGGCACTGTGGTCCTCCACCTGGCTGTCGTCGACGAATCGCTTGCCCAGCTCCACGGGCCAGCGCTTGCGCAGGTCCTGGATGAAGGGTCCGAGCTCATTGAACTGGCCGTCGGCGAGGGCCTTGATCCAGCGGGGCGCCTTGGCCACGTCCGCCTTGGTGAGATGGCGGCTCGCGGTTCTCGGATAGCTGAGCACCTTCTTCTCGTAGAGGGCCTGCGCGATCTCCAGGGTGCGCTCGGCGCTCCAGCCGAAGCGCTGGTTGCAGGCCTTCTGCAGGGCCGTGAGGTCGTAGAGCAGCTCCGGGGCCTTCTTCTCGGTCTTGGCCTGGACGCTGGCCACCTTGGCGCCGTGGCCCGCGAGCTTCTCGGCGAGGGCCCTGGCCTCCGCTTCCGATTTGAAGCGCTCCACGGTCTCGCCGTCGGCCACCTTCTGCCACTTGCCCTTCCAGGTGCCCTCGGGGACCTGGAACTTCGCCCAGAGCACCCAGAAGGTCTGGGGCTTGAAGTCCCGCAGCTCCAGTTCCCGGTTCACGAGGATGGCGAGCGTTGGGGTCTGCACGCGGCCGACGCTGTAGACGCCCTCGCCCCCGGCCCGGCGCATGAGCAGCGTCTGGGCGCGGGTGGCGTTGATGCCCACGAGCCAGTCGCTCTCCTGGCGGCTCCGGGCGGCGTCCCGCAGGCCCGCGTAGGCCTCGCCCGGTTTGAGCTTGTCGAAGGCCTCACGGATGGCCTCCTCCGTGAGGCTGCTGGTCCACAGGCGCTTCACGGGCTTGGTGCAGCCGCTGAGGCGGTAGACGAGGTCGAAGATCAGCTCGCCCTCCCGCCCGGCGTCCGTGGCGTTCACGACCTCCGTGACTTCCTTGCGGTTCAGCCAACCCGCCACGGTCTCGTACTGGTCCTTGGTGCGTTCGATGGCGGCGTACTGGAAGGCCTCCGGCACGATGGGCAGGGCCTCCATGCGCCAGGATTTCAGGGCCGGATCGTAGCCTTCGGGTTGCAGGGCCTCCACGAGGTGCCCCACGCACCAGGTGACGGCCAGCCCCTGACCCGTGATGGCGTTGCGTCCGGAGCCGCTCAGGCCCAGGGCCTGGGCGATGGCCCGGCCCATGCTGGGTTTCTCGGCGACGATGAGGCGCATGGGGAAAGTATGAAGGATGAAGGCTGAAGGATGAACGGAGGTTCCGGACCTTCATCCTTCATCTTTTCTCCTTCATCCTTTATCCCGCCAACTTCCCCTGCACCAGCTCCCGCACGAGGGCCATGAGCTCGGCCTTGCCCTGGGCCCCCTTGCGAAGGATGCGATGGACCTGGGGCACCTCGAGCTTGCGACGCTCCTCGGGGGTGGGGTCCTTGGAGGAGAGCACCACCACGGGGATGTCCCGCCAGCGGGGTTCCTTCTGGAATTCGGCCACGAGTCCGAAGCCATCCAGGCCGGGCAGCATGAGGTCCAGGAGCACGAGGTCGGGGGTGTGGGACTTCAGCAGCTCCAGGGCGGTCTCGCCGTCGGGCGCTTCAAGGGGCGTCCAGCCTGAGCGGCGGATGATCTCCACGATGCCGGTGCGGATGATGGCTTCGTCCTCCACCACGAGGACCTGGTGGGGGGGGGCGCCCTTGCGGAAGCGGTCCAGCAGGTTGGTGAGGTCGTCCTGGGAGACGGGCTTCTGGAGGAACTCCGCGGCGCCCATGGCGAAGCCCCGGGCCCGGTCGTCCATCATGGACACGAGCACCACGGGGATCTTGCAGGTGAGGGGATCGTGCTTGAGTTCCGCGAGCACCTCGTAGCCGTCCATGCCCTCCATGAGCAGGTCCAGCGTGATGATGTCGGGGCTCAGGGCCCGGGCGAGGGCGAGACCCTCCTCGCCGTTGGCGGCGCTGCCCACCCACAGGCCCTCGCGGGTGAGGGCCCGCACGAGCATGTCCCGCATGAGGGGGTCGTCGTCGATGACGAGGGCCTTGGCCTTGGTGGGCAGGCTGGCGGAGGCCCGGTGCGTGGGCGCGGCCTCCGACTCGCCCAGGGGCAGATCCACGGTGAAGACGGCGCCGCGGCCCGGTTCACTCTCCACGCCCAGCTCGCCGCCCATGAATTCCACGAGCCGCTGGGCCAGGGCGAGCCCGAGGCCGGCGCCGCCGTGCTTCTTGGCGGTGCCCTCGTCGCCCTGGGCGAAGGCCTGGAAGAGGCGTTGGGCCTTCTCGGCATCCAGGCCGATGCCCGTGTCCCGCACCCGGATCCGCAGGATGTTGCCAGGGCGCTCGGCGGTGAGGGCCACTTCGCCCCCTTCGGTGAACTTGGCGGCGTTGGAGACGAGGTTCACCACGATCTGGCGCACTTTGCCGCCGTCGATGACGTGGGTGCCGAGGAAGGGATCGATGTTCAGCTCGAAGCGGTTGCCCTTCTTGTTGACGACCCCCTTGAGTTGCTCGGCCAGATCCACCAGCAGCGCGTGGAGGTCGGTGGGCTCGGGATGCAGGGTCATGCGGCCGGCTTCGATGCGGGCGAGGTCCAGCACGTCGTCGATCATGGAGAGGAGGTGACGGCCCGCGCCCTGGATCTTGCCCAGGTCGTTGACGAGGCCCTCGTCGCCCCGATCCCGGGCGTCTTCGGCGGAGAGCTCGCTGTAGAGGAGGATGGCATTGAGGGGGGTGCGCAGTTCGTGGCTCATGTTGGCCAGGAACGCGCTCTTGGCCTTGGAGGCCGTCTGGGCCTGCTCCATGGCGATCATGAGCTGGGTGTTCACGGCCACCAGCTCGGAGGTGCGCTCGGCCACCTCCCGCTCCAGCCCCTTGCGCTCCCGGCTGGACAGCCAGAGGAGAAACAGGGCCAGGGCGCCCAGGGCCCCGGCCAGCGCCGCGATGGCCATCCACCCCGCGAAGGCGGTGGTGTTGGGGGGTGGCGACATGAAGGCGGTCATGGTCAGGGGCTCCATCGGCTTCGGGGGGGACCGACGTGATTTTTCTCGGGAGGCCCCTGGGGGGGGACGGGGGTCGCCATTCCCGCCCCGCCTTCGCTACCCTGGACCGAGGGAGTCACAGTGGCCTTCAATCCGGGATCCAAGCGCGGTGCCATGGCGGACATCAACATGACGCCGCTCATCGACGTGATGCTCGTGCTCCTCATCATCTTCATGGTGGCCGCCCCCATGCTCACCACGGGCGTGGACGTGAACCTTCCGGAGAGCCGGACGGGGCGGAACTTGGAGAGCGAGGCCCTCACGGTGACCCTCGTGAACGATGGTCGCATCCAGTTCGGCGAGAAGTTCGTGGCCCTGCCCACCCTCCAGAACCAGCTGAAGAAGAAGGCCTCCGAAGGCCCCAAACGGCCCGTCATGGTGCGGTCGGACGCCGCCGTGCCCTACGGCCGCGTGATCCAGGTGGTGGATGCCATCCGGGAGGCGGGCTTTACCCAGGTGGGCTTCGTCACGGCCCCCGCCGCCGCGAAGGCGCCGGAGGCCCCTTGAGCCAGGACCTCCAGGCCTTTCTGCGGGAGCGCTCCCACCAGGGCGAGACGAGCCTGGGCCTGGGCCTCGCCGTGGCGGTGGGCCTGCACCTGCTGCCCTTCGCCGTCCTGCTGTGGCCCCATGGGGGCACGGCGGAACCCGAGCCCGTCAAGGTCACCTGGGTGAACCTGCCTGCCGCCGCGGCGGGTCCGAGCGGCGGCGCCGCCGGCACCGAGCTGGGCGAGGAGAAGGGCCAGCGCCTGCGCAAGGCCGATGAGGTGGCGCCTGCGCGCAAGGACGCCACCCCCGGCGCCCTCACCCAGCCAGATCCCTTCGCCAGCCGCGTGACCAAGGGCGCCATCAAGGGGAACAACCCCGACGAGGCGAGCAAGGGCACCAACACCAAGGCCGCCAAGAGCCCCACCCCCGCACCCGTGGCCCAGGGCGGCGCCGCCGGCAGCGGCAATGGCGGCGGCATCGGCATGGGGACCCCCGTTCCGGGCCTGCGGGCCTCCACCAGCGCCCAGGGCGGGGTGGGCCTCATCGGCGGCACGGAGGGCGGGACCTTTCCCTACACCTGGTACCTCAACCAGGTGCAGGCCCAGATCACGGCCAACTGGAACCGGATGGGCGGGCAGCAGGGCCGGGTGCAGGTCTATTTCCGCATCCGCCGCGATGGCACCCTGGCCGGCGAGCCCAAGCTCGTGAGTGAAAGCGGCCACGCCTCCCTGGATGAGAGCGCCCGCATGGCGGTGAAGCGGGCCCAGTTGCCGCGCCTGCCGGACGGCTACGAGGCCGAGTGGCTGGGCGTGTACATGTGGTTCACGTACCTGGGGAACTAGGAGCGAAGCTGGAGGCCGGAGGCCGGAGCCGCTAGGCTGGGGGTGGCGATGGTGTCCGCCCCATAACCGCTCCCCGAGCTGATGGCGCCTACGACGATTCTCTGAACATTGGAGCCGTAGGCATGTCGCACCTCCCCGCCCGCCTCAACCGCCTGACCTGGGACCTCGTGATGGGGTCCCTGGTGGGACTGCTCTGCGGCGGCGCCGCGGCGGCCTTCCTGGCCCTGCTCGGGCTCACCATCGGCCTCCGCAAGGCCCACCCGGCCCTGCTCTTCGCGCTGCCGCTGCTGGGGCTCCTGAGCGCCTGGGTCTACCGCCGCTGGGGCGGTGCGGCGGAAGGGGGCACGGGCCTCATCCTCGACGAGGTCACCGAATGGAGCGGCCAGGTGCCCACGCGCATGGCGCCCCTGGTGCTTCTGGGTACGCTTCTGGCGCACCTGGGTGGCGCCTCCGTGGGGCGGGAAGGCACGGCCGTGCAGATGGGCGCCGCCCTGGGGCGGACCCTGGCCAAGGCCCGCGGGCGCCTGGGCGCGTGGCTGCACCTCACGCGTACGCGCCAGCGGCTGCTCCTGCAGGCGGGGCTCGCGGGGGGCTTCGGCGCGGTGTTCGGCACACCCCTGGCCGGAGGGATGTTCGGCCTGGAGGTCGTCGGGCGGGGGGGGCTGCGCAGCGAGGGCCTGCTCGTCTGCCTCGCCGCCAGCCTGGTGGGGGACCGGGTGGCCGTCGCCCTGGGGGCGCATCACCTCCACTGGAGCGTTCCGCCGGTGGCGCTGTCGGGGACCGTCTGGCTGAAGCTGCTCGCCTTCGCGCCCCTGGTGGCCCTGGCGGCCTGGGCCTACGTGCACGCGAGCCATGGCCTCTCGGCCTGGAGCCGCCGGCGCTTCCCCTGGTGGGCCCGGCCGCTGGTGGGTGGTGCCGCCTTCGCCTGCCTCCTGCCCCTCTTCTCCCCGGCCCACCTGAACCTGGGCACGGACTGGCTGCCGCGGGTCTTCGACATGGGTGCCGTGCCGCCCCTGGCCTTCGGCCTGAAGCTGGCCTTCACGGCCTGGTGCCTGGGCTGGGGCTTCAAGGGTGGCGAGGTGACGCCCCTCTTCGTGAGCGGCGCCCTGCTGGGTGCCGCCGTGGCGCCGATGCTGGGCCTGCCCGTCCCCTTCCTGGGCGCCGTGGGATTCGTCACCCTCTTCGGGGCGGCATCCCATACGCCCCTCACGAGCCTGCTGCTGGGCCTGGAACTCTTCGGCGCCGCCTTCGCCGCGCCCATCCTCGGCGTGGGCGCCCTCGCCTACGGCCTGGTGGGCCACCGGAGCCTCTACCGGGCCTGATCTGCCAAACTGGGGGCATGAAAGCCATCTCCCTGCGCGTGGACGTCGACACCCTGGAGGGTTCCCTCTCGGGCATCCCCACGCTGATCCGCCTGCTGGAGAAGCACCGCATGAAGGCGAGCTTCTACTTCACCTTCGGCCCGGACAACAGCGGCAAGGCCATCCGCCGCGTGTTCCGCAAGGGCTTCCTGGAGAAGATGAAGCGCACGAACCCCGGCAAGCTCTACGGCTTCAAGACCATGATGTACGGCACCCTGTTGCCGGCACCCATCATCTGGAAGCGCGCCGCCGCGGAGATGAAACTTGCGGAGGCCGCGGGCCACGAGGTGGGCATCCACGCCTGGGACCATGTGCAGTACCACGACCTGCTGGACCGCAAGTCCCGCAAGTGGCTGGAGGCCTGGTACCGGGACGCGCACAAGGCCTTCGCGGACATCTTCGGCCGGCCTGCCAAGGGGGCCGTGAGTCCCGCCTGGCGCAGCAACGACGCGACCTTGGAGATCCAGGAACAGTACGGCATGGACTACGCCGGCGATTGCCGGGGCTTCGAACCCTTCTACCCCATCGTGAAGGGGAAGACCCTCACGACCCTCCAGGTGCCGACGACCCTGCCCACCCTCGACGAGCTGTGGGGCCTCGACGGTCGCACGGGGGACGACGTGAACCGGGAGGTGTGGAACCTCGTGCGGGAGGATGCCCTCAATGTCTACGCGCTCCACACCGAAGTGGAGGGCGGCGCCCTGCACGACACCTTCGACGCCTTCCTGGGGGGGCTCAACGATCGCGGCGTGGTGGCCCGCACCCACGCGGAGTGGGTACCGGAGCTGAAGGCGGCGAACCCGCCGGCCAAGCCCATGGGCCGGCGCGAGATCGAGGGCCGGGCCGGCTGGGTGAGCTGGGAGGGCTAGTCGCGCGGCTTCAGGTGGGTTCCCGCCGGAGCCGGGACCAGGCCCTGGCCCGCGGCGCGGTGAAGACCATCAGGGCGGGGATGCCGATCCACACGGCTTCCGTCCCGAGGGAGAACAGGAACCAGTCCAGCAGCTTCCCCGACATCGGAATGGGGGACACGAAGATGGGCTGCCAGACGGAGACGTAGCGGGCGCTGGAGAAGGGCAGGAGGAAGGCCACCCCCGTGCCGCCGAAGGTGCAGGCGTCCAGGAGGCTGTGCGAGAAGGCCGCCGCCAGCATGCAGCCCCAATGCCGCGGACTCCTCAGCTGGTCCCGGAATCCGATCCCCATGGCCAGGGCGGCGAGCGCGGCCGCGGCCAGCAGGGAATGGCTCATGCCGCGGTGCGAGAGGCTGACCCCTTCGGACACCTTGAGGAGGTCCAGGAACCAATCCAGATCCGGCGCCACCGCGCAGGCCGTGGCCAGCACCCAGGTGCGCCGGGAGGGCCGGCCTTCGGAGAAGGCCGCGCTGAGGGTCAGGCCCGCGAGGGTGTGGCCGAGGACGGAGGGCATGGGGACTCGAAGGGACTTGGGGCGGACCCGCAAGCAACCCTGCGGAATCGTGCGTGGGAAAGGGGGAACTCCCAGGGGCGGGGGAAGCATTCGAAGATCGTCAACCGACCGGGAACCCCTTGGGAGATTCTACCATCCGGGATCATTCCACCGCGAAGACCACCTTGTCGTTGCGGAACCGGAGGGGGGAGAGGAACTCCACGGTGGCGGTCTGCTGATCCGGACTGAGGGAGAGCAGATAGTGCTCGCCCTTCAGGTAGGAGCCCGGCACCACGATGATCCGGGTGATCCGGGGCAGGCCCAGGTCCTGGGCCTGAATGAGGAGGGTGTGGTTTGAACGCAGGTCGAGGCTGCGGGTGAACACCTCGTCGCGCCACCCCGGGCCCGAGCGATCCTTGTCGAAGAAGGGGGTTTCGATGATGCCCTCCCGCTCGAGGTCCTCCCGGCGGCCCACGAGGTAGGCGAGGGAATTCAGGCGTTCCAGTTGGCGTTCGTGATCCGTCTGGAGTTGGGCCCGACCCTCGAGGAGGCTCCGCCGCTCCTCCTGGATGAGGGCCATCTCCCGCTCGATGCCGCGCTTCTGGCCTTCCAGGAGGCTCAGCTCCTTCTGGAGGCGTTGGTTGAGCTCCGGCCCCCGGGCGCGCTCGGCTTCGAGCCGATCCAGATCCTGCCGGGCCAGGTCCCGGGGGCTGAAGGGCGAGGTGCCCTGGGCGACCCAGGTCCCATAGGTCCCGTGGAGGTAGAAATGGTAAACCTCGAAGCCCGGGGCGATCCGCTCGGAGATGGATACACGGCTCAGGAGGGCCCGGGCCTCGGGTTCGGAGACGCCCCGACCTCTGAGGAAGCGCAGCGCCAGCCCGTAGTGGCTGTCGTTCCGCTGGACCACGTCCGGCTTGGGCAGGCCGGCCCGGACCTGGGCCAGGCGGTCCTCCAGTCCGCGGATCTCCTCATCCTTCTCCAAGGTTTCCCGGAGCAGCGCCCGGCGGGAGGAATCCTTCTCCTGCCGGATCCGGGCCTCCAGGGCCTGGCGCTGGTCGGGGGTCAGCCGCAGGAGGTGCGCCCCCTCCGGAAGTTCCATCACCCCGGCCCGGGAGAGCCGCTTCAGCTGGTCGCTCCAGGCCTGCCGGAGCGCCTGGGAGGCCTCATCCGTCTGGGCCGCCTTCACCGTCAGGACCTTGATCTCCGGGTCCTCCCGCCGGCAGGCCAGGAGCAGGCAGGGCAGGAGCAGGCAGGGCAGGAGCGCTGCGCGACCCGCGACGCCCCACCTCCCACGACTTCGAACCTCCACGGAACCCCCGGCCCCGGGGTGGGGCGCTGATCATTGATACCCCGGTTCGGGGGCCGGTGTCCCTAGGCCAAGGTGAAGGTGTCGGCGGTGCTGGCGAGACCGATGGCCACACCGGCCAGCTCCTTGGCGGTGAGGTTCACCTCGGGCACCGTGTTGGCGAGCTGGGCCGCGGCCAGCTGAACTTCGCCCGTGCCCCGGGAGGTGTCCTGCATGCGCCGGGAGACTTCGCGGCTCGCGGCCACCTGGTCTTTGGCCACCAGCTCGATTTCCTGGGCCAGATGGTCCATGGCGGCGAGGGCCTTCAGGTTCTCGGCCAGGGCGGTGCCGAGGTCATTGAGGCGATTGTGGCTCTCGGCCACGGCCTGCCCATTTTGCTTGGCCAGGCCCGCGGCGGCCTCGGAGGCCTGGATGCTTCGTTCCAGGGCCTGCCGGATGGCCTCCGAGGGGACGTTGGCCAGGGCCTGGGTGAGGC
The DNA here is from genome assembly GCA_035254125.1 of Holophagaceae bacterium. Taxonomy (GTDB): domain Bacteria; phylum Acidobacteriota; class Holophagae; order Holophagales; family Holophagaceae; genus JAFDVN01. The sequence goes on along the minus strand of DATFAX010000054.1, from coordinate 6,645 downwards.
GGCGGCCCAGCTCGGAGATGACTGCGGAGGCCTGCACGGCCTGATCCGAGCGCACGCGGATGCCCTCCACCAAGGTGCGGGCCTCTTCACCCAGGGCCTGGGCGCCCCGGGCCAGGTCCATGGCCCGCTTGCCTTCGCCGCGCACGGCATGGAGGGTGGTTTCGAGGTCCTCCACCGACGTGCTGAGCTGGAGCATGGCCGCGGAGACCTGCTCGGCGGCCATGCGCTGGCCCAGGGTGCTCTTGGCCAGCTGCTGGGTGGTGCCGCTCACGCGGTCGGCGCTGGCGGAGAGGCCCTGGGCTTCGCCGGCCACCCGATGGGCGGCGTCCTTCAACAGGCTCGTCATGAAGCCCAACTGCTCGCAGGTATTGTTGAAGGCCTCGGTCACGCGGGCCGTCTCATCCTGGCCGTCCACCGTGAGGCGCACGCTGAGGTCGCCCTTGCGGAGGCGCGCGAACCCCTCCTCCAGGGCGTGGATGGGCCGCAGTACCTTCTCGCCGGTGACATGCGTCCAGGCCAGCACCAGGGCGCCGAAGGCCAGGCTGCCCGCCACGAGGAGGATGCCCGTGCGCTTGGCGGCGCCTTCGAGGCCCTCGGCCTCGGCGATGAGGTCCTGCGTGAAGCGCCCTTCCACCGTCTTCAGGGCTTCGAGGCGGGCGGTGGCGATGCGGAACCAGACGAAGGGATCCACCTCGGGCAGGCGCGTGGAGGCCGCGGCGCCCTGTTCCTCGATGCGGCGGTAATCCTCCTGGAATGAACCCCCCAGGGCCTGGTCGTAGGCGGTCTGCCACTCGGGCGGGGCGGAGCGGCGGAAGGCCCGGGCTTCGGCATCCTGGCGGGCCATGAGCCCCACGAAACGGTCCCGCTGGTCCACCGCGAAGGCCTGGTTGGAGAAGGCGTTGGCGAGCACCGCCCGCTCCAGTTCCGCTTGCTCCTTCTGATGCAGAAGGGCGGAGAGCGCGTGGAAGCGCGTCTCCAGCGGCGTGCCCGCCGCCGGCTGCACGAGCCGGTCCTGCAGGGTCAGCAGGGCCCCCACCATCGTGGAGTAGTCATCCATCAAGGCCGCGGCGGAACGGCTACCCTCCACGGCGAGGCGGAGGGCGGGGAGCTTCTGCAGGGCGTTCAGGGCCGGGGCGGAGAGGGTGGCGATGCGGGGCGTCTGCTGCTCCGCCGTGAAGGCCTGCAGGGCCGCGTCCGTGGCTTGGCGCCGGGTCCGCAGCTCATTGATGAAGGCCTGGCCCTTGGTGCCCTGGAAGAGGGCCGTGAAGCCCCGCTCAGCCTGGAGGGCGTGAATCAGGTCGCCGAGTCGGGCGCCGAGGTGGGAAGTGGCGGTGAGGGGCGCGAGGCCCACCACCACCTGGTACTGGTAGTGGATGCGGAGGGCCGTCAGGGCCGCACCCGCACCCAGGGGCAGGAGCACCAGCACCATGAGCTTCGCGCGGAGGTGGGAGAGGAGGAAACGCATCATGGCTGACTCCAGGCCAATGGCCGCCCCGCAGGGTGGATGGCTCGAACCGCGAGGTCGGCCGGAATCGGAGGCGGATCCTCGGTCCCGGCCCTCCATCCTCCGCTGCCGGACCGGGTGCCTGACAATGATGCCGGTCACAGGCGCGGCCGCGTTTGACCGGTGCGGAGCCATTCCGGATCGGGCATTCTGGATCCATGGCGCAGAAGATCCTGCAGAGCCCGGAGGGCCGGCGGAAGAGCCGGCGGGCGGAGCATGAGGCGCGGTCGGCCTGCGAGGAGGCTGGACGGGCCTGAGCCTCCGATGGCTCGCATGTCCAGTTCCGCGGCCCCTGGCCGCACCCTCCCTCCCCATCCGGGGCGCCGCCGTGCGCCCGACGAGGCCCATCATGCCCACGACCCTCATCGAACCCTTCCGCATCAAGTCCGTGGAGCCCATCCGCATGACCACCCGCGCCGAGCGCGAGTCCCTGCTGGCCAAGGCCCACCTCAACCCCTTCCTCCTGCACGCCGACGATGTGCTCATCGACTTCCTCACGGACTCCGGCACCGGAGCCATGAGCGCCAAGCAGTGGGGCGCGATCATGGAGGGGGACGAGAGCTATGCCGGCGCCCGCAGCTTCTTCCGCCTTGAAGCGGTCATCCAGCGCCTCACGGGCTACGCCCACCTCATCCCCACCCACCAGGGTCGCGCCGCTGAGCGCATCCTCTTCAGCGTGGCGGGCAAGCCCGGCGACATCGTGCCCAGCAACACCCACTTCGACACGACCCGGGCGAACTTGGAGGCCAGCGGCGTCGTGGCCCTGGATCTGGTGATCCCCGAGGGCCTGCAGCCCCAGACGATCCACCCCTTCAAGGGCAACATCGACCTGGGCCGGGTGGAGGATCTGCTGAAGCGTGACGGCGACAAGGTGCCCTTCGGCATGCTCACCGTGACCAACAACAGTGGCGGCGGCCAGCCGGTTTCCATGGCCAACCTCAAGGCCTATTCCGCCCTGCTCAAGCAGTACGGCAAGCCCCTCGTGCTGGACGTCTGCCGCTTCGCCGAGAACGCGATGTTCGTGAAGCTGCGGGAGGAGGGCTACCAGGACCGCAGCATCGAGAGCATCGTGCAGGAGATGTTCAGCTACGGCGACGGCTGCACCATGAGCGCCAAGAAGGACGGCATGGTGAATATCGGTGGTTTCATCGCCCTGAAGGACGAGCGCTGGCTGGAGGCCGCCCGGAACCTGCTGATCCTCACGGAGGGCTTCCCCACCTATGGCGGCCTCGCCGGTCGCGACCTGGAGGCCCTGGCCGTGGGCCTGGAGGAGGTGCTCCACGAGGACTACCTCCGCTACCGCCTCCGCACCGCCGAGTACATGGGCGAGAAGCTCAAGGCGGGCGGCGTGCAGATCGTGGAACCCACGGGCGGGCACGCCGTGTACCTCGACGCCAAGACATTCCTGCCGCATCTGAAGAGCGAGGACTACCCCGCCTGGTCCCTGGCCAACGCCCTGTACCTCGAAGGAGGCATCCGCGGCGTGGAGATCGGCTCCGTGATGTTCGGGCGCCGGGATGACGACGGCACGGAGCACTACCACCCCATGGAGCTGGTGCGCCTGGCCTTCCCCCGCCGGGTCTACACCCAGAGCCACTTCGACTACGCCGCCGAGGTGATCTGCGAGCTCAAGGCCAAGGCCGAGCAGGTGAAGGGCGTGCGCATCACCAAGCAGAGCAAGTACCTGCGGCACTTCACGGCCCAGTTCCGCTGGGCGTAGGCCCGGACCAACCGGAAGGCCACGTCGGGGACATCATCCCCGCGTGGCCTTCTCCCTGATGGGGCCCTTCGCCGTGGCCGTTAAGGTTGGGGTTTGCGCACCCAGGACCCGTCTGCCTGTTTCTCGAACAGGAATCCGAAGACCGCCTTGTCCCCAGGGATGGGGCCCCGGGGCTTGGCTTCGGCCTGGAGGATGGCGCGGGCCTGGCCCGTCTTCTCGATGTCGGCCTTGAGATGCTCGAAGAGAGCCTGGGCTTCGGTCTCCATGCCCTTGGCGTCCCCGGGCTGGCGATCCGTGAGGTAGAGGACGAGGGCGGCGGTCTCGCCGGTTTTCTCGAACTTGACCTGCCCACCGCGCACCAGGGTGACGCTGTGCTTGGGATCGAGCTGGATCACCTTGCCCTCCCGGGGGCCGCAGGCGGCCAGGAGGAGCAGGGCGGGCAGGGGGGCGAAGGTGCGGAGGCGCATCCCTCCATCTGGCCAGCAGGGCAGGGGCTTGTCCAGGGCAGGAAAAGGGCCGCTTGCGCGGCCCGTTCCATCAAGCGTGCTTCTGTTTGAGCTTTTCCTTGGGGGGGAACCACTTCTCCCAATAGACGACCACGGGGCTGGCGATGTAGATCGAGGAGTAGGTGCCGGTGATGACGCCCACCACGAGGGGGAAGGCGAGGTCGCGCAGGGCCGCGCCGCCCCACAGCCAGAGGCAGACGCTCACGAAGAGCACCGAGCAACTCGTGAGGATCGTGCGGCTCAGGGTCTGGTTGATGGAGTCGTTCACCAGCTGGGAGATGGTGGAGCGCCGGTACTCGGGCTTGTGGCTGTTCTCGCGGATTCGGTCGAACACCACGATGGTGTCGGCCATGGAGTAGCCCATCAGCGTGAGGAAGCTGGCCACCACGGGCACGTTGAACTCGTAACCGAACACCGCGAAGAGCGCGAGGGCCATGAGCACGTCGTGGATGAGGGCGACGATGCCACCGATGGCGAAGCTGGCGGTGAACCGCATCATCACGTAAATGAGGATGGCGAGGGTGGCCAGGGCGGCTGCGGTGAGGGTCTTGTTCGTCCACTCGCCACTGATGCTGGGGCTGAAGCTCTCGTTCTTGCGGATGACCACGGAGCCGAGGCGGTAGTCCTTCTTAACCTGGGCCTTGAGGGTCTCGTTCAGGCTGGCGGGCAGCTCGTCGAAGGAGCGGTACAGGCCGGTCTTGAGGCGGTCGCGGGTGGAGATGACGAGGTCCGCGGGGGCCTGGTAGGCGGCCTTGAGCGCCTCTTCCGTGGGGGGCACGTTCAGCGGGTTGGCCTGGACGAACTTGTCGAACACGCCCTTGCTGCCTTCCAGATTGAGGGGCGTGAGGGGGCTGGTGGTGGACTCGGGATCCAGCTGGCGGAAGAGGGTCAAGAGGGCCGTGGCCTGGGTGGAGGAGTCCTTCTGGTCGCCACCCTTGGGGGCGCGGACCTTCACGGCGTAATCCTGGATGCCATCGGCATCCTTCTCGTAGGCCACCACGGAGGCGTCGGCAAAGCCGGCACCGGCCAGGGCCGCACGGAGCTTGGCCTGATCGACGTTCTTGGTGAAGCGGACGGTCATGTCGTTGCCGCCCACGAACTGCATGCCCAGCTTGACGCGGGGGTTGTCCTGCACCTTCCAGGGACGCACGAGGGCGACGCAGACGAGGATGAGGCCCCAGGAGAGGCCCAGGGCGAGGCCCTTGTACTTCATGAAGTCGAACTTGGCGCCCTTGAAGAAGCTGTGGGTGCCCACGCTCAGGGTCTTGGTGCCGGGATGGCGCTCCAGCACCCAGTCGTAGATGTAGCGGCTGATGTAGATGCTGGTGAACAGGGAGGCGATGACGCCCACCGCCAGCGACACGGCGAAGCCCTTCACGGGACCCGTGCCGAACAGGAAGAGGAGCAGGGCCGCGGCCAGCTGGGTCACGTGGCTATCCACGATGGTCCAGAACACCTTGTCGAAGCCCGCGTCGATGGCGGCGGTGACGGACTTGCCCGCCGCCAATTCCTCCTTGATGCGCTCGAAGATGAGGATGTTGGCGTCCACGGCCATGCCCAGTGTCAGGGCGAATCCGGCGATGCCCGGCAGGGTGAGCGTCGCCCGGAAGGAGCCCAGGAGGCCCATCATGACGATGACGTTCACGGTCAGCGCCACGATCGCGTTGGCGCCCGACCAGTGGTAGAAGAGCACCATGAACAGGATGATGGTGAGGAAGCCGATGAGTGCGGCCCTCACACCGGCATGGATGGAGTCGCGGCCCAGGCCCGGACCGACCACCCGTTCCTCGAGGAACTTCATGGGCGCGCGCAGGGCGCCGCTGCGGAGCTGGCTGGCCAGGTCATCCGCGTCCTGGGCGGTGAAGTTCCCGGCGATGCGCACGGCGCCGCCGATGATCTTCTCCTTGGCGCTCAGCTCCGTGATGATCTTGTGGTCCAACACGATGGCGATGAGGCGGTTCTCGTCGGCGGCGATGCCCGTGATCCGGGCGAAGTCGTCATCCCCCTTCTTGTTGAGGGTGAAGTTCACCTCGTTGGCCTCGGTCTGGGGGTTGGAGGCCCGGTGGGCGTCGATGATGTCGGCGCCGTCCACGCTCATGGTGCGGTCCAGCAGCACCCAGGCGGTGATCTTCTCCTCGCCGGGCTTGGCCTTCTCCACCGGCTGGCCGGCGCGGCGGGCCGCGCGGTCGCTTTCGATCTCGGGGCGCAACTCGAACTGCTCGGGGATCTTCCCCTGGAAGTGCGCCAGGGCCGCCTCCCGGGTGGGGAACTTGATGACGTCCGTCTTGGCCAGGAGCCGCTGCTCCAGGTGGCCCGGGGTGGCCAGCAGCTTCTTGATGCGCTCGCGGTCGCCCTCCTCGATGCCCGGGATCTCCACCACGATGCGGTTGCCCTCGGCACCGCTGGCGGTGATCTCGGGCTCCAGCACGTTGGCCGGATCGATGTCGCGGATGCGCTTCTCGATGACCTCCAGGGCCCGCTTGTTGGCGTCATCCTTCAGCTGCTTCTGGTAGTCCGACTTCTGGGAGAGGCGGTACGCGGCCCCCTCCTCCGCCAGGGAGTATCCGGGGAAGAAGTCCTTCACCGCCTTCTCGAGGGTGGCCTTCTGGTCGGCGCCGGCCCCGTCCACGCGGAGCGTGGTTCCGTCCACCTCCACAGCGGCGGCGGTCAGGCCCTTGTCCCGCAGGCGGGAAGCCAGGCGATCCCGCGTGTCGCGCAGATCCACCGCGAGGGCCTCCTGCCCCTGAACCTCCAGTTCGAAGTGGACGCCGCCCCGAAGGTCGAGGCCCAGCTTCACCTTGGAGAGGGGCGTGAAGAAGTAGCCGCATCCGGCGAGCACGGCGAGGACGATGATGAGGCGCCAGAGGCTCCGTTTGGTCACGGGGCGCTCCTAGAGAAGGCGGCCCGGCATGGCC
>DATFAX010000053.1:0-62728 GCA_035254125.1 Holophagaceae bacterium | reverse complement strand
CATTTGAGAATCGTGAAAACCATTCGGCAATGTGAGTAGTAGTTGTTCAAGGTTCATCGGTCATTCTCGGGTGACGCCTAACGTTCCGGATGGCCGGCCAAACCGCTTGCGGTTTGGTCCGGGCCGATGTGGTGGTTAGGCGACCAGTGACTACTCATCATGCTCCACCCCGTTAATCGCTGAGGAGAGGGATTGGTCAACAGGCGCCATTGAAATCGAGCGAATTTCGAACGCATCTCCAAGCAAAACGCTGGGGGACTGAGAGAATTCCAAGCTAGAGAGCACCCCTCGGTGGGTCATAACCGAGGCTACCAACTCCTGCCCCTGGGCGAAGATTGAAACCCGCGAGAAGCAGTGGTTCTGCGCTCGATCCCCAATCAAGGGCAATTGGGATTTATCCATGAAACCAAAAATCACCATTTGGTCTTTGTTGGCTCGCTGAATTACGGCCAGTTTAGCAATTTGGGTTCGAAGAGACTCCGAATCGGACCTGGTCGAATTGGAGAATGCGTGATCAAAAATGGACTCTTCATAGGATCGGAGCCTCTTCCTGAATCCGTGGACCAATCCAAAGGTAATGGCGCGGAACCAGGTAGGGATCATTTGTTCACACCCATGGACGCCTAACGTTCCGGATAGCCGGCCAAACCGCTCGCGGTTTGGTCCGGGCTGATGTGGTGGTTAGGTTGCACTGAGCCCGACCGCTCGATCATCGCATCCACCTATACGTGGTGCCTTTAGGTACAAGCACACGCCCCTCTGATTCGAATGCACCGACAAGAAGCCGATATGGCTTGGGGCGAGGTGGGCCGAAGAAAAAACCCTGACCAGCCAAATCCATCGGCTCGGAAATGAATGCTGGGCCTTTCGGCCCCGCTGAATTGAATGGGCCATTGAATACAAGAACCTTGAACCGCTTTGCCCCTGGATGGGCGCCAATGACTGCGATCGCGAAATCAGGGCGACCATCCGAATTGAAGTCCCCAATTTGATAATAGGGGTGGTAGTCGGGGATGGCCTTCCAATTTCCACCATCCCCATTACGAGTGAGTTGAATCTGTTCCGCGCATTCCCCACAGTCGGCTTCGGAGGCCACCCTGAATCCAGGATTGGATCGAAGCCACGAATCAATCGCTGATTGGTGGAGGCGATTGATCTTTGGCGCTCCCTGAGCGAAGCAGGCGCTGATGAATAAGCAAAAAGTGAGATGTGCCTTAGCCATTTAAGTGCAACCTAACGATCCGGATGGCCGGCCAAACCGCTCGCGGTTTGGTCCGGGCCGATGTGGTGGTTAGGCGCGGGTACGGATCTCATTGCCCTAATCCTCGAGTGATTCTCTTGCCCTAGGCCGACCGGAACGGCTTTGTGACCGACCAGACCTTGAAGCTTGGACAACCCGCAGGATCGCATATGAGAGCCCCAACAAAATGGTAAGGGGCACCCCTGCCAGGACGAGAACGAATCCGACTAGCGCCGGGAATGTTGCCGGCCCGCACGGCCCCCAGCCGCCCTTTGAGAGCGCGGTAATGGCAACTCCAAGCCCCCCTGCAACGAGGGAGATCCAAAAGCCGAGCTTGGTGAGTTTCAGTGCCGAGGCCACTCTTAGCGCCTAACGTTCCGGATGGCCGGCCAAACCGCTTGCGGTTTGGTCCGGGCCGATGTGGCGGTTAGGTTGCGGGGAAAGGTCGAATCTCACAAGCCCTCCAGGCCCGGCTGCGGAATCAAAAAGCCCGAAGTGCGACGACTGCTGGTGTGGGACGACCAGATGCCTGTGCAGCAATCCTTGGGTTGTTGTTGGGGCACCGGACTGCCCGGCGCAAAACCGTGGAGCAAAGGAACCGTGCCCAAACGGCAGATGGAGCGAAGCAGAGTGAAGGTTGATGCCTTCATGATGCCCGAGCCATGAACCGAATTGCCCGACCAAATCGCTATGACCGAGTGAGGCCGGAACCGCGTATCACTTGGATCAGCGCCGGACCAACCTGACATCCCTGCCCTTCACCTTTACCGGCATTCGAGCAACCTAACGTTCCGGATGGCCGGCCAAACCGCTTGCGGTTTGGTCCGGGCCGATGTGGCGGTTAGGCAACCACGACGCGAACAACATCATGGGAGTTCTCCGATTGGATCTGGCGGTGCAAACAGTGAATGGCGGAGATCGTTTGGATTGGCCAGGGCCTTTAGCAGGTCATCAATCGCGTAGGACTCATAATCCGCGCATGAGGTCTGGCTCCATCGTACGGCCTCGGCTGGAGACTTATCAGCCTTTGGGAGGACCTCCCCAAAGCTCGTGGCGAGAACATACCCGAGTGCTCGGCAATTTGGATTAGTGGAGCTCGTAAGCCACCTTGAGGCCTCACGAGGGGCCCTACAGCGGTAGTAAACGAAGAGGTGGGCGAATTCGGTAGGATGCCTCCAAATCTGACCATCCTCATAACCTGAATACTTCAACTGCTCTGCACGAACCCTTGCATTTGAACCCGAGGTTACCGGCATTTGCTTTGATTGGACGCGACCCGACGCCCAGTACCCAGAATCAAAGGGCTGAACCCGCTTCGTGGGGACCGAACCGGAGCCGCTTTTCGACATCGGTGAGGCCGCCGCCTGACCAGCCAATGGCCCCACCGACAATAGGGCAAGAGCAATTTGAATCGGCCAGGAATTCATTGGTTGCCTAACGTTCCGGATGGCCGGCCAAACCGCTTGCGGTTTGGTCCGGGCCGATGTGGCGGTTAGGCGATTCAGCCGAGATGCTCATGATTAGACTCATCGAATCAACACTGCTGACCTTGGATTTGGACTGCTTCGATTCAGGCGTGGGCTAGGCAAAGAGGCTAATGATCGATGCAACGGCAATCAATCCAACAGCCAGAAGGATGCTGAGAAGTAGGGGAGTCCATTCATCCCGCTCATAGTAGAACGGCCAGAAAATGGTTTCCTTTCTGATCGAGAAGAAGCCGATCTCCAGTCGATTTCTGAACCTGAAGTCACTCCACAAGAATCCCACCACCACAGTGAGTGCCGCAGCTATGCCAAGGAATTCGCTGATCGCCTTCATGATCGCCTAACTTTGAATTGAACGACGGTGAGTTGGTTCGGATAAGGCGGGGGTGGGGTGGGGAAGTCCTTCATGATCCCTTGTTTCCGCGGAGGGGGGCCTGGATTTGCGGGCCTAAATGGGGGCGAAGTCGGGGGGCTTGGCGGGGGTTTGGAGGGGTTGGGTTGTGTAAGGGGGGATGGCGGCGTCAGGTATGGACGGAAGGGGGTGGGGATTGCGGAGGTGGATGGGGAGGGTCGGGGGTGCTGAACCCTTGCCGGGGCTGGATTTCTGGTGAGGGAGAGAGGTCGGGGCATTCGGCGAAGGCAGCAGGAGGCGGATTAAAAAGGCGGGGAAATGCGGAAGAGGGCTTGTGCGAAAATAAAACGAAATTAGATTGATGAAATGGATCAAGAGGCACGCCAAGAAACGCCCCGCCCGCCGCGCCTGCTGGAGCAGGTGCAGGCGGAGATCCGGCTGCGGCACTACAGCTACCGCACGGAGACGGTGTACCTGAACTGGATCCGGCGCTTCATACGATTCAATGAGCTGCGCCATCCCCGCGAGATGGGCGCGCCGGAGGTGGAGGCCTTCCTGTCGCACCTGGCCATGGACCGCAATGTGTCGGGGTCGACGCAGAACCAGGCGAAGGCGGCGCTGCTCTTCCTCTACCTGCGGGTGCTGAAGGTGCAGCTGCCGTGGCTGCGGGACGTGGCCCAGGCCAAGGCGCCGCGCCGCCTGCCCGCGGTGCTCACGCCCAGCGAGGTGCGCGTGCTCTTCGACCAGATGCGCGGGACGACGGGCCTGATCGCCCAGCTGCTCTACGGCACGGGGATGCGCCTCATGGAAGGCCTCCGCCTGCGCGTGAAGGACGTGGACTTCGAGCGGCTGGAGGTGATCGTGCGCCAGGGCAAGGGCGGCAAGGACCGCGTGACCATGCTGCCCCAGGCCCTCGTGGCGCCCTTGAAGGCGCACCTGGGGAAGGTGCGGGCCCTGCACGACAAGGATCTGGCGGAGGGCTTCGGCGAGGTGGCGATGCCGAATGCCTACGCGGTGAAGGCGCCCCACGCGGCCAAGGCCTTCGGCTGGCAGTGGGTGTTCCCCTCCGTGTGCTTCTCCACGGATCCCCGCAGCGGCATCCGCCGCCGCCACCACCTGAGCCCCGAGGCCGTGCAGCGCGCCATCCGCGAGGCGGCCCGCGGCGGGGAGATCGTGAAGCCCGTGACGCCCCACACGCTGCGCCACTCCTTCGCCACGCACCTGCTCACCGCGGGCCACGACATCCGCACCGTGCAGGAGCTCCTGGGCCACAAAGACGTGGAGACGACCATGATCTACACCCACGTGCTGAACCGCGGTGGCCGCGGCGTGCCCAGCCCGCTGGACCTGGTGAAGGAGCCCGCGGTGGCGTATTCCGCGGTGGACCGGCCGGCCCGGCAGGCGGGGTAGGCGCCCGGCTCCGCACCCCGCTCCCTCCTGGACAGGCCCCGCGCGGCCGGTTCCCATGGGTCCCCCCCCCTCGCGTCCGCGGCGCGGCCCCGGTGCAATTCCGGGGGACCCGCCGCACCCCCACCGGAGCCCCCATGCGGATCACGCCCTTCACCCTCCACGTGCCGGACGCGGTCCTCGCCGACCTCCGGGCCCGCATCCTGGCCACGCGCTGGCCCGCACCGGCCCCCGGCGAGCCGTGGGCGCAGGGCACCGACCTCGCCTTCCTGCAGCGGCTGCTCGGGCACTGGGCCCACGGGTTCGATTGGCGGGCCCAGGAGCGGCACCTGAACACGTTCCACCACGCCCACGCGGAGGTGGAGGGCACGGCCCTCCACTTCGTCCACGCCCGCGCGCCCCACGGCCGGGGCATCCCCCTGATCCTCACCCACGGCTGGCCCAGCGCCTTCCTCGAGTACCTGGCGCTGGTGCCCCTGCTCACGCGCCCGGAGGCCCACGGGCTGGAAGGGCCGGCCTTCGACCTGGTGATCCCCTCCCTGCCGGGGTACGGGTTCTCGCAGCGGCCCGCCCAATCCGACACCCGCACCGTGGCCCGCCTGTGGCACGGGCTCATGCAGGGACTGGGGTATGCGCGGTACGGGGCCGTGGGGGGCGATTTCGGTGCGGGGGTCGCTTCCCACATGGCCCTCCTCCAACCCGAGGCCCTGCGCGGCATCCTGTTGACGACGATGGAGGTCTGGCCGCCCACGGGCGAGGGCACGCGCCCCTTCACGGAGGCGGAAGCCGCCTACGTGGCCCACGTGCGACGGTGGGACGAGGTCGAGCGGGGGTATTCCGCCCTCCAATCCACGCGCCCCCAGACCCTCGGCTACGCGTTGAATGATTCCCCGGCCGGGCTCGCGGCCTGGATCCTCGAGAAGTGGTGGGCCTGGAGTGATTCCGGCGGGGATCTCGAGGCGCACCTCGACCGGGACTTCCTCCTCACGCTGCTCACCCTCTATTGGGTCACCGAGTCGATCACCCCCTCGATGCGCGACTATTACGACAACCGGTGGCACGGGGCGGAACGGGCGCCGGGCACGCGGGTGCCGGTGCCTGCGGCCTTCGCGAATTTCGACCACAACCACGTGTCGGAGGGGGTGCCCCCGCGGGAGTGGGCCGAGCGGCTCTACGATGTCCGCCGCTGGACGGCCATGCCGCGGGGCGGGCACTTCGGCGCCGCCGAGGATCCCCAGGGCCTCGCCCGGGAGATCGCCGCCTTCTTCGGCGGGCTCTGAGGGTCGCCCCCACCTTCCCCCTTGACCCCCGGCCTCCCTGATCGTCCAATGGAGGGTACGGATGCCGAATGATCGACGCCATTGACCAAAAAATCCTGATGATCCTTCAGGACAACGCCCGGACCCCCAATGCGGAGGTGGCCCGGCAATTGGGCATGGCGGCGTCGGCCATCTTCGAGCGCATCAAGAAGCTGGAGGAGCGGGGGATCCTGAAGGGCTACACGGCCCAGATCGACCCGGCGGCCCTGGACCTCTCGCTGCTGGCCTTCGTTTCGGTGCGCACGGAGGACGCCGTGGGCACGGACTTCACGGCCCGTTCGCTCTCGCAGCGCCCGGAGGTGCAGGAGGTGCACCACGTGGCGGGCGAGGACTGCTACCTGGCCAAGGTGCGCGTGAAGGACACGGCGGCCCTCTCGAAGCTCATGAAGGAGCTGGGCGCCCTGCCCGGCGTGCGCGCCACGCGCACCACCATCGTGCTGGAGACCACGAAGGAATCCTTCGAGCTGCCCATCCTGCCCAAACATCCCAAATCCCCCCGCAAGAAGGAGTCCGCATGAGCTTCAACCGCGTCATCGTCATGGGCCTCGGCAAGGTCGGCAGCCTCGTGGCCACCCTGCTGCACGAGAGCCAGTTCCAGGTCACCGGCGTGGACGCCGTGAAGCGCGAGGGCTTCCCCTTCGCCACCACCGTGGCCAACCTGAGCGATCCCGCCTCCCTGCGCCCCCTGCTCAAGGAAGCCGATGCCGTCGTCAGCTGCCTGCCCTTCCACCTGAACCTGCCCCTGGCCAAGGAAGCGCACGCCGCGGGCATCCACTACTTCGATCTGACGGAAGACGTGCCCACCACCAACGGCATCATCGAGCTGGCCAAGACGAGCAAGGGCCTCATGGCCCCCCAGTGCGGCCTGGCCCCCGGGTTCATCGGCATCGTGGGCGCCTCGCTCGCCCGCAAGTTCGACCGCCTGCGCTCCATCGAGCTGAAGGTGGGCGCCCTGCCCAAGCACCCCCGGGGCAAGCTGGGCTACGCCTTCAACTGGAGCCCCGAGGGCGTCATCAACGAGTACATCAACGACTGCGAAGTGATCCGCATGGGCAAGCGCGCCAACGTGCCGGCCCTGGAGGGCTACGAGATCGTCACCATCAACGGGGTGCAGCTCGAGGCCGCCACCACCTCCGGGGGCCTCGGCACCATGTGCGAGACCTTCGACGGCAAGGTGCAGGAGCTGGCCTACAAGACCATGCGCTACCTGGGCCACTTCGAGCAGATCAAGTTCCTCTTCCAGGAACTGCACATGCAGGATGACCGCGAGACGCTCGGCAAGATCCTCAAGAACGCCCTGCCCCCCGTGGCCGAGGACTACGTGTTCGTCCACGCCGCCGTGGAAGGCTGGAAGGACGGCGTGCTCTCCCGCGAGGAGTTCGTGCGCGCCTACCCCCAGATGCAGGTGGCCGGTACGGAGTGGCGCGCCATCAGCTGGACCACCGCCGCCAGCCTCTGCGCCGTGATCGAGATGGTGCGCGCCGGCGTGCTGCCCCAGCAGGGCTTCCTCAAGCAGGAGGAGATCCCCCTGGACGCCTTCTTCAAGACGAAGAACGGCGCCTACTACCTGCAGGGCGAAGGCCGCTAATCTCCCCTGCCTCCTGAGACGGCGCCGGTTCCCCCGGCGCCGTTTCGCGTCGGGAGGGGCCCGAACTCAGCCCGGGGCGGCCCGAACCGATGAAGGGGCCATGACGCACCGCCCCCACCTTGCGCTGGCGGCCCGGATCCTGCCCGGGGTGGCGCTGGCCATCGGGGGATCGGTGCTCCTGCTCTGGTGGCTCACCCCCGCGGACTTTCCGGTGGCGCATCCCTTCTGGATGACCCAGAAGGCCAACACGGCCCTGGGCCTCCTCCTGCTGGCCGGGGCCGGCCTGGCCTGGGAGCGGCCCGCCGGCCGGGCCTTGGCCGGGGCGGCGGCCCTGGTGGGAGGCCTCACCTTCCTGCAGTACGCCACGGGTCGCGACCTGGGCCTGGACCAGCTCCTCGTGAAGGACGCCACGCCCCCGGCGCTGGGGGCGCCCGGGCGGATGGCGCCCTCCACGGCCTTCAACCTCCTGGCCCTGGGCCTCGTGGCCCTGGCCCCCCGGCGGCTGCGCCCCCTCCGGCAGGCCCTGCTCGCCCTGGCCGCCGCCCTCACCTTCCTGGCCGTGGTGGGCCACGCCTTCGGAGTGCCCGCCCTCTACGGCATGGGCACCCCCACGGTGATGGCCCTCAACACGGCCGCGGGGCTCATCGCCCTCCAGCTCCTGTTCCTGATCCGGCTGGAACGCACCTTCTGCCTCGAGATCCTGGGCCGCGGGGGCATCATCCGCTTCTTCCTCCGCCGCTTCCTCCCCATGGCCCTGATCCTGCCCCTGGCCCTGGACTGGATCCGGTTCCAGGCGGAGCAGTCGGGCCACCTCCTCCGGGAGGACAGCCTGGCCCTGGGCTCGGTCACCCATTCCCTGGTGCTCCTGGGCCTGGGGCTCTGGACCCTCGTCTCGATCCTCCGATTGGAGGCCGGCCGCGAGGCCGCCCAGGCGGAGCTGGAGCGCTACAAGCAGATCGTGGATCACCAGACCCTCGCCCTCACGGTGCTCCACCTCGAAGATCCCGCCCGCGACGAGAGCCTACGGGTGGTGGGCTTCAATCCCACCGCCCAGCGCACCTTCGATCTGGATCCCGCCCGGGACCTGGGGCGGCCCTTCGTGGAGCTCTTCCCCTCCCTCAAAGGCACGACCCGGCTCCACCAGTACGCCGAGGTGGCCCGCACGGGGCGCCCCGTGGACATGGGCGACGTGGTGTACGGCGATGCGCGCCGGGCCCCGGTCACCTACGCCGTGAAGGCCTTCCCCCTGCCCGGCGGCTATGCGGGGATCGCCGCCGAGGACGCCAGCGAGCGCGTGAAGGTGCAGAAGCTGAAGGACGAGTTCGTGAGCATGGTGAGCCACGAGCTGCGCACGCCCCTCACCTCCATCCAGGGTTCCCTGGACCTCCTCCGGGGCGGCGTGCTGGGGGCCCTGCCGCCGCCGGTGCAGAACCTCCTCGACGTGGCCTCGCAGAACGGCCGGCGCCTCGCCAAGCTCATCGAGGACCTCCTGAACCTGGAGCGCCTCCAGACGGGGCGCATCGAATTCCATTTCGAGACCGTGGACGCCCGGGAGCTGGCGGTGCAGACCCTGGCCGCCCTCACGCCCTTCGCCGGCCCCCTGGGCGTGCGATTGGCCCTGGAGGCGCCGGAGGGCCGGGCCTTCCCCCTGCGTACGGACGCTGACCGCCTCCAGCAGGTGCTCACCAACCTCATCTCCAACGCCGCGAAGCACTCCCCCAAGGGTGCCGTCGTGCGGGTGCGCCTGATCCCCCTGGAGGACCGGATCCGCATCGAGGTGATCGACCGGGGGCCGGGGATCCCCGAGGCCTTCCGGTCCCAGATCTTCGGCAAGTTCGCCCAGGCGGAGACGGGCACCACGCGGGCCCAGGGCGGTGCCGGCCTCGGCCTCTACATCGCCAAGAAGATGGTGGAGCACCTGGATGGCACCATCGGCTTCGAATCGGAAGTCGGGATGGGCACCACCTTCTTCGTGGAGCTGCCCACCTGAGGCGGGCCCCGGCCCGTCCCGATCTCACGGACCGCCCACCCCCGCCGATGGGAAGGCCATGGAACTGGTCTACGCGAACCTGGGCACCCTCTCGGGGCTGTCCACGCTCCTCCTGGCAGTGGGCCTCACCTTCGGGCTGCGCCCCTGGCCCGCCCTGCCCTGGGTGCGGCCCTGGCTGGCCAGCTACTGGGTGTCGGCGCTCACGCTGCTGAGCCTTTCCCTGCCCCTGGCCTGGCCCGTGCTCCGCCTCGCGCCGCTGGACCTCCGCACCTTCGCGGTGCTCAATTCCGGGTTCTTCCTCGCCGCGGGCCTCCAGGGCCTGGGCTGGCTTCGGCTCCGGGGGATGAAGGCCCCGCTCCCGCTGGCCATGCTCCCCATGGCCACCTACCTCGGGCTCTTCTTCACCACGGGCGCGGAAGGGGACGCGCGAATCCGCCTGGTGCTCTTCTCCTCCCTGCAGGCCCTGCTCCATGGCGCCATGGCCGCCGTGGTCCCGGGGGGCCTGCGCCGGGTCGCGCCGCGCCTGGGCCAGGTGGTGTCGGGCCTGCTCACGCTCCACGCCCTGTTCTACGTGGGCCGCACGGCCCTCGCCCTGCTCCTGCCCGCCGAAGGCGACTTCTCCGTGTCCGTGGCCATCGCCGTGCTTGAGGGCCTCATCTTCAACCTGGGGATCGCCTACTTCCAGTGGGTGGTGCTCACGGAAGGGGAATCCGCCTGAGGCCGGCGCCTCAGACCTCCGGCACCGGGATCCCTAGGGCCGCCCAGTCCTCCTTCACGGGGCCGTAGGCGCCGGGCACGGGGAGGCCCGCCTGCCGCATGAGCACGGTCATCTGACCCCGGTGGTGGGTCTGGTGACTGAACAGCACGTACAGGGCGAAGGACCCCGTCCAGGTCTCCCCGTAGAAGGGGTAGGTCATGGCCAGGGCCATGTCGTTGTGGCGCGCGATCTCGGCGAGGAAGCTGGCGCTGACGGCCGCGTAGACCTCCCGGATGGCCTTCAGGCTGGCGGGCGGCGGGGTGTGTCCGGGCTCGCCGGGGAAGCCCGTCACCCGAAGGCCCATGTGGGCGGGCATTTCCACCAGCGTCTCGCACAGGTGCCAGGCCAGGCGGCGCAGGTCCCGGTGGCCCTCGGCCACGGCGGTGCCCGCCACGGCGTCGGGGATGGCGTCGAAGCAGGCGAGGGTCTTGGCGGCTTCCTCCCGCCCGAGGGCGAGGACATCGGCGATGTGGCGGAACATGGGGCCTCCGGGGGGTGCGGGCCCCAGCTTAACCCCGCTCCTTCTTGGCTTGGAGCCCCCGCCTGCCGAAACCGCGGGGAGAAGGAGGCCCCATGGTTGCCCCCGCCGACGCCCCCACGATCCTCGTCATCGACGATGATCCCGATCAACTGAGCCTCATCGCCGACATGTTGGAGGCCAGCGGCTTCCAGGTACGCACCGCCCCGGGCGGGGTGCCGGGCCTGGCGGCGGCCCGGGAGGTCCCCCCCGGCCTCATCCTGCTGGACATCACCATGCCCGGCCTGGACGGCTTCGAGGTGTGCCGGGCCCTGAAGGTGGAGCCCGCCCTCGGCGACGTGCCGGTGATCTTCACCAGCGGCCGGGGCGAGGTGGTGGACAAGGAGAAGGCCTTCGCCCTGGGCGGCGTGGACTACCTGCAGCGGCCCTTCCGCCTGGAGGAGCTGCTCCTCCGGGTACGGCACCAGTTCGGCCTCGCGGCCCTGCAGGCCCAACTGCGGGAGAAGAACGAGAGCCTCCAGTGGGCCCTGCAGGAATCCAAGATCCTGAACCGGGAGCTGGTGAAGATCAACGACCGCCTGCGGGTCTCCGAGGAGCTCCACGGGCACTTCCTCGCCACCATGCGGAGCGTCATCAACAACCCCCTCACGGCGATCATCGGCCTGGCCGAGCAGATCCACCAGGGCCAGGTGTCCCTGGCGCAGGGGCGCACCCTCGCGGGCCTCATCAGCGGCGAGGCCTTCTACCTGGACTTCCAGCTCCGCAACATCTTCGCCGCGGCGGATCTGGAGGCCGGCACCTGCGTGCCCCGGATGAGCCGGGTGGACGTGGGCTCCATCCTGGCGAACCTGGCCGGCACCTTCGCCCAGACCGCCGAGGCCCGGGCCATCCGGATGCGGCTGCCGGAGGGGACCGTGGAGGGCGCCCTCACCTTCGGCACCGATGCCGACATGCTGCGCACCATCCTCGCCAACCTCCTCGCCAACGCCATCGCCTTCAGCCACGAGGGCGGCGAGATCCGCATCGGGGCCACCCTCCGGGACGGCGCCCTGCAGGTGGACGTGGCCGATGACGGCATCGGCATCCGGGAAGCCGACCAGGCCCTGATCTTCGACCGCTTCCACATCGTGCAGCACGCCACCACCTCCGACCACCAGGGGCCCGGCCTGGGCCTGGCCATCGCCCGGGCCCTCATGGACCTGCTGGGCGGGAAGATCGAGGTGGCCTCCGCCCCCGGCCAGGGGGCCCGCTTCACCTGCACCTTCCCCGAGTTCGCCGTCATGGACGAGGCCAACACGTCGTCCTTCGAGGGGAACATGTTCATCTTCGACGCCCCCAAGGAGTTCTAGGCGTGCTCCCCGCGAAGGCCCGGGTGCCCACCCACGTGCTCAACCCGTGCATGCTCAGCGTGCACCGGGAGGAGCACGTGGTGAGCACGCTCCTGGGCTCCTGCATCGCCGTGTGCCTGTGGGACGCCCGCCAGGGGATCGGCGGCATGAACCACTACATGCTGCCGCTCTGGCACGGCCGGGGCCTGCCCACCCCCCGCTTCGGCAACATCGCCATCGAGAAACTGATCCAGAACCTCGCGGCCCTGGGCAGCCGCAAGGAGCAGCTGGTGGCCAAGGTCTTCGGCGGCGCCAACGTGGTGGGCGCCCCCACGGGCCACTTCCCCATCGGCACCCGGAACTTCCTCCTGGCCGAGGAGCTGCTGGGGGCCCATGGCATCCCCATCGTGGCCAAGGAAGTGGGGGGCGACCGGGCCATGAAGATCGACTTCAACACGAAGGACGGTTCCG
Organism: Holophagaceae bacterium; assembly: GCA_035254125.1. Lineage (GTDB taxonomy): Bacteria > Acidobacteriota > Holophagae > Holophagales > Holophagaceae > JAFDVN01. The sequence goes on along the minus strand of DATFAX010000053.1, from coordinate 50,314 downwards.
TGATCCTCCGGAAGGTGGCCCGGCAGGAGTGGGCGCCGCGCACCCTGCCGGACCTGCGGCCCCGGTGAGGGCCGGAGCATGACCCCGGGCACAACCCGGGCGGGTCGGGGTCAAGGCCCCGGGCCCCGGCCCCGATGAGGCGACGGGGACCTTCGCCCCCACCGTGAGGTCCGCATGGATTTCCAGGAGGCCATGGCCGCCCATCGGAAGTGGAAAGCCCACCTCCGCCTCCACATCGATGGCTCCAGCACCGACCGGATGGATCCAGACCTCATCGGCCGGGAGGATCTCTGCGACCTGGGCTGCTGGATTCAGGGCGAGGGGGGCCTCACCATGGCCGCCAAACCCGAGTTCCAAACCCTGCGCGAAACCCACGCCCGTTTCCACCAGGTCGCCGCCGAGGTGCTGCGCCTCTCCAAGGACGGCGATCCCCACGGCGCCTGCCTGGCCCTGGACGGCCCCTTCTACCGGGCCTCCGTGGCGGTCATGGAGGCCCTGGAGGCGTGCAGGGCCGCCTGCGTGGCCGGGGGCCACCCCCGGGCCTGACCCGAGGTTCATGACCCCGGGCACATCCCCCGGTTCCCGCCGGATCCATCCTGGAAGGGCCGACTGCGCGGCCCCGACGAAGGAGGTCCCATGAACTTCGAAGATGCCATCTCCGCCCACCAGAAGTGGAAGACCCGCCTGCGCATGCAGATCGACGGCAAGGCCACCGAGGTGCTGGATCCCGCCCAGGTCTGCAAGGACGACCAGTGCGACCTCGGGCAGTGGATCCACGCGGAAGGGGGCCGGACCATGGGTTCCAAGCCCGAGTTCGTGGAAGTGAAGGGCACCCACGCCCACTTCCACAAGGTTGCCGCGGACGTGCTGAAGCAGGTCCGCACGGGGGACAAGGCGGGCGCCAGCGCCACTTTGGAAGGGCCCTTTTTCGAAGCCTCCAGCAAGGTGGTGCAGGCCCTCATGAAGTGCAAGAAGGTGTGCGGCTGACGGGGGGCTCAGAGGGCCGGCGCCATCTCCGCCAGCAAGTCCTCCGCCACGTCCAGAGCGGCCCCGAACACCGGGTGCAGGGGCCGCGTCTGGCCCAGGGCCCGGAGCGCCGACACCTGGGGGGCCAGGTGCTCGGTCACGTAGGCGTGGACGGCCGCCAGGCGGCCGGGCTCCAGCCCCTCGCGGCCCAGGCCCCGCAGCGCGTCCGCCAGCACCTGGAGTCCGGAGGCCAGGTGATCGGGGCAGCGGCCCTCCGGCGGGAAGGCCCCCATGCGCGCGTGCAGCTCGGCGCGCCGGGCCAGGAGCGCCTCGTCGCAGAGCTGGCCCTCCTGGAAGACCGAGGCCTCCAGGTGCAGCACCGGCTCCCAGGAGCTGTAGAGGAAGTGGTCCGCGTAGGCCACGTCCAGGTCCGTGGTGTCCGCCGCGGCGAGCTGGCGGAGGGAATCCGTCAGCTTCGGGCCCGGCCAGCCGGCCTCGGCCGCGTCCCGGAACGCGCGGGTGGGCGGCGTTCCGGGGGTGGCGAAGAGGTCCGCCAGGGCTTCCAGGAGGACCGGCAGGGAAGCGCGCATCAGAAGCCCGTGGCCTGGCCCGCGAACACGAACACGTAGCGCAGCGTGTAGCCGCCGACCAGCACCAACACCCCGGCCACCCGCGCCCACCGGGCATCCACGTGGAAGGGGCCCTGCCCCGTGAGGAAGGGCCGGAACTCCCACAGCTCCACCGCCAGGGGCGCCAGGAGGCCCAGCCCGAGGAAGAGGCCCCAGAAGGCGAAGGTGAACGGGCCGCCCAGGATCAGGCCCAGGGCCTCCTTCACCGCCAGGGAGCTGAGGTTCCCGTGGATCAGGTAGGGCAGCACGATGAAGAGCTCCAGGCCCATCAGCACGATGTCCAGCCCGTAGAGGAAGCGCAGCTCCCGGAGCCCGGGCCGGTCCTGGCCCAGGAAGCGCAGCAGCACCAGCGTGGCCGCCCCGGAGCTGAGGGCGCTGAAGAGGAACATCTGGGCCACGAGGTTGGTGTTCCAGAAGGGCCGGCTCTGCACCGCCCCCAGGAGCACGCCCGTGTAGATGCCCACGGCCACGGCCATGGGCAGGCCCGCGAGGGCCAGGGTCCGCCGCCGGGGCGCGCCGTCCGCCTCCAGCCAGGTGCGGAGGAAGGCCGGCAGCTTCCCGTAGACCTTCGGGGGCACCTTCCCGAGCCATCGCTGGCGCTCCGCGGCCTCCAGCCAGGACCAGAGGTAGGCCAGGCTCAGGAGCGTGAAGGCCACCAGCAGCCAGCTGCCGATGGACATGGGGCTGCGCCAGCGGACGTGGAGGAAGAGCTTCCAGAAGCGCAGGGGCTTGCCCAGGTCCAGGATCAGCAGGGCGGAGCCCAGGGACACGGGCCACGGGGCCAGCAGGGCGCCCAGGCGGGCCAGGGCCGGGTAGGCGGGCTGGCAGTTCCGATCCTGGATCCAGGTGGCCAGGCCCGAGACGAAGAACAGTCCCGCGGAGAGGCCCCCGAGGAAGAGGTAGTTGACGATGAGGAATTCCCAGACGGGTTCTCGCATGGCGACGTCCTACAAAAGGTAGTAGAGCTGGGGACCGTTGCCGGTCTGGGGGTTCTTCACTTCGTGGCGGCGGGTGGCCAGGAGCTGGTGCAGGGGGCTCTTGGGATCGTTCAGATCGCCGAAGACGCGCACCTTGCTGGGGCAGGTCTCCACGCAGGCGGGGAGGTCCCCCTTGTCCACGCGGTGGACGCAGAAGGTGCACTTGTCCACGGTGTGGGTTTCGGGGTTGTGGTAGCGGGCTTCGTAGGGGCAGGCGATGATGCAGTACTTGCAGCCGATGCAGTCGTCGTAGTTCACCAGGACGATGCCGTCCTCCCGCTGCCAGGAGGCCCCCGTGGGGCACACCCGCACGCAGCTGGGCTCGTTGCAGTGGTGGCACTGCTCCGGCTCGAAGGTCATCCGGAGCTTCGGATACTCCCCGGAGCGCTCCACGGTGATCCAATTGCGGAACACGCCCTCGGGAACCTTGTTCTCGGCCTTGCAGGCCACCACGCAGGCCTTGCAATCGATGCATTTCTTCGAGTCGATCACCATCGCATAGCGCTTGGTCTTCGTCTTCGTTCCCATGGTCAGGCCTTTCCAACTTTGACGAAGGTCTCGTGCAGGGCCGCGTTGCCGCTCACCTTGTCCCAGGCGGTCTCCAGCAGGATGGAATCCGCGGCGCCGACGTTGTGGACCCGGCGGAGCCACGCCGACTTCTTGCCGAAGCCGTGGAGCATGAACACGCAGTCGGGGCGGATCTCCGGGGTGACCCGGGCCTTGATCTTCACGGTGCCCGCGGTGCTGGCCACCTCCAGCAGGTCGCCGGTGCGGATCCCCAGGCGGTCCGCGGGATCGGGATGGATCCAGAGGTCGTTCTCCCGGGTGTGCTCGTTCAGCCAGGGCAGGTTCGTGAGCGTGGCGTGGGTGATGGTGGCCTTCCGGCCCAGGATGAGGCGGAAGCGGTTGGCGGGGGGCTGGGCCGGCGGCGTGTAGACCGGCAGGGGATCGTGCCCCGCCTCCTGGAGGCGCTCGGAGAAGAGCTCGATCTTGCCGCTCTTCGTGACGAAGCGGTGCACCGGATTGCGGGTGGTGCCGTACTTGGGCTTCTCGAAGCCCACCACGCCATGCTTCTTCATGTGGTCCAGGCCGTTGGGCACGGGCAGCTCCTTGGCCTCGGCCTCCACCCACTGCTCGATGGTGTAGTCGAAGTAGTCGGACAGTCCCAGGCGCTTGGCGAGGCCCTGGGCGATCTCCAGCATGGGCTTGGTGTCATGCAGGGGCTTCACCGCCTGCTGGCGGTACACGGCGGCCGGCCAGATGCCCGGCATCACCTCGATGGGATCCGTGCGCTCCAGGTAGTGGCTCTCGGGGAAGACCACGTCGGCGTACCAGGCGGTGTCGCTCATGGCGATGTCCACCACGCCCACGAAGTCCATCTGCTGGATCATCTTCAACGTCTTGCCCTGGTCGGGCATGGCGTGCATGGGGTCCTGCTTGTAGACCATCCAGGCCTTCACGGGGTAGGGCGTCCCCTTGAGCACGTTCTCCCGCAGGGGCAGGTACACCCCGTCCTTGGCGTTGGCCAGGGGGAAGGCCTTGTCCACCTCGTCCACCCGGGGCGCCTTGGGGTCATCCCAGGGCATGAACATGAACTCGCCCTTGGCCACCTTGCGGTTGGGCACCATGCCACCTTCGCGGTCCCAGTTGCCCACCACGGCGTTGAGGATGGCCTGGGCCCGGCGCATCTGGAAATCGTTGGTGTACCAGCTGGAGCGGCGCCCGGCGTAGAAGACCGCCCGGGGCGCGGCGTCGGCGAAGGCCCGGGCGATGCGGGTGATGTCCGCTGCGGGGATCTCCGTCTCCTGCTCCGCCCAGGCGGGGGTGTAGGGCCTCACATGCTCCAGGAGCTGGTCGAAGCCCACGGTGTACGCATCGACGAAGGCCTTGTCGTGGCGCTCCTCCGTGAGGATCACGTTCAGCATGGCCAGGATGAAGGCGAGGTCGGTGCCCGGTTTGATGGGGTGCCACTCATCGGCCTTGGAGGCCGTCACTGTGAAGCGCGGATCCAGGTAGATGAGCTTGGCCTTGCGCTCCATGGTGCCGCCGATGAGGTCCATGGTGTCGGGGGTGATGATGCTCTCGAAGCGGTTCGCCCCCGCCATGATCACGTAGTCGGCGTTGAGCAGGTCGAAGCTGGGCACCGTGCCAAAGGTGGTGCTGTAGGCCAGGGTCATGGAGGCCAGGCACAAGGTGGGGTGGCGCAGCACGTTGGGGCTGCCGAAGGCCTGACCCAGGTTCTTGAAGAAGACCTCCTGGAAGCCCTCGGTGCTGGACCAGAGGGTGCCTTCAGCTCCGTATTTCTCCTTCACGGCCTTCAGCTTCTGGGCGGTGTAGTCGAAGGCCTCGTCCCAGGAGACGGCCCGCCACTTGCCCTCGCCCCGCTCGCCGGCCCGGATGAGGGGCTGCTTGAGGCGGTCGGGATCGTAGACCTGCTGGATGGCCGCGTTGCCCCGGGCGCAGAGCATGGCCCGGGACTTGGGGTTCTCGGGATTGGGATTGAGCTTGGCGAGCCGGCCCTCCTTCACCACCGCGAGCAGGCTGCACTTGTTGGGGCAGAGCTCGCAGGTGGTGGGGATGCCGGCCAGGTTCGTGGGCCCCGCGGCGGTGGGGACCCTGAATTTGCAGGCCAGGGGCGGCACCAGCAGGCTGCCGGCCCCGATGAGTTCAATGAAGGTGCGTCGTTCCATGGTGCGCTCCTGGTCCGGGGGGGCTCTTGGCTTTGGACTCTGGGCTCTGGCTGGGCCCGACCCATCCCCAGGACCCGATTGAGGTGGGTGATGGCATTCCGAAACCAGCCAGAGCCGAAAGCCCATAGCCCAGAGCCCGGAAGCCCGAGGCTTACGATCAGAACTTCACTTCCAACGCCAGGTAGGTGGTCTTGATGGCGGCGGGGAAGGCGTATTGCAGCATCGGGTTCTGGTCGAGCTTGAAGTTCTCCAGGGGCATGGGGGCGATGTGCCAGCCGCTGAACGCCGTGGAGTACTTGTAGTCGAGGTAGCCGAGGCGCAGGCTCGTGTTCTTGGCGAACTGCCACTGCAGGTAGCCCTCCCACACGTCGCCCCGGGTGCTGAGCTTCTCCGTGGATTCGCCGGTGGCGGGGCTGTAGGTGAACCAGTTGGGCGAGCCGTGGTTGAACTCCACGCCGAAGCCGAGGGTCTCGGTGGGATCCCAGCGCCAGCCCAGGTAGTAGGCGTTGCCCGTCTTGCTGTGGTTGGGATCGCCCAGGAGCCCGCCGAAGCCCGTCAGCTGGGTGCCGGGGCCGCCATAGGCCACGGGCATGTCCCAGTAGGCGCCGTACTGGCTCACCTTCCCGTTGGGGTTGCTTTTGATGTGGCCGAAGCTGGCGAACCAGGTGAAGGTGTCGCCGATCTTGTGCTTGAAGGTGGCCGTCCACTGGTCCATGTCACCGAGGTTGTTGGTGGCGGTGACGTATTGGCTGCCGGGCATCCCGCCCATGCCGGCCATGGCGGGCACGGGGAAGTTGTTGAGACTGCCGTAGGGGATGTCGGTCATGTTCCCGAAGCGGTTGAAGCCCAGGTAGAAGTTGGCGGCGTGCACCGTGCCCAGCCCCTCGAACATGAAGGGGATGTCCAACATGGCGCCCAGCACCGTGCTGTCCTTGAGGGGACCGATGGTGTTCACCTGGAGGTTGCCCGTGGAGAAGTTCATGCCGACGACGGCCGCATTGCTCTTGACCTGGCCCCCGCCGCCGAAGCCGCTCTCGTAGCCCACCCCGTAGCAGATCCCCAGGAGGGAGTTCTCGGGCAGGCCCAGCTTGTCGAGGTGGAACTTGAAGCCCAGGCCGTCCACGGTGGCGTTCACCGCCAGGGCCTGGGGCGTGGCCTGGCGCTCCGTGCCTTCGCGCACCTCGAACGGAGGCCCGTCAGAGGTGTTCTGGCGGCCGATGGAGAGCACGCCGAGGCTGGTCCAGTCATAGACGAAGCTGGCCCGCTCCACGTGCAGGAGGTCGTTGGTGGGCACCTTGCCGCTGTTGAAGCTGTTGTTGACGGTGTTCGGCGAGCCGTTGAACACGGGCACATCCGCGCCGCCGTGCACCTTGTACATGGTGAGGCGGCCCATGATCTTGCCGTGTTCGGAAATGGGGATGTTCATGCGCAGGCGGAGGCGGGTGCTCCACTGGGCGTTGTTGGTCCAATCCTGCCCCTCCACCTGCTGGGCCACGGGCATGGGCATGCCCGTGGCGGGGCCGGGGCCGGGATTGGGGATGAAGCCCATGAACTGCTGGTAGGGCTTGAAGGTCCAGGTGCTCTGCTCGACCTTGGTGCGGAGGTCGCCGCCCCAGGCGATGGCGTTCTGGGCGACCTTGGATTCCACTTTGGTGACGGTGGCTTCCTGCTCCTTGGCCTTGGTTTCCAGGGTGGCCACCTGGGCCTTCAGCTCCTGGAGCTGGCGGGCGAGGTCCTCGGCCTTGGGGGGTTCCTGCCCGAGGAGGGCCAGGGGCGTGAGGCCGGCGAGGGTGAGGCGGGCGATGCGGGTGAGGGTCATGGGGTTCTCCGAAGGGGGGGGGACGGGGCGCGGGCGCGGCTCAGCCGCCGCAGGTCTCGGGCTGCGGGGAATCGGAGGCGTGGTTGATGAGGAACGTTTTGATGTCGAGGATCTGCTCGGGGGTGCCGAACTTGGGGCTCAGCGCGTCGCCCTTGTGCTTGCCCGCGTCGAAGAACTTCCGCCACTGGGCCTGGGTCTTGGAGAGGGGCGTGAGGGCCTTGGCCTGACCGCCGTCCACGTGGCAGGCCTTGCAGGTCTTCTTGTAGAAGAACTTGCCCTTGGTGTCGCTGCCCTTGCCTTCGCCGGCCACCGCGGCCGTGGCCAGGAGGAGGGCCGGGAGGGCCAGGGTGAGGATTCGGAGGTGGCGCATGGAAGGTCCTTTCCGGAAGGCCGGGCGCAGCTTCCCTGCTCCGGGTTTTCCGGAGGATTTCCGCGCACTCGGGAGGGTCGTTGGAATTCGCGCAGCCGTTGGGCCTGCGGGATCGAAGATGCGCGCGAACGCGGGCAACCTCCGTGATCTGGATCATATGTTCGTATAACTAATTTGGAATTTAGCGGACTTCGCCCCTCACGAAAACGCCCGCATCGCTGCGGGCGTCTGGATCCGGATTACGGACAGGGGCGTCAGGGCATTCCCGCCTTGGGGGCGTCCTGCTCGACGTAGGCGGGCCCGCCGTTCCGGGAAATATAGAACCGCGCCGCATTCTCAGTCTTCAGACGCTGCAGCCCGCCCTTCCGGGCGAGGACGAGCGCTTCCTCGAGGGGCATCTTCTCGTCGAGTACCAGCCAGGTCAGCAGGGCCCCACTGGCCCTGTTCCCGTTGAAGCAGTGCATGTACACGCCCTGCGAGAAATCGACGGTGCTCATGGCGATCCGGAAGCTGTCCAGGTCCGAGTCCTCAAGATCCGGAGTCACGGGCGCGTGAACATAGCGGAGGCTCTGCAGCTCCACGGCGACGCGCTCGGTGGCGGGGCCGGACATGAACTCGGCATCGGGCCGGAGGTGCACCACCGTGTGGATGCCCTTCTGCCGCAGGTTCATGAGGATCTGGTAAGTGGTGAGGCCCCCCACGTGGAGCCCGGGGCGCACTTCCACCATCCGGGTGGAGGGCACGGGCGCCGGCGTGGCCGGGAGCTGCGTGGGCAGGCCGGGATCCTGCCCATGGGTCCCGGGTGCTGCGGGCAGGACCTGAGGGGCGGCGAGGGTCAGGGCGAGGGAGAGGAGGATGGTCGGTTTCATGGAGCCTCCGCAGGGTGGGGCGCCGCTTTAATACGACGCCCTCTCTGTACTGATAGGCCTTCCCGACCGACCGGCCATCGCCAAGATCACAACCGGCCGGCCCCCACCCAGGTCTCCGGAGGCCGGGGGAGGGGCTCAGGGCCTCCGACCCCGCCGGCTCCAGGCCGGAAGGCCCGCCGAGTCCCGAAGGGTGAGGTGCTTGTCCTTCAGGGTCACCTCCCGGGCGATGATGAACTCCCCCTCGCCGGTACCGCTTTTGGCCCCGGTGAAGCCGACCTCGTCGCCCTTCGCGAAGGTCCACTGCCCCTCCGCCAGGAACCAGGACGGCCCCAGGTGCACCGGCCATTCCCGGCCCGCCACCTTCACCTTGAGGTGAACCCCCGTGCTGCGGCCCATGGGCACGGTGACCACCTCCACCACCGTGCCCTTGAGGGAGACCTCGCGGTCGGCTTGGTAGATCCGGGCCTGCCCGGCGGCCCGGGGACGCGAGGCCGGGGGGCCGCCCTGGGCGGACAGGGGAAGGGCGAGCGCAAGGGCGATGAGACCAGACGAACGCGGACGCATGGGTGCCTCCATGGAAGGAAGTTGAGAACGGGTCGAAGGCTCCGGACCTTCACCCAGGTCCGACGCCTTCACGGTGCCCGGCGAAACCCCGGTACCGGATGGGAATCAGGGATAGGCCTCCGCCCGGGGGACACAAGACCAGGAAGCAGGTCTGTGACGGGAAATCCATTTCGGCACCTTGCCTCAACCAACCTGGAATATTACTATTTGTGCAAGTGGGTGGAGATCATGAAGCACGGACTCAACGACACGATGATCGGTGAAGTCTCCGGGCTCTTCGGGGCTCTGGGGGATCAGTCCCGCCTCCGCATCCTCCGCAGCCTGCTTGATTCCAAGAAGCCCATGAGCCAGGGCGCCGTGGCCGAAGCCGCCGAGCTGAGCCAGGCCAATGCGAGCAAGCACCTGGCCTGCCTCGTGCGAGTGGGGCTCGTCACCCGGGAGCAGGAGGGCAACACCGTGTACTTCGCCCCCATCCTCCCCCTCGTATCCCAGCTCTGCGACCTGGTGTGCGGCCACGTCACGGACCGGGTGAAAGCGAGTTACAAGGCCCTCAAGTGAGGGGCTATTTTTTTGTTTGACTACATTCCAATTTGGTTATTCAATTATTCAACGAGGTGTTCTGAATGACCCCCGAACCCACCCCCATCTGCAGGACCGCCGGCCTCGAAGGCGCGGCGGATCCCCTGCTCCTCCAGGCCGGGAGCCTGTTCAAGGCGCTCGGGGATCCTTCCCGCCTGCGCCTGCTCCAGGTGCTCCTGGCCGAAGGCGGCCCCCTCAGCCAGGGGGACCTGGCCCGGCAGGCGGGGCTGTCCATCCCCAATGCCTCCAAGCACCTGACCTTTCTTCATCGGGAGGGCCTCGTGAGCCGATCCTCCCAGGGCAACCTCGTCCGCTTCGAAGCCATCCAGCCCATGGTCGGCCAGGTGTGCGGGCTGGTCTGCGCCTTCATCCTCGACCGCACCGAAGCCCATTGGCGCGACATCCACTGAGCCCCCGGAGATCCCGATGACGCCCCGAATCCTCCTCCCCCTCGCGACCCTGCCCCTCTTGGCCCCCCAGGGGCTGCATGCAGCCCCCGGGACCCCGGCGCAGGCCCCGGAAGCCCTGACCCTGCCCGAGGCCCTGCGCGCCGCCTGGTCCCGCCAGAGCGGCCTCCAGGCCGGCCAAGCCCTGGTGGACAAGGCCCGCCTCGACGCCGAGGCCGCCGACGCCCTGCGGCTCCCCACCCTCCAGGCCCAGGCCGGTTGGATGCGCACCGACGAGCCCATGATGGCCTTCGGGCTGAAGCTGAACCAGGCGCGCATCGCGGCGCCGGACTTCAACCCCGCCTCCCTCAACCACCCGGATCCCGTGAGCGGGCTGGGCGGCAGCCTGACCCTGAGCCAACCCCTCTACGCGGGCGGCCGCATCACCGCCGCCCGCAAGGCCACCAGCGCCCTGGCCTCCGCCGAGGCGGCCACCCAGGCCCACCGCAAGCAGCAGGTGGCCCTCGCCGTGGTTCAGGCCTACTTCGGCGCGCAGGCCGCCGCCGCGGGCGTCACCTACGCCGAGGACACCCTCAAGACAGCCCAGGGCACCGAGGCCTTCGTGGCCGCGCGGGTGGAGCAGGGCCTCATGCTCAAGGCCGACCTCGCCCGTGTGAGGGCCTGGCGCGCCCAGGCCGAAGCCGGCCTCGCCGAGGCCCAGCGTCAGGAGCGGAGCGCCCGCTCGGGCCTCGCCCTCCTCATGGGCGGCACGGCCCCCGCCACCCTGGGCACGCCCCTGGAAGCCCCCGCCCCCGCCTCCGCCGCACCGGGCCAGCGGGCGGACCTCCGCGCCGCCGCCTTCCAGACCCAGGCCGCCCGGGCCTACGCCCAGGCCGTGGGCGGCAGCCTCAAGCCGGAGGTGGGCCTGAGCCTCACCGCCGGGGCCGCCCGGGAGACCTTCGGCGCCACGGGCGGCAGCTGGACCACCGCCTCCCTGGGCGCCAAGTGGACCTTCGCCTGGGGGGACACCCGCAAGGCCCAGGCCGCCCGCGCCGGGGCCCGCGCCGCGGAGCTGGCCCAGGCCTGGCAGCAGGCCCAGGCCACCCGGGAGACGACGGAAGCCGAAGGCGCCGTGACCACCGCCGAGGCCAAGGTGAAGGCCGCCACCGAGGGTCTCGCCGCCGCCGAGGAGGCCCGGGAGCTCCGGCAGGCCCGCCACCGCGAGGGCCTTCTGCCCCTCACCGAACTGCTCGACGCCGAGAGCGCCCTCCAGGGCGCCCGCGCCTTCCGCCTCGCCACCTTGCTGGAACTGCGCACGGCCCACGCCCAGCGCGCCCTCGCCCTTGGAACGCCCATCGAAGGAGTGACCGAATGAACGCCAAGATCCTGCTCCCCGCCACCGCCCTCCTCTTGGCCGGCCTCGCCTGCGGCCACGCCGAGAAGGCCGCCGCCCCCGTGCTTCCCGCCGCCGCCGTGCGCCTCGTCGCCGGCACGGGCTCCGCGGGCACCGGGTGGGTGGCCGCCAGCCTCGCCAAGGCCGACCAGGCCACCCTCAGCACCCGCCTGGCGGGCACCGTGAAGGCCGTCCATGTCTCCGAGGGCGCCCGCGTGGCCGCAGGTCAGCTGCTGCTGGAGCTGGAGGCCGCCGACCTGCTGGGCCAGCTCAAGGCCGCCGAGACGGCCCGGGACGCCGCCGCCGCCCACTTCACCCGCATCCAGAACCTGCAGGCCAAGGGCGCCTCCACCCCCAGCGAGCTGGAGATGGCCGCCTCCAATAAGGCCGCCGCCGAAGGGGCCGTGGCCGCCGTGAAGGGCCAACTGGCCTACGCCCAGATCCGCGCGCCCTTCGCCGGCACCGTGCAGCGGCGCGACGCCCAGGCCGGCGCCTTCGTGGGGCCTGGCCAGCCCCTGATCACACTCGAGGGCGCCGGCGCCCTGGAACTCACCGCCTCCGTGTCCGAAGGCGAGGCCGCGGGCCTGAAGGTGGGCCGCAAGGTGGCCTTCGAGGCCGAGGGTCGCACGGGCGAGGCCCAGATCACGGCCTTGGCCGTGGGCGGCGATCCCCTCACCCACCGCCGCGCCCTGCGCGCCAAGGTGCTCAAGCCCACGGACCTGCCCAGCGGCGCCTTCGCCCGCATCCAGGTGCAGGGGGCGAAGGGCTCCGACCTCGTGACGGTGCCCGAATCCGCGCTGGTGCAGCGCGGGGAGCTGAATGGCGTCTTCGTGGCCGAGGGCGGCCAGGCCCACCTGCGCTGGCTCTCCCTGGGTGAGCGCCAAGGGGGCCGCGTGGAAGTGCGCGCCGGACTGAACCCCGGCGAAGCCGTCATCGACGCCCCCAAGGACCTCAAGGACGGACAGCCCATCACCGTGAACGCCGAGGTGAAGCATGGCCAGTGACCTGAAGCTGGGCCTCGCGGGCCGCCTCGCCAAGGGCTTCCTCCGCAGCAAGCTCACACCCCTCCTCGTCTTCGCCAGCATCCTGCTGGGCCTCCTCGCCGTGACGCTCACGCCCCGGGAGGAGGAACCCCAGATCGTGGTGCCCATGGTGGACCTTTACGTCCCCTACCCCGGCGCCTCGCCCAAGGAAGTGGAGTCCCAGGTCACCACGCCCCTGGAGAAGCGCCTCTGGGGCATCCCCGGGGTCGAGTACCTCTACAGCGTGAGCCGCCCCGGCCTCGCCCTCATCACCATCCGCTTCAAGGTGAATGAGCCGCAGGAGGAGAGCCTGGTGAAGGTGCACCAGGAACTCATGGCCAACGCCGACCTGCTGCCCTCCGGGGCCATGAAGCCCATCGCCAAGCTCCTCACCATCGACGACGTGCCCTTCCTCACCCTGAGCCTGCACGGGGAGAAGCAGACCCCCGGCCAGCTCCGGGCCCTGGGCGAGGCCCTGGGCCGTGAGCTCGCCACCGTGCCCGACACCGCGCAGGTGAAGGTGGTGGGCGGCGCCCGGCGCCAGGTGCGCATCGAGCCCGATCCAGCCAAGCTCCGCAGCCTCGGCATGTCCCTGGGCGAGCTCATGCCCGCCCTCCAGAGCGCCGAGGCCCAGCTGCCCGCCGGGGCCCTGGTCGCCGGCAACCGGAGCACCACCGTGGAAGCCAGCGGCTTCCTGCTGGAGGCTGCCGAGCTGAAGCGCCTGGTGGTGGGCGTCCGCAATGGCCGCCCCCTCTACCTGGCCGACGTGGCCAAGGTCAGCGACGCCCCGGAAGCGGAGCCCAGCTACGTGCTCCACGGCGAAAAGGGCGGCTTCACCCCCGCCGTGACCCTCACCATCTCCAAGCGCAAGGGCACCAACGCCACGGCCCTGGCGGAGAAGGCCCTGGCCAAGGTGGAGGCCCTCAAGGGCGGCCTCATCCCCGGCGACGTGCAGCTCACGGTCACCCGCAACTACGGGGAGACCGCCGGCGAGAAGAGCAACGAGCTCATCGAGCACCTGCTCATCGCCACCCTCAGCGTCATCGCCCTCATCGGGCTGGCCATGGGCTGGCGCTCCGCCGCCGTGGTGGGCATCGCCGTGCCCGTGACGCTCGCCCTCACCCTGCTCCTCACCTACCTCTTCGGCTACACCCTGAACCGGGTGACGCTCTTCGCCCTCATCTTCTCCATCGGCATCCTGGTGGACGACGCCATCGTGGTGGTGGAGAACATCCACCGGCACCTCCACCTGCCCGGGCCCCGCAAGCCCTTCGCGCAGCTGGTGGTGGAGGCCGTGGACGAAGTGGGCAACCCCACCATCCTCGCCACCTTCGCGGTCATCGCCGCCATCCTGCCCATGGCCTTCGTGCGGGGCCTCATGGGCCCCTACATGCGGCCCATCCCCGTGGGCGCCAGCCTGGCCATGATCTTCAGCCTGGTCATCGCCTTCGTGATCTCCCCCTGGGCCAGCCTCATCATCTTCAAGAAGGAGGCCCAGCTGCCGGAGCTCGACGAGAGCGGCCTGCACCCGGCCACCACCCGCACCGCCGTGCCCCAGGCTGCCGACCACACGGAAGCCGACGAGCCCGAAGGCTGGTCCACCCGCGTCTACCGCAAGGTCATGCACGCCCTCCTCACCCGGGCCCAGGTGCGCTGGGGCTTCTTCATCGGCGTGGTCGTGCTGCTGGGGCTCTCCATGAGCCTCGTGGGCAGCGGGGCCGTGAAGGTGAAGATGCTCCCCTTCGACAACAAGTCCGAGTTCATGGTGCAGCTGGACCTCCCCGCGGGCACGCCCCGGGAGCAGAGCCTCGCCCTGGGCCAGTCCGTGGCCCGCCGGCTCCTCCAGGACGCCACCGTCAAGGATGTCCAGGTCTACGCCGGGGACGCCGCGCCCTTCACCTTCGTGGGCATGGTGCGGCATTCCTTCCTCCGCGCGGAAGCCGAGATGGTGGACGTGCAGGTGAACCTGGTGCCCAAGGGGGACCGCAAGGAGCAGAGCCATGCCATCGCCACCCGGCTGCGCCCCGAGCTGCTCAAGCTCACGGCCGGAACTGGCGCCCGTTTCAAGATTGTCGAGATCCCGCCGGGCCCGCCCGTCATGGACACCCTCGTCGCCGAAGTCTACGGTCCCACCGAGGAAGCCCGCCGCGCCACCGCCGAGCAGGTGCGCAAGGCCTTCACGGAGGTGAACGGCGTGGTGGACGTGGACAGCACCCTCAACGCCACCTCACCCAAGCTCAGCCTCAAGCTGGATCGGGAGAAGGCGGCCCTCCACGGCGTGGCCCCCGCCCACGTGATGCAGACCCTCTTCGCCGCGGGCCAGGGCATGCCCCTGGGCACCTTCCACGTGGACCGCGGCGCCACCCAGGTGCCCGTGATCCTCCAGCTCCCCAAGGAGCAGCGCAGCCGGCTGAACCAGCTCCTGCAGCTCACGGTGCCCGGCCAACGGGGCGCCGTGCCCCTCTCGGAGCTGGTGACGGTGGTAGACGGCCCGGAAGCCCCCGCCCTGCACCACAAGAACCTCATGCCCGTGAGCTACGTCTTCGGCGACCTGGCGGGCGCCATCGAGAGCCCCGTCTACGCCCTCTCGGCCCTGAACCAGAAGCTGGACGCCCTCCACAACCCTGACGGCACCGTGGTGCCCCGGCTGGGCCTGTCCCACCCCGATTCCACCGAGGCGCTGGCGATGAAGTGGGACGGCGAGTGGCACATCACCCTCGAGGTGTTCCGCGACCTGGGCCTGGCCTTCGCCGCCGTGCTGGTGCTCATCTACGTCCTCGTGGTGGGCTGGTTCGAGAGCTTCACCGTGCCCCTCGTGATCCTCGTGCCAATCCCGCTCTCCCTCATCGGCATCCTGCCCGCGCACGGCCTGCTCGGCTCCTTCTTCACGGCCACGAGCATGATCGGCTTCATCGCCGGCGCCGGCATCATCGTGCGCAACAGCATCATCCTCGTGGACTTCATCGAGCTGAAGCTGAGTGAAGGGATGGCCCTCGAGGACGCCGTGGAGGAGGCGGGCGTGGTGCGCTTCCGCCCCATGCTCCTCACCGCCGCCGCCGTGCTGGTGGGCTCCTCCGTGATGTTGGCGGATCCCATCTTCCAGGGCCTCGCCATCAGCCTCATGGCCGGTGAAGTGGCCGCCACCCTGCTCTCCCGGCTCGCCGTGCCCGTCCTCTACTACCTGCTCGCCCGCCGCGGCCGTGCCGCGGACCTCCAGCGGCGCGCCCTCACTTCCACCCCCCAGGAGTAGCCATGTCCATCGACCGCATCGTCCACACCGTTGCCGGCACCATGATCCTCGCCAGCCTCGCCCTCACCCGCTGGGTGCACCCCAACTTCGTGTGGCTCACCGTCTTCGTGGGCGCGAACCTGTTCCAGAGCGGAATCACCAACTGGTGCCTGCTGAGCCGCATCCTCCGCAAGCTGGGGGTCGAAGACACCGGCGCCACCTGCGGCCTCTGAGACGCCCCATGAAACCCCTTCCCCTCCTCCTTGCTGGAGCTTTCTTGCACGCCCAGTCACCGGCCCTCGTGGCCCGGGCCGAGGCGGCCCGGTCGGACCTCTTTGCCCGGCTCTCCGGGCGGCTCCAGGAGGTGATGAAGGCGAAGGGGCCCGCCGCCGCCGTGGACGTGTGCCAAGGCGAAGCTCCGGTCCTTGCGGAGGCCGTGGCCACACGCCACGGCCTCCGCATCGGGCGGACCTCCTGGAAGCTCCGCAATCCGGCGAACCTCGCCCCCGGATGGGCCCGGGAAGCGGTGGCGGCCCGGCAGGCCGAGGCTTCCTTCCAATCCGCCCCGGATGGGGGGCTCCGGGCCCTCATGCCGATCCGGTTGGCCGAGGGCTGCCTGCGCTGCCACGGCGAATCTGCGGCCCTGGATCCGGAAGTACGTCAGGCGATCCTGGCCCGCTATCCCGCGGACCAGGCCACCGGATTCAAAGCCGGGGACCTCCGGGGCTGGTTCTGGGTGGAGATCCAGGGCGGAGGCCACCCGTGAGCCCGTTCGTGAAAACCCTCCTGGGCGTGGTCGCCGGGGCCCTCCTGGGCTATGGCTGGTACCGCCTCGTGGGTTGCCGCACTGGCACCTGCCCCCTGACGGCGACCCCCCTCCGGACCATCCTCTACGGGGCCTTCATGGGCCTATTGGCGACATGGCCGGGTCGTTGACAAACTACAAAACTAGATTACCATTTGGTTATTCAGCGTAATTCGCTGATCCAAAGGATTCCGACATGACGAACGTGATCCACCTCTCCACCGCCGCCTTCCCCAAGGTGAAGGCCCTCGAGCAACCTGTGCTCATCGATTTCTGGGCCCCCTGGTGCGGGCCGTGCCGCATGCAGTCACCCATCCTTGAGGAGGTGGCGGCCCAGGTGGGTGACCGGGCCGTCATCGCCAAGGTGAACGTGGATGAGGAACCCGAGCTCGCCGCCGCCTTCGGGGTGCAGAGCATCCCCACCCTGGTGGTGCTGAAGGGTGAGCGAATGGTCCAGCGCATGGTAGGCCTCCAGCAGACACCCACCCTCGTGAAGGCCCTTGCCTCGGTGGAGGCCTGATGACCCGCCAGATCATCGACGTCCGTACCCCCGGCGAGTTCGCCGGCGGCCACGCCCCCGGCAGCCTCAACATCCCCCTGGACCAGCTGGAGGCGCGCCTCGGCGACCTCGACAAGGGCCGCCCCGTGATCCTCTGCTGCGCCACCGGCGGTCGCAGCGGCATGGCCACCCGCTTCCTTCAGTCCCTGGGCTACGTCGCCACCAATGCCGGCCCCTGGCAGGCCGTGAGGAGCTGAGCATGAGCTACACGCTGGACCGCACCCTCCCCGGCGCCGAGTACGCCGACGTGGTGGCCCGCACCCGGGCCGCACTGACCGCCGAAGGCTTCGGCATCCCCGTGGAGATGGACACCCGCGCCATCTTCCAGGCCAAGCTGGGCAAGGAGACCGACCCCCGCGTCATCCTCGGCGCCTGCCTCCCGGCCGTGGCCTTCGAGGCCCTGGCCGTGGAACCCCAGCTCGCGGCCTTCCTCCCCTGCAACGTCACCGTGCACGCCACGGCCGGCGGCGTGACTGTGAGCGCCGTGGACCCCGAGGTCCTCTTCGGCCTCACCGCGAACGTGGACCCCGCCCACGCCACCACCGTCAAGGCCCGCCTCCAGGCGGCCCTGGACCGGATCTGAGACGCCCATGAACGAACTCATCTGGATCCTCCCCCTCGGCCTCCTGGCCTTCCTGTGGTTCCGGGGCCGTGGCGCCTCCAAGGCCCAGCTACAGGCCCTCGTGGACCGCAAGGCCCAGAAGGTCGACGTGCGCACCCCCGGCGAGTTCGCCGGCGGCCACGCGCCAGGCTGCGTCAACATCCCCTTGGATCAGCTGGCCGCGCGGGCCAAGGACCTGGACAAGGCCCGGCCCGTGCTCCTCTGCTGCGCCAGCGGCTCCCGCAGCGCCATGGCCACGAGCCTGCTCAAGGCCAAGGGCTTCGAGGCCGTGAACGCCGGGCCCTGGGGACGCCTGGCCCAACTCTAGACCTCACCCCACCCGGAACCGCCCGAGCAGCCCCGTGAGGCTCCGGGCGGTTTCCTGGAGGGGGCCGATCCCCTGTTCCGCCGCCTGGGCGCCCACGGCCACGGATTGGAGCCCGGCGCGCAGGTCCACGGCCTGGGTTTCCACCCGGGCGATGTCCCGGGCCTGGGACTGGGCCTCACCCCGCAACTCATCCACCTGCCGGGCGATGCCGCCCACACTGGTGAGGGCCTGGCCGAGGCCCTCCATGGAAGCGGAGATGGCGCCCAAGTCCGTCGCCATCCGATCCCGCTCGCCGCGCATGCGGTCCCCCAGGGTCCCGATCAGGCGCTGGAGTTCCGCCACGAGGGCCTGGATCTCCTCGGAAACCCGCGCCGCCTGGTCCGACAGCTTCCGGACCTCATCGGCCACCACCGCGAACCCCTTGCCCTGCTCCCCCGCGTGGGCCGCCTCGATGGTGGCGTTCACGGAGAGCATCTGGGTCTGATTGGCGATGCCGGCGATGCTCACCACCATGGCCCCGATGCGCTGGGTCTGGGCTTCCAGGGATTCCGCGATGCCCAGAGAGGCCCCCACCGCCTGTTCCAAATGGCCCAGGCTCTCCAGGGTGCGGGCCATGTGCCCCCGCCCCTCGTCCGTGCGGGCCACGGAGATCTGCGCGGCTTCGGCGGTGCGCTCCACCTGCTCCAGCATCACCTGGAGGCTGCGGTTCATGCCCGTGAGGGTCTCCGTCAGTTGGCCGAAAGTGGCTTCCTGCAGGGCGATCTGCCGGGCGGATTCCGAGGCCGCCCCGCGGGTGGTCTCCGCGGCGGCGCCCACCTGATCCCCCATGGAGCGGGCACCGGCGATGAGGTCGCGCAGGGCGGCCACCATCCGGTCGGTGCTGCCGGCGATCTCGCCAATGGCATCGGGGCTTCGGAGGTCGCAGGTGCGCGTGAGGTCGCCTTCGCTGACGGCCTTGGTCACCACCGAGAGCCGGTGCAAGGTGCGGATCACCACCGTGTGGAGGATGGCGTAGTTGAGGAGGCCGATCATCACCCCGGCCACGAGGCAGCCCAGGATGAAGTAGCCCTGCATTCCGGGTTTCCAGGTCACGAAGAACTGCGCATAGAGGGGGAACACGGCGCCCATGAGGACGCCGAAGCCCACGAAGGCCAGGAAGGTTTTCCGGAGAATGCCCATGGTGAATGCTCCGGGTTCCAATCGGCGCCTTCAGTCCCGGATTGAAATTCCTGCGGAACGCCGACCCCAGCGCAGCCAGGCGCCCGCCACGAGGGCCGCCCCCAGGGCCCAGGCCAGCACGGGCAGATCCAGAGGGCCCAGCTGGAGCAGGGCCCTTGCCCCCGGCACCAGCAGCAGGACCAGGGTGAAGCCCACCGCCAGGGCGAGGGCCCGCACCATGGGGTTGGGCTCGCGGGAAGGCCCCCGGGAGGCGAGGACGAGGAAGAAGGACCCCAGCAGCAGGGCCACCACGGACGCTCCGCGGAGCACCGGCTCTGGCCAGGCCAACCCATGGCCCAGGAGGGCCAAGCCCAGCAGCGGGAGGGCCACCCGCAGCCCCTGGCGGAGGCCCCGGCCCAGGGCCTCCCGGCCGAAGGGCGTCTCCCCCCGTCGGCGCGGGGGACGGTCCATGAGGCCCGGCCCCTCACCCTCGGCCTCCAGCACGAGGGAGCACGCCGGGGCGATGAGGAGCTCGATGAGCACGATGTGGGGCGGCAACAGGATGGGGTGCCATCGGAGCAGCAGGGGCACCAGGGTGAGCGTCACCAGCGGCAGGTGCACCGAATAGAGGAAGTGCACCGAGCGGGCCAGGTTGTCGTACACGCGGCGCCCCATGCGCACGCCCTCCACGAGGCTGCCGAAGCTGTCGTCCACGAGCACCAGGTCGGCCGTCTCCCGGGCCACGTCCGTGCCCCGGGCGCCCATGGCCACGCCCACTTGGGCGGCCTTGAGGGAGGGGGCATCGTTCACCCCGTCACCCGTCATGCCCACGACTTCCCCCAGGCCCTGGAGGATCGTCACCAGCCGCAATTTCTGCTCGGGCCTCAGGCGGGCGCAGACGGTGGCCGTGGCGAGGCGGTGGGCCAGGGCGGCATCGTCCAGGGCGGCCACCTCCTCCCCCGTGAGGGGCGGGGCCGTGACGGGGAGCCCGGCCTTCGCCGCGATGGCCAGGGCCGTTTCGGGATGGTCCCCCGTCATCATGAGCACCCGGATGCCCGCGCTTCGGCAGGCGGCCATGGCCCCGGACACCTCGGGCCGCAGGGGGTCCTCCAGGGCCACGAACCCCAGCAGCTGGAACTCGAAGTCATGCTGGCTGGGGGGAAACCCGGGCCCGGGGTGGGTGCCCCGCGCCACGCCCAGCACCCGCAACCCCCGCCCAGCCAGATCGGCCGCCTGGGTCAGCAGGCGGGCCCGCTCGGCCTCCGGCAGGTGGCAGAGGTCGATCACCGCCTCCGGGGCGCCCTTGGCCGCCAGGAGGTGCCCCCCGCCATCCGCATACACGAGGGTCATGGCGAGGATGTCCGCCGTGAGGCCATAGGCCCGCTGGGGCACCCAATCGCCATGGAGGTGCTCGGTGCCATCCAGGGTGCGGGCGGCGAATTCCCGCAGGGCCACCTCCATGGGATCGAAGGGATCCGCCGGGGTGGCGAGCACGCTGAACTCCACGAGCCGGTGCATCGCCTCGGGCAATTCGCGGGCGGATCGAACCTCCAGGGCCCCCTCCGGAATCCAGAGTTCCGCCACCGCCATGCGGTTCTGGGTGAGGGTGCCCGTCTTGTCCACGGCGAGGAGCGTGATGGAGCCCAGCACCTCCAACGCGGGGATGCGCCGGGTGAGCACGCCCCGCGCGCTCATGCGCCAGGCCCCCATGGCCGTGAACACCGTGAGCACCACGGGGATCTCCTCGGGCAGGAGGGACATGGCGAGGGCGAGCCCGGAAAGCAGGCTGGGCAGCAGGGCCTGACCCGCCCAGCCCCAGGATAGGAAAACCGAGGCCCCCGCCAACAGGATCCCCACCAGGGCCCAGCCGCGGACCATGCGGCGGGAGGACGTGGCCAGGGGCGACGGGGGGGGCTGGGCCTCGGCGAGGGTGCGCCCGATGGCGCCCATGCGCGTGCGCCATCCGATGGCGGTGACTTCCGCCTGGGCCATCCCCTTGGCCACCAGGGTGCCCGCATGCACCTCCCCCGCCTCGCCCGCATCCCCCGCGCGCCGGAGCACGAGGCCCGATTCCCCCGTGAGCAGGCTGGCGTCCACCTGCAGGAGGCCCTCCAGGAGCCGGGCATCCGCCGGCACCCGATCACCTTCCGCCAGCAGGAGGAGGTCCCCGCGCACCACCTCCCCCCCGGGGATGCGCTGGGCCTCGCCGCCGCGAAGCACCCGGGCCCGGGGGGCCGAGAGGTCCCGCAGCTTCTCAAGGGCGCGCTGGGTGCGCCGGGACTGCAGGAAGGAGATGGCGATGATCAGGAGGACGAAGGCGATCATCGTCATCGCCTCACCGGGGTCCCCCAGCAGGAAGTAGATGAGACCGGCCCCCAGGAGGAGCAGGAGCATGGGCTCCGAGAGCACCTCCGCCAGCAGGTGGAGGGCCGTGCGGGGGCGGGCCGAGGGCATGAGGTTCGGGCCCTCCGCGCGCAGCCGCGCGGCGGCTTCAGCCTGGGTGAGTCCAAGGGGGGCTTCGGGCGGGGGCACCGGCGACCTCCCCCCCAGTGTGGGACCTCCCCCCGTGACGAAGCTCCCAGTTCCACCTTCGCGTCCTGAGTCCGGGACGCCGCGTCCCAGAAATGGGACGCCGTCGCAGGCCCTCGGGGCGCTCATTTCCAACCAAGGCTAGCGTTATGAGCAATTCCAATTCTGGCATCGCCCTCGCTGAAGGTCGGCAGGCCCCGTGCCGGAGATCTTTATGGACATCCCTCTCGAACGCCCCAAAACCCGGCGCAAACCCCTCCTCCTCGGCGGTGCGGCCCTGGGGCTCGTCCTCCTCCTGGTGGGTGTCTCCCGGCTCAAACCCGCCGCGCCCCTCGCCGACCGGCAGGCCCTCCTGCTGGATGCCGTGAAGCAGGGCCCCATGGTCTTCCAGGTGCGCGGCACCGGCACCCTCGTGCCCCTCAACGTGCGCTGGCTCACGGCCGCCACCCCGGGCCGCGTGGAGCAGATCCGCATCCTCCCCGGCACCGCCGTGAAGGCGGGCGACGTCATCCTGGAACTCAGCAACCCCGAAGTGCAGCAGGGCGCCCAGGACAGCGAGTGGGCCCTGAAGAGCGCCGAGGCCGACCTGCTGGGCGCCAAGGCCCGCCTCGAGACGAGCCTGTTGGACGTGCGGGCCTCCCTGGCCTCCGCCAAGGCCAGCTCCAGCAACGCCCGCATGACGCTGGACGCCAACGAGAAGCTGGCCTCCGCGGGCCTGGTGAGCGGCCAGGACCTGGCCCGCTCCCGGGCCCAGAGCGAGGAGCAGAGCACCCGCTTCGAGATCGAGCAGCGCCGCCTCCAGATCAGCGCCGACTCCCTCAAGGCCCAGCTCGCCACCTACCAGGCCAAGGTGGAGCAGGCCCGCGCCCTGTACGCGCTCCGGCGCGGCCTCCTGGAGGGCCTGAAGGTGCGCGCCGGCATGGACGGCGTGCTCCAGCAGCTCCCCGTGCAGGTGGGCCAGCAGCTGAGCCCCGGCACCACGCTGGCCAAGGTGGCCCAGCCCACCCTCCTCAAAGCCGAGCTGAAGATCAGTGAGACCCAGGCCAAGGACCTCGCCCTGAACCTGCCCGTGAGCGTGGACACCCGCAACGGCCTCGTGGCCGGCCATGTGCTGCGCATCGACCCCGCCGTGCAGAACGGCACCGTCACCGTGGACGTGGCCCTGGATGGGGCCCTGCCCAAGGGCGCCCGCCCCGACCTCTCCGTGGAGGGCGTCATCGAGATCGACAAGGCCGCCAGCGCCCTCTCCGTGGGCCGCCCCGTACAGGCCCAGCCCCACAGCCAGGCGACGCTCTTCAAGCTGAGCCCCGACGGCTCCGAGGCCACCCGCGTGAAGGTGCGCCTGGGCCGCGGCTCCGTGAACGCCATCGAAGTGCTCGAAGGGCTCCAGCCCGGCGACAAGGTGATCCTCAGCGACACCTCCGCCTGGGACGGCGCCGACCGCATCCGCATCCAGTAACCCGTCCACCCCCTTTCCCCGTTCCCCTTCCGGAGCCCGCCATGTCCAAGCCCCTGCTGCACCTCAAGAACATCAAGAAGGTCTTCACCACCGAGGAGGTGGAGACCCACGCCCTCGCCGACATCCACCTCGACATCCACGAAGGCGAGTTCGTGTCCATCTCCGGCCCCTCGGGCTGCGGCAAGTCCACCCTGCTCGCCATCCTCGGCCTGCTGGACGCGCCCTCCCACGGCGAGTACTGGCTCAATGGCAAGCAGGTGGCCCAGCTCTCCCTGGCGGACCGGGCCCGCATCCGCAACCGGGAGATCGGCTTCATCTTCCAGAACTTCAACCTCATCGGCGATCTCACGGTGTACGAGAACGTGGAGCTGCCGCTCGTGTACCGCGGCCTCCCCGCCGGCGAGCGCCGCCAGCGGGTGCTGGACGCCTTGGAGGTGGTGGGCATGGGCCACCGCGCCGGCCACCTGCCCAGCCAGCTCAGCGGCGGTCAGCAGCAGCGCGTGGCCGTGGCCCGCGCCGTGGGGGGTCGTCCCAGCATCCTGCTGGCGGACGAGCCCACGGGCAACCTCGACAGCACCAACGGCGACGCCGTGATGGACCTCATGAAGGACCTGCACCGCCGCGGCTCCACCATCTGCATGGTCACCCACGACCTCCGCTTCGCCCGCCACGCCCAGCGCACCATCCAGCTCTTCGACGGCCGTGTGGTCGAAGAGGGCGCTGGCGAACACACAGCCTGAGCCACCCGGGCACCCGAGGCATCCCATGACCAGCTTCCTGCACGACCTCCGCTACGCCCTGCGCGCCCTGTTGCGTGCCAAGGGCTTCACCGTGGCCGCCCTCGTGGCCCTGGCCCTGGGCATCGGGGCCAACACCGCCGTCTTCAGCCTCCTGCAGACGACGGTGCTCACACCCCTGCCCTTCAAGGATCCCGAGCGCGTCACCACCGTCTGGGGAAACACGGCCAAGCGCCCGAACTGGACCTCCTCCATGGCCTACCCCCGGCTGCAGGAATGGCGCGCCCGGAACCGCACCTTCGAGGCCATGGCCGGCCTGGACCGCGTGGGCATGAACCTGAGCGGCGGCGACCTCCCCGTGCGGGTGGAGGTGGGCAGCGTCACGTCCGATTTCTTCAAGGTCATCCAAGTGCAGCCGAAGCTCGGGCGCACCCTCCAGCCTTCGGATCCCGAAGGGGCCCCCATCGTGGTGATCAGCGAGGGCCTCTGGCAGCGGACCTTCGGCGGGGACCCCGCCATCCTGGACCGGAAGGTGAACCTGGATGGGCAGGTCTACACCGTGGTCGGCGTGCTGCCCGCGACCTTCGCGTTCCTGGGCCGGGATGCCTTCGTGCCCCACCGCCCCACCGAGACCAACCGCGCCCACTGGGGCATGAACTACCTCATTTCCTTCGGCCGCCTGAAGCCCGGCGTATCCCTCGCCCAGGCCCGCAGCGACATGGCCTCCGTGTGCGCCGCCCTGGCCACCGAGCACCCCGACACCGAGCGGGAGCGGGGGGCCCTCATCCGCAACTACCGGGACGAGCGCTACGGGGCCCAGCAGGGCGTGGTGACGCTCCTGGGCGTGGCCTCCGGCCTCGTGCTCCTCATCGCCTGCATCAACGTGGCCAACCAGTTGCTGGCCCGCGCCACGGGCCGCATGCGGGACATGGCCGTGCGCAGCGCCCTGGGCGGTGGCACCCTGCAGGTGCTGGCCCCCTCCCTGGCCGAGAGCCTGCTCGTATCCCTGCTGGGCGCGGCGGCGGGCCTCCTCGTGGCCCACCTCACCCTGGGCCTGCTGACGCCCCTGGTGCCCGTGGACCTGGCCCAGACCCAGCCCCTCTCCCTGCACCTGCCCGCCCTGGCCGTGACCCTCCTCATGGCCCTGCTGACGGCCCTGCTCTGCGGCAGCACACCGGGCCTCATCCTCGTGCGCCTCAACCTCTCCCAGTCCCTGAAGGAGGGCAGCAAGGGCTCCGACTCCCCGGGTCGCAAGCGCATCCGCAATGTCCTCGTGGTGGCCCAGGTGGCCCTGGCCCTCATGCTCGCCGCGGGCTTCTCCACCGCCTACCTGAGCATCCACCGGCTGCTGCAGGTGTCCGTGGGCTTCAAGTCCGAAGGGGTCTCCGCCTTCACGGTGCAGCCCTCCCTCGCCAAATACCCGGACGATGCCCAGCGCCGCCGCGTGAGCCAGGAGATCCTTGAAGCCACCCGGCACCTGCCGGGGGTGGAGGCCGCCGCCTACATCGACCTCATGCCCACGGTGCAGTCGGGCCGCAACGGGGGCTTCAACCTCCGGAGCCGGGAGGGCACGGAAAACGACATCGCGGAGATCCGGGCCATCAGCCCCGGCTTCTTCAGCCTCATGGGCGTGCCCCTGCGCCGGGGCCGGGACTTCGGCCCCGCGGACTACGGCGACACCGTGCAGAACATCATCATCAACGAGAGCCTGGCGGCGAAGTGCTTCCCCGGCCAGGATCCCATCGGCCAGGAGATCGGCCGCGGCGAGCAGAGCTGGTACCGCGTGGTGGGTGTGGTGGGCGACATCCGAAATGGGGGCCTGCGCTTCGACGGCAACAAGGACACGATGTACTTCCCCGACAGCGAGACCTTCAGCCCCACGCCCCTCTGGATCCTCATGAAGGGCGGCGCCTCCGGCGACGGCATGCTCGCCGCCGTGCGCGGGGCCCTCCGCCAGGTGGACCCGGACCTCCCCGTGATGAAGGTGCAGACCCTGGATGAGCTCGTGGCCCGGGGCGTGCGCGGGGAGCGGGTGCAGACCATGCTGCTGGGCCTCTTCGCGGCCATCGCCGCCGTGCTCGCCCTCCTGGGCATCCACAGCTCCATGTCCTATTCCGTGGCCCAGCGCACCCAGGAGATCGGCATCCGCATGTCCCTGGGCGCCACCCCGGGCCAGGTGATGCAGCAGGTGGTGGGCGAGGGCCTCCTCCTCACGGGCGTGGGCGTGGCCCTGGGCCTGGCCGGCGCCTTCGCCTTCGGCAAGACCCTGGAGAGCCTGCTCTACCAGGTGAGCCCCACGGACCCCCTCATCCTCGCGGGCACCTCCCTGGCCCTCCTGGCCATGGCCGCCCTGGCCTGCCTCCTGCCCGCGCGCCGCGCGGCGGGACTCGACCCCGCCGTCGCCCTCCGGGCCGAATAGCGCCCTCCGGAGCCCCCCATGCACCGCCTCCTCCGCTCCCTCCTGCGGGATCCCCGCACCAGCATCCCCGCGCTCCTGCTTCTCGCCATCGGCGTGGGGGGCTTCGCCTGGATGCTGGCCCTGCGCCGCAGCCTCCTGCTGCGCAGCCTGCCCGTGCCCGATCCCGCGCGCCTCGTGGCCCTCTACAACGGCAGCAGCGAGCGGCCCGACAGCCATGGCACGCCCAGCCTGGGGGAGCTGGCCCTCTTCCGGGAGGAGGCGGACCTCTTCGAGGGCGTGGCCGCCACGGACCGCCGCGAAGTGAACCTCGGCGGCGACGCGCCGCGCTACCTCCGCATGGAGCGCGTCACCGTCAACGCCTTCCGGGTCTTCGGCGTGGGCCCCGCCCTGGGGCGGGACTTCACCGAGGAGGAGGACACGCCGGGCCGGGATCGCGTCGTGCTCGTGAGCCATGCCTTCTGGACCACCACCCTGGGCGCCGATCCCGCCGCCCTGGGGCGCTCCGTGGACCTGGACGGCGTGCCCCACCAGATCATCGGGGTGCTGCCCAAGGGCTTCCACACCCCGCGGGGCTCGGAGCTCTTCAAGCCCCTGCCCATGCCGCCGGGGGCCCGCACGGACTTCGGGGCCCACTTCCTGTCCGTCTACGCCCGGTTGCGCCCCGGGGTCACCCTCGCCCAGGTGCAGGCGCGCCTGCGGACCCTGCCGCCGAAGGTGGGCCGCCTCATCCCCGGGGTGACGGAGGAGGACCTCCAGCGCCTCACCTACGGCGCCTCCCCCCTCATCGACGACTGGCTGGGCTCGGGCCTGAAGGTGCTGCGGGCGCTCACGGTCGCCTCCCTGCTCCTGCTCGTGCTCGCCGCCCTCAACGCCGCCGCGCTCCTGGTGGCCCGGGCCACGGCCCGGCGGCGGGAGCTGGCCGTGCGCTCGGCCCTGGGTGCCACGCCCTGGGAACTGCGCCGCCTCCTGCTGGCCGAAGGGGCCCTCCTCGGCTTCGGCGGCGCGCTGCTCGGCCTCGGGTTGGCCGCCCTGGCCCTGGGGCCCGCCGGGCAGGCCCTGCGCTGGGGCCAGCCGGATCTGCCCCTGGACGGCCTGGGGCTGGATGGCGGGGCCGCGCTGCTCACCCTCACCCTGGGCCCCCTCGTGGGCATGGCCTGCGCGCTGGTGGCCCTGCCGGGCCGGGACCTGGCCCCCGCCCTGCGGGAAGGCGGCCGCGGTCAAGTGGGCGGCTCCCGCCGCCTGCGCCAGCGCCTCGCCCTGGGACAGCTGGCCCTGGCCGGCGCGCTCCTCGGCGTGGTGGCCTGGCTCCACGGTGGCGTGAATGGCCTCCTGGCCCTGGACCCCGGCTTCCAGCCCCAGGGCGTCTGGACCTTCCGCCTGAGCCCCACCCGGGACCTCCTGCAGGATCCCGCCCGGCTCGATGCCGTGCAGCGGGAGCTGCGGGCCACCCTCGCCCAGCTGCCCGGCGTGCGCGAGGTGGGCGCCCTCAACAACGTGCCCATGACCGGCCTCCGCAGCGACCTGAACATCCACGCCCAGGGCAGCGATCGCATCCAGGACCCCCAGGCCCGGAGCGCGAGCCCCGGCGCCCTGAAGGCCCTGGGCCTGCGCCTCCAGCGGGGCCGGGACTTCACCGAGGCCGACGGGCCCACGGGCGAGCGGGTGGTCATCCTCACCGCCAACTTGGCCCACGCCTGCTTCGGCGACGCGGACCCCCTGGGCCGCCAGGTGATCATCGACGGACCGGCCACGGTGGTGGGCGTCGTTTCCGACTTCCGGGAATTCGGTCCCGGCCTGCCCGCCCCGCCAGTCTTCTTCCTGCCCTACGCCCAAGGATCGATCCTCTGGAACCGCACCCTCCACCTGGTGCTGAAGGTCGAGGGGCCGGCCCCCTCGCTGGCGGTCCTGCAGGCGGCCGCCCAGAAGGCCGCGCCGGGGCTCAGCGTCCACCACGCCCAGGCGCTGGAGGCCAACCTGGCCGAAGTGCTGGGCCCCCAGCGCATGGCCCGGGCCTTCCTCGCCTGCTTCGCGGCCCTGGCCCTGCTGCTCGCGGCGGGGGGCGTCTACGCCCTCATGGCCGCCTCCGTGGCCCAGCGCGAAGGGGAGTTCGGCCTCCGCGCCGCCCTCGGCGCCACGGCCCGGGACCTCCTGGCCCTGGTCCTCCACGAGGCCGGCCGCCTCACGCTGGCGGGCGGGGTCCTCGGCCTCGGGCTGGGCCTGCTCTTCCGCCAGGGCGGCACGGCCTGGGTGGGCGAGCTCGCCCCCACGGGCGCCCTGCCCGCCGCCGCCAGTTTCGCGGGCCTCGCCCTCGCCTCCCTCCTCGCCAGCCTGCCCGCGGCCTGGCGGGCCTCCCGCGTCGATCCCGCCGTCGCCCTCCGGGCGGAATAGGAAACCCCATGCCCAAGCTCCTGCTCGACCTCCGACAGGCCCTGCGAGGTCTCCTGAAGACCCCCGCCTTCACGATCACCGCCGTGCTCACCCTCGCGCTGGGCATCGGCGCCAACACGGCCATCTTCACCCTGGTGGACCGGGTGCTGCTGCGCCCCCTGCCCCTGCCGGAGTCCCAGCGGCTCATGGTGGTGACGGAGTATCGGGACCCGGGCTACGACAACCTCTCCTGGCCCGACTTCGTGGACCTGGCCCGGGAGACGCGATCCTTCACGGGGCTCACGGGCTTCGTGGGCGGCTCCGCCATCCTCACCGGGGACGGGGAGCCGGAGCGCCTCAAGGCGGCGAAGGTCACCTGGAACTTCTTCCAGGTGGTGGGGGTGAACCCGGTGCTGGGTCGCGGCTTCCAGGCCGCCGAGGGCGAGATGAACGGCCCGGAGGCCGCGGTGCTCAGCCACGGCCTGTGGACCCGCCGCTTCGGCGCAGATCCCGCCGTGGTGAACCGGAGCGTGCGCCTGGACGGCAAGGACGTGGTGGTGATCGGCGTGATGCCGAAGGACTTCGACGTGCCCTACCAGGTCAAGGGCTCGGACCTCTACCTGCCCCTGCATCTGAGCCCCGGCCAGCAGGCCGCGCGGGGCAACCACTTCCTCCCCGCCCTGGGCCGCCTGCGACCCGGCGTGAGCCTCGGCGCGGCACGCGCGGAGGTGCGGGGCATCATCACCGCCCTGGGCCAGACCTACCCCGACACGAACTACAAGTACCAGGGCAAGGTGGTGCCCCTGCAGGAGGAAGTGACGGGCAAGGTGCGACCCACCCTCCTCGTGCTCCTGGGCGCCACGGCCTTCGTGCTGCTCATCGCCTGCGCCAACGTGGCCAACCTGCTGCTCGCCCGGGGCGGTGCCCGCACCCGGGAGATGTGCATCCGCGCGGCGCTCGGGGCCGGTCGGAGCCAGCTCCTCGGCCAGCTGCTCACGGAGGGCCTCGTGCTGGCCCTCCTGGGCGCGGGGGCGGGGCTCGTGCTGGCCCAATTGGCCCTGGCCGGACTGCTCCAGATCATGCCCCTGGGTACCGCCGGCGCACCGGGTCTGGATGGGCGCATGCTCGGGTTCAGCGTGTTCCTGGGTCTGGGCTCCGTGCTCCTCTTCGCCCTCATCCCCGCCTGGCAGATCAGCCGCCCCGACCTCACCGAGGGCCTGCGCGACGGCGCCAAGGGGAGCGCCGGCGTGGGCCAGCGACGGTTGCGCCAGGCCCTCGTGGCGGCGGAAGTGGCGCTGGCCACCTCGCTGCTCGCCGGGGCCGGGCTCATGATCCGCAGCCTCTGGTCCCTCCAGCAGGTGGATCCCGGCTTCCGCAGCGAGGGCGTGCTCACCGCCGGGCTCACGCTGCCCAAGGCCAAGTATCCCGATGGCCCCGCCCAGCGCGCCTTCCTGGACCGCCTCGTGGCCCGCACCGCCCAGATCCCCGGGGTGAAGGGCGCCGCGGCCGTGGACCTCCTGCCCCTGGGCGGCGCCAGCCGCACCTCCACCTACACCGTGGACGGCCAGGCGCCCACTCCCGAATCCCCCGCCGTGGAGCAGCACGAGGTCACGCCGGACTTCTTCGCCACCCTGGGCATCCCGCTGCTGCGCGGTCGGATCTTCAATCCCGGCGAATCCGACGTGGCGGTGGTGACGGCGGCCTTCGGCGCCCGCCATTGGCCCGGGGAGGATCCGGTGGGGCACCGCTTCTCCTTCAACGGCCCCGAGGGCCCGTGGATCACCATCATCGGCGTGGCCGGCGACCTCCGCACCCAGGACCTCTCCCGGGCCCCGCAGCCCCAGGCCTTCTTCCCCCTGCTCGATCCCCAGGCTGGCCCTGTGGGCTTCGTGACCCTGGTGGGCCGGGGGGAGGCCTCCCCGGAGGCGCTGATCCCCGGCTTCAAGGCCGCCCTGCGCGAACTGGATCCCGACCTGCCCCTCTCCCGCATCCAGCCCCTGGAGGCCGTGCTCGCCAAGGAACGGGAGGCCTCCCGCGCCAAGGGCCTGCTCTTCACGGCCTTCGGCGCCGTGGCCCTGCTCCTCTCCGCCGTGGGCATCTACGGCGTGACGAGCACCCTCGTGGCCCAGCGCACCCAGGAGATCGGTGTGCGCATGGCCCTGGGGGCCCAGGTGAAGGACGTGCTCCTGCTCGTGATCCGCCAGGGCATGAACCCCCTCGCCCTGGGCCTCGGCGCGGGCCTGCTGGCCGCCCTCGCGCTGGCCCGCCTCATCCAGGGCCAGCTCTACGGCGTGACGCCCCTGGATCCCGGTACGTATTCCGTGGTGCTCCTGGTCCTCGCCGCCGCGGGCCTGCTCTCCACCTTGTTCCCCGCCCTGCGCGCCGCCCGGGTGGATCCCGCCGTGGCCCTGCGCAGCGAATAGCCCCGGAGCCCCCATGCCCCTCCGCGTCCGCGCCCTCCTGCCGTCCCTGCTCGGCGCCTCGCTGGCTCTGGCCCAATCCCCGGTCCAGCTCGGTCAGGAAGCCGGGCGCGCCTACCAGGCCAAGGCCTGGGTCGAGGCGGCCCGGCTCTACGCGCAGGCCGCGGCCCAGGACACGACGGACCCCTCCCTCGCCTACAACGCCGCCTGCAGCTTCGCCTTGGCGGGCGATCGGGAACAGGCCTTCACCTGGCTGGAGCGGGCCCACCAGGCCGGCTACCTGGAGGCCGAGGCCACGGGCCGGGACTCCGACCTCCAAGGGCTGCATGGGGATGCCCGCTGGGCCCCGTTCCTCGCCCGCATGGCCGCCACCCGGGACGCCCGGGCGAAGACCCTCGCCCGGCTCTGGGATTCCCCGGCCCTGGCCACCCCCTTCCAGGAGGAGCTGCCCGAGGACGAGCGCATCGCGGGCCTCTCCAAGTTCTGGTCCGAGGTGAAGTACAACTTCGTGGACACGGAGCGCCTGGCGGAGCTGGATTGGGATGGTCTCTACCTGCGCACCCTGCCCCGAGTCCGCGCCGCCCGGCGCACGGCCGACTACTACCGGGTGCTCCAGGAGCTCTGCGCCCAGCTGCGGGACGGCCACACCAACGTGGGCCTGCCCCCGGTCCTGGCCGAGCGCGAAGCGGCCCGCCCCCTGATCCGGGCGCGGTGGGTGGAGGATCGCGTCTTCGTCTCGGAGGTGGGGGAGGAGGCCCTCCGGGCCCAGGGCGTGGTGCCCGGCCTTGAGATCACCGCTGTGGAGGGCCGTCCCGTGAGGGCCTACCTGGAAGCGGAGGTGATGCCGTGGCAGAGCGCTTCCACCACCCAGGATCTCCGCCATCGCGCCCTCACCTTCGCCTTCCTGGCGGGCCCCCTCACCGGGTCCCCCGCCGTGACTTTCCAGCCGATCCACGGCGCGCCGTTCACGGTGAAGTTGCCCCGGGTGACGGGCGCCGAGCGGCCGAAGCACTTCGCCCCCCTGCCCGCCTTCACCACCCGCTGGCTCCCGGGGAACGTGATGCTCGTCGGCCTGAACAGCTTTGGCGACGACACCCCCCTGAAGGCCTTCGAGCAGGCCCTCCCCGAACTGACCAAGGCCCGCGCCCTGATTCTGGACCTGCGTGAGAACGGCGGTGGCAACAGCAGCGTGGGCTACCGGATCCTCGCCCACCTCACCGCCACCCCCTTCGCCACGTCGCACTGGTCCACCCGCGACTACAAGCCCACCTTCCGGGCCTGGGGTCGGGGGCTGCAGACCTACGACGGCGGCAGCGGCCGCGTGGACCCCGCGCCGGGCGCGCCCTACACGGGACCCGTGGCCCTGCTCATGGGGCCGGGCACCTATTCCGCGGCGGAGGATTTCGCCGTGGCCTTCGACGCCCTGAAGCGGGGCCCCCTCGTGGGCGAGGCCTCCGGCGGCAGCACGGGGCAGCCCCTCTTCTTCCGGCTGCCCGGCGGCGGCAACGCCCGCGTTTGCACCAAGCGGGACACCTATCCGGACGGCAAGGCCTTCGTGGGCGTCGGCGTGCAGCCCACGCGCCTCGCCCGCCTGAGCCTCGCCGACTTCCGCGCGGGCCGGGACACGGTGCTCGAGGTGGCCCTGGCGGAACTGAAGCGGTGAGCCGGGCATCGTGGACTTGGGGCCCCCTCTGAGGGACGATGGCACCGTGCCCCACCGCATCCTCATCGCCGACGACCAGCCCGACATCCGGGAGGCCCTCCGCCTCCTGCTCAAGGGAGAAGGCTACGCCGTGCAGACGGCGGACAGCCCCGCCGCCGTGCGGCAAGAGCTGGCGGCGCGGCCCCCCGCCCTGCTGCTCATGGACCTGAACTACACCCGCGACACCACCTCGGGCACCGAGGGCCTCGCCCTGCTGCAGGAGGCCCTGGCCCAGGATCCCCTGCTGCCGGTGGTGGTGATGACGGGCTACGCCACCATCGAGCTGGCCGTGGAGGCCATGCGCCTCGGGGCGCGGGACTTTCTCCAGAAGCCCTGGGACAACGCTCGGCTGCTCAGCATCCTCCGCACCCAGCTTGAACTGGCCACGGCCCTGCGCACCTCCAAGCGGCTGGCGGCGGAGAATGCCCTGCTGC
Organism: Holophagaceae bacterium; assembly: GCA_035254125.1. Taxonomy (GTDB): domain Bacteria; phylum Acidobacteriota; class Holophagae; order Holophagales; family Holophagaceae; genus JAFDVN01. Next base: position 17,303 of record DATFAX010000053.1, on the reverse strand, counting down.
GCGGCGAGGCGGCCCCCGCCCTCGTGGCCCGCAGCCGCGCCATGACCGCGCTGCTGGAGTTGGCCGCCAAGGTGGCGCCTTCCGACGCCCCCATCCTCATCACGGGCCAGAACGGTACGGGCAAGAGCCTCCTGGCCGAAGTGATCCACCGGGGTTCCCGCCGCGCGGGCGGGCCCTTCCTCACCCTCAACGCGGGCGGGTTCGCGGAGGGCCTCCTGGAGAGCGAACTCTTCGGCCACGTGAAGGGCGCCTTCACAGATGCCCGGCAGGATCGCGCGGGCCGCTTCGAGCTCGCGGAAGGGGGCACGCTCTTCCTGGACGAGGTGGGCAACGCGCCCGCCAGCCTCCAGGCCAAGCTGCTGCGGGTGCTGGAAACGGGCGAGTTCGAGCGGGTGGGCTCCAGCCGCACCCTGAAGGCCGACGTGCGCCTCATCTCCGCCACCAACGCGGATCTGGAGTCCGAGGTCGCCGCGGGCCGCTTCCGCCAGGACCTGCGCTTCCGCCTGAATACCGTCGAACTCCACGTGCCGCCCCTGCGGGAACGGGTGGAGGACATCGCACCCTTGGCCGAGCACTTCCTCGCCCGCCACGCCGCCAAGTACCGCAGCCCCATCCAGGGCTTCGAGCCCGATGCCCTGCAGGCGCTCACCCGCCACCCCTGGCCGGGCAACGTGCGGGAGCTGGGTCACGCCGTGGAGCGCGCCGTGCTCGTGGCGCAGGGCCCCCGCCTGCGCGCCGCGGACCTGCTGCTGCAGGCGCCCCGCGCCGGATCCGGGGTGGAGGACCTCGGCCTCGAGGAGATGGAGGCCCTGCTCATCCGCAAGGCGCTGGCCCGCCACGGCAGCGCCACCGCCGCCGCGGAGGCCCTGGGCTTGTCGCGCAGCGCCTTCTACCGTCGGCTCCAGAAGCTGGGCATCCAGGCCGGATGAGCGCCTACTCCTCGAGCCATGAACGGAGGGTGCAGCGGCTCGCCCTGGCGGGGGCCCTGCCCGCCCTGGCGCTGGCCACTGCCCTCGCCTGGCGGTCGCCCCTGCGGGGCTGGGCCCTGGCGGCGGCGGGGGTGGCCCTCGGGGCCGCGGTCCTCGCCTCCATCCAAGCCCGGCGTCGGGTGCGGCGCCCGCTGCAGACCCTCTCCAACCTCCTGGCCGCGCTCCGGGCGGGGGACTACTCCTTCCGAGGCCGGGAGGACGTGGGCGATGCCCTGGGCGTGGCCTTCCACGAGCTGAACGCGCTGGCGGAGCTCCTCCAGCAGCAGCGCATCGGCGCCATGGAGGCCACGGCCCTCCTGCGCACCGTCATCGAGGAGATCGACGTGGCCATCTTCGCCTTCGATGGCGACGATCGGTTGCGCCTCGTGAACCGCGCGGGCGAGGCCCTCCTGGGCCGCCCCAAGGAGCGCCTGCTGGAATCCACCGCTGCGGCGCTGGACCTGGCCGACGCCCTGGGCAGCGCCGAGGACCTGATGGAGCTGGCCCTGCCCGGGGGGGCGGGCCGCTTCGAGCTGCGCCGAGGCACCTTCCGCCAGGGCGGGCGCCCCCACCGCCTCCTCGTGATGTCGGACCTCACCCGGCCCCTCCGGGAACAGGAGCGCCAGGCCTGGCAGCGGCTCACGCGCGTGCTGAGCCACGAGATCAACAACAGCCTCGCGCCCATCCAGTCCCTCGCGGGGAGCCTCGCCGCCCTCTCCCGCCGCGCCCTTCCCGAGGGCGAGGCCGCGGAGGACCTCCAGCAGGGCCTCGCCGTCATCGAGCGCCGCAGCGCCAGCCTGCAGCGCTTTCTCGCGGCCTACGCCCAGCTCGCCAAGCTGCCGCCGCCGGAGCGGCGCCCCCTGAACCTGGAGACCCTCGTGCCCCGGGTGGCGCGCCTGGAGACGCGCTGCGCCGTGGAGGTCCGCCCCGGCCCCGACCTGGGCATCCTCGCCGACGGGGACCAACTGGAGCAGGCCCTCATCAACCTCGTGAAGAACGCCGCCGAGGCCGCCCACGAGACGGGGGGCGCCGTGTGGGTGACCTGGGGCCGCGAGGGGCATTGGGCGCGGATCGAAATCTGCGACGAGGGCCCCGGCCTGCCGCCGGCGGCGAACCTCTTCGTGCCCTTCTTCACCACGAAGCTGGGCGGCTCGGGCATCGGCCTCGCCCTGGCGCGGCAGATCGCCGAAGCCCACGGCGGCAGCCTCGGGCTGGAAGATCGCGAAGCGGGTCCCGGCGCCCGGGCCGTGCTGCGGTTGCCCCTGGCGGAGTGAGGAGGGTTCCCCTTGCGGGGCCGCCCACGGGAGAATGGGACTCTGGAGCTCCCCATGCTGAACCTCGTCCTCCCCGCCCTGATCGCCTTCCAGGCTCCGGCCCAGGCCCCCGCCCTGGCCGGCGCCGTGGAGGTGCGCCCGGGGCTCTTCGTCGTGCTGGGAACCCCTTCGGATGAGACCTTCGCCGGCCTCAAGGCCGCGGGCATCACCCACGTGCTCAACCTCCGCACGGATGCCGAAGGCGACTTCAGCGCCAACGCCGCCGCGGCCCAGGCCGCCGGGGCCGCCTACGACCGCTGCCCCGTGGACCGCGAGCCCTCCGCCGCCGCCCTGGACGCCTTCCGCGCCAAGCTGAAGGCCCTGCCCAAGGGCGCGCGGGTCCTGGTGCACTGCGCCTCCGGCAACCGCGCCGCGGGCGCCCTCTTCACGGCCTGGGTGCTGGACGAGGGCCTGACCGAGGAGGCCGCCCTGGCCCTGGCGAAGCAGGCGGGGCTGCATAGCCCGGTGACCGAAGCCGCGGCGAAGGCCTACGTGGCGGCGCGGAAGGGCGGGAAGTAGGGGCGGGGCCGACGCCTCGGCCCTCCGCACCGCCTTCACCCTTGGCCGCTCCGTTGCGGCACGGGCTGGTAGAGACGCCGCAGGCCCTCGGGCGCCTTGGCCCAGGCCCTCAGGGCCTCGTCGCGGGTGGCGTACCAGCCCCAGCAGGCCTGCCACGCCCGGAGGCCATCCTTGCGGGCCCAGGGGAGGATGCTGATGCGCTCCGCCTTGCGGCCCGCCTGGGCGGCGAGGCGGGGCAGGCCCGCATCCGTGAGGGCCACGAGCATGCGCAGGGTCCAGGGCTTCGCCGGGTCGGCCGCACGGGCGGCCCCCACGCGCAGGCAGGCTTCCAGGTTCCCCTCCCGCAGGGCCGTCCTCGGATCCGGCAGGGCCTCCGCGGCGGGCAGCACGCTGATCTCCAAGCTGCGGCTGAGGCCCCCGGCGAGGTTGCTCACACTGAGGGTGTACACCGTGGTGCGGTCGGGCACCACCGTGACCTTCTCCCGGCCCGTGAGCTCCAGGCCACCGGGCTCCAGGCGCACCTTGGCCTCGCCCTGGCACTCCCAGGCGAGATCCACGGGCTGGCCCGGCTGCACTTCCAGGCGGCTCGCGGTGAAGCTGCAGATGCGGGCCGGGGTCTGGTCCCGGGGGGTGGGCAGCACCGTCACGTCCAGGCTGCGGGTCTGGCCGCCGGCCTCGTTGGTGACCAGGAGCGTGTAACGGGTGTTCTCCTGGGGCGTCACCACCACGAAGCTGCGACCATCCAGCTCCAGGCCGCCCGGCTCCAGGCGCACCTTGGCGGCTCCCGTGCACTCCCAGCTGAGCACCACCGGATCACCCGGCAGCACCTTGGCGGAGCTGGCGTCGAAGCTGCAGACCCGGGCGGGTTCGCCTAGGGGCAACCCCGGATCCACCTTCACCACCGTGCGGGCCAGTTCGCGCCCGTCGTCGGCCCGGCGCAGCACATAGGAGGTGGTGGCCCCGGGCCGGAGCGTCAGCTGCCCCGCCTCGCCCAACTGGATGTCGCCCGGTTCCAGCCGCACCACCCCCACGCCCGGCGCGGACCAGCGGAGCAGCAGGGTCTGCCCCGGCCGGATGGAGGGCTGGGAGGCTTCCAGGCGCGCCATCCCCTGCCCCGCGGCGGGGAGGGGGACGAGGAGCAGCAGGGGCAGGAGGGTTCGCACCGGAAAAGGGTCCCACATCCCGGCGTGAAACTCAGGTCCCACCTGCCGGGAACCGAAGGTTGGGGCGAGGCTCCCTTGATCCATCGCAGCCGCCTGATCCCCCTCCTGAGCGCCGGGCTCCTGCTGGCGCCTGCGAGGGCGCAGGCCCCCGGTGCCGAGGGCCAGGAGCCCCCGGGCGGGTTCGGGGACCTGAAGGCCCTGCTGGCCCTGCGCAACACCCCCGTGGTGGCCGCCTCCAAGCGAGCAGAGCCTGCTGGAGAGCCCCCAGGCCGTGCAGGTCATCACCGCCGATGAGATCCGCGCCTCCGGGGTGTTCCGCCTCGTGGACATCCTCAAGCTGACCGTGGGCGTGCAGGTGTGGGACGAGACCCCCACCCGCGCCAATGCCACCCTGCGGGGCGTGAATCCCCTGGGCAATCCGCGGACCCTCCAGGTGCTCGTGGATGGGGTGCCCCTCTTCAACTTCATGGCCTCCCCCATCGACCTGAACGGCCTGCCCGTGCCCCTGGAGGCCATCGACCGGGTGGAGATCGTGCGGGGGCCCAGCTCCAGCCTCTACGGCGCCAACGCGCAAATGGGCGTCATCGCCATCTTCACCCAGCGGGCCCGGGCCGGTTGGGAGACCGCCGCCCGTGTGGGTTTCGCCGACCACGGCACCACGCGCGGGGAGGCCTATGCGGCACGAGGCGGCGAGACTTTCAGCCTCACCCTGGGGGGCTCCGCCGCCGCCAGCGGCGATGTCCAGCACCCCATGAACGTGGTGGGCCGACCCGGCGCCACGATCCCCCAGGACACCTCCGGCCGGGAGCAGACCTTCCTCCTCCGCCCCGAGTGGCGCCTGGGCCCGGACCGGCTCTGGGGTCTGTTCGGCTACGGGGATGCCGGGCACTTCGACGAGGTCAGCGTGAATTCCGCCACCCTGACGCCGCTCACCCTCTTCCCGGATCAGAGCGTGCGGCGGGAGATCCTCCAGCTGGGGTGGAACCGGGCCTGGACTTCCGCCTTCCAGACGGAACTGCACCTCCAGCGGAAGGTGGCGCGCTACCACACCGGGGCGCTCCAGCCCCTCCCGGGGGACCCGACCTCCCTGGCCATCTGGTCCCTCCTCGTGGCCCAGGATCCGGCCTTCGCCGCCCCGAGGGATTTCTTCCGGGACGAGGTGAGCCAGGCCACCCTCCAAGCCAACTGGACGCCCTCCCCCGCGGTGCATGCGGTGGCCGGCGCCGACACCACCACCATCGCCACCATCCCCAACCTCACCCTCGGCCTCCCCGATGCGCGCAGCGAGCGGGCCCAGGGGGCCTTCACCTCCGTGGACTGGGACGTGGCGGACTTCACGTTCTCCGGAGGGGCCCGGGCCGAACACGAGTCCCTGGGGGGCCACCGCATCAGTCCGCGCCTTTCCACCGTGTGGCGCCTGGACGACCGGTCCACCCTGCGCGCGGGCTGGTTCACCTCCAGCCGCAGCCCCACCGTGCAGGAGAAGTACTCGCGGCTCGGCGACATCCCGCTGCTCCCCTACCTGCAGGACGCGAGCGTGGATCTCCGGCCCGAGGAGGCGCGGAGCTTCGAGGTGGGCTACCGGCGCTCAGGGGATCGATGGTCCCTGGGCCTCACGGCCTTCCACACCCGGCTCGAAGGCCTCATCGCCCTCCGCCCCACGGGGGCCGTGGTGGGGGGCAAGCTCGTCCAGCGGTACCAGAACAACCCGGAGCCCATCACCGCCCGGGGCCTGGAGTTCATTGGCGAAGGCCAGCCCGCCACGGGGTGGCGCCTGGGCCTCAGCCTCGCCACCACCGACTTCAAGGATCCCGTGGGCGGCGAGGACCGGCAGGCGGACTACGCACCCCGGGCCACCGCGAACCTCTGGACCCGCTGGCAGCGCGGCCCCTGGTCCGGGTTCGTGGCGGTCCAACGCCAGGGCGCCTACTCGGCCTCGGCCCCCGTGGGCACCACCTACGCCCGTTCCCAGGTCCCGGCCACCACCCAGCTCCAGTTCAACCTGGGCTGGCAACCGCTGCGGAACCTCCGGCTCGCCTGCTACGGGATCAATGCCACCCATCCCACAGCCGAGGCCTCCCCCGTCGCCCTCACCAACGCCTTCGCCCTGCGCTACGCCCGACGGGAAGTGGGACTCCAGGTGGCTTGGCACGACTGAGGGGGTGGCCCTGGAGGGGCGGAGGCCCCGGGCCGATCCACCTCGGAACCCGAGGCTGCAACCTCCCCCAGACCGTCTTGATGGAAGGAGGCATTCAACCTTTGGGCTCGGGCCTGGTCCCATGGGTTCAGAGACTCAGGATCCCCATGCGCCCCCGCAAGCCCCTCCCCGCCTACTCCGAAAGCCGCCGGCGCATGCTCGCCACCCTGGCCGGCGCCCTGGCCCTCAGCGCCTGCGGGGGCGGCTCCGGGAGCGGCGCCACCCCGACGCCCCCCGCCGGGGGCACCCCGCCCCGCCTGCGCCTCAGCGGGCCGGACATCCTCGCGCCGGACGGCTCCCCCCTGAAGCTCCGGGGCTGGAACTGGGGCCGCTGGGGCCTCGCCCAACCCACGGACGCCGCGGATAACGCGACCCAGGGTGCCACCTGCGTACGCATCCCCCTGCGCTGGTGGGGCTACTACGAAGGGGTCGGCATCGACAGCCGCGACGACAGCCAGACCGCCACCGCCGGCATCGATGCCGGGCACCTGGCGATCCTCGACGCCATGGTGGCCCAGGCCTCCGCCGCCAAGCTCTGGATCATCCTCTTCATCGACTCCGACTGCGGGCAGAACGGCACCCAGGATGCCCACGAGATCGGGTACTGCGATCCCTCGGGCCTCTACCCCAACGGCCACAACTTCTGGACCGACGCGGGCGCCCGGGCCAAGTTCATCCGGGTCTGGAAGTTCATCGCCGCTCGCTACAAGGACACGCCCTACCTCGGCTTCTTCGAGCCCCTGCCCGAGCCCAATCCCACCTCCGGCACCGACGCCGACATCACCGCCTTCTATGACGAGGTGATGGCGGCCATCCGCACCGTGGCCCCGGGCGTGCCCTTCCTCCTGGGGCCCCGGGTCTACGGCATGAAGTCCGTGGACCTCGCCTACAACGCCAAGTGGCAGGACGTGGTCTACACCGGCAACCTCTTCCTCCGCACCAGCGGCACCCATGACGAGAACATCGCCGAACTGGGCCTGCGCCTCCAGAACCTCCTGGACCTGCAGAGCGCCCACCAGGTGCCCATCTTCGTGCAGCAGTGCGGCGTGAACTCCGGCGACGACCCCGACCTCAGCTACCTCAACGCCATGCTCACCCTGCTCAACACCAAGGGCGTCGGGTACACCTACTGGGAGTACCGGGACACGCTCAATTCCAACGCCTACGGCGTGATCTACCAGGACGGGATGGGCGGGTGGATCACCAAGCAGGGGTTCCTGGACACTATCGCGGGCTACCTGAAGGCGTGATCGTGCACGTCCGATCCGGTCAGGGCTCGAAGGAGCGGGCCTCCACCGCGATGGCCGGCGGATGCACCAGGTGCTTCTTCACCGCGCATTGGTCCACGGCGCGGAGGATGGCGGTGCGGTACTTCTCCGGGAAGTCCTTCGGCAGGGTCAGGTCGATGTGGACCTGGTCGATGAGCCCCGTCTCGGGGTTCCGGCTCCAGGACATGGCGGCGCCGAGCCCTTCCGTGCCCAGGTCCCGCTCCTGGCAGAACCGCAGGGCGTAGAAGCCCGCGCAAGTCCCAAGGGAGCCCAGGAAGAGGTCGAAGGGGGAGGGCGCCGTACCCCCGCCTCCGGACTTCACGGGCTGGTCGGTGCGCAGGGTGTGACCCCCGAACTGGGCCTCCACCGCCACGCCGCCGGGGAAGGAGATGGTCATGGGCGCACTCATGGGACCTCCACCGGAACGGAATCCGGTGGATCCAGGGTGCCGGAGCCGACCCCCACCGGGGTCACACTCCGGCGTTTCACCTCTGACCGAGGATGAAGGCCGCGATGCGCGCCAACGCGACGGGCGCGAACGTCTCCTCCAGTTCCCCGTACTCGTCCACCCGGCCCGTCTTGGCGGTCTGGAAGCCATGGTTGAGGCCGGGCAGCACCTCGGTCTCCACCTTTGCGTTGCCGCCCGCCTTCAGGGCCCGGGCGAGGCCCTCCAGGCTGCGGGGGGGCACCTGCACATCCAGGGACCCGTTGAGGGCGAGCACGGGGCACGTCACCTTGCGCCAGTCCGTGGTGGGGTCGGCCACGAGGAGGTCCCGCAGGCTCGGCTCCCCCGCGGATTCCAGGGAGAGGGTGCCCCCGGCGCTGCCCATGTCGAACTTGGCCAGCAGGGCCCGCTCCTTGGGGGAGCTCTGGATGAGGGCGGCGACCGCGGCGACACAGGCCTTGGGATCGGGGTTGGCCACGACCCGTTCGTAGTGCTGCTTGGAGTAGGCGACGATGGCGTCCGCCTCCTCGGGGCTGGCGCCGTTGGCGAGGGCTTCGGAGCGGTCCTGCACCAGCATCATGTCGAGGCCCGGGAGGCCCACCCCCGCCAGGGAGACGAGGAAGTCCACGGACTCCGGATGGCGGGCGGCCACGGCGGCCGCGAGCCCCGGGCCCTCGCTGTGGCCGATCAGCCCGATGCCCTTGAACTGGTTCCGGGCCTTCAGGGCCTGCAGCACCGCGTGGAGGTCGGCGATGAGCTGCTCCCGGGTGTGCTGATCGTAGTTGCCCGTGGAGCGGGAGATGCCCCGCTTGTCGTAGCGCAACACGGCGACGCCCTGGCGGGCCAGGTGGTCGGCCAGGACGGCGAAGGGGCGGTGGCCCTCGGCGCTTTCATCGCGGTTGTGTGGGCCGCTGCCATGCACCAGCACGACCACCCGGGGCCGGGACTTGCCCTGGGGCAGGGTCAGGGTGGCCCCCAGGATCACGCCGTCGGTGCTGGGGATCGCCACCGTCTCCTCCCGGTAGGGGAAGGGCGGCTTGGGGGCTTGGCGCCGGACCTTTTCGGGGAAGGCGCCCACCGCCTTCAGCTCGAGCGGGAAGGCGCCGCCGGGGGTTTGCCACACGCCCGAGAAGCGGTCGGTGCTCCACGTGAGCTTCAAGGTGATGGGCGGGAAGAGCGAGACCTCCATTCCGGCCTTCGTCTCCTGCACTGACTTCACCGGGATCTCGTGATTGCCGAAGTCCGGCTGGGCCACGCGGGCCCAGAGCGACCCATCGGCCCGGGTGAAGAGCTCGAGGCCGATGTGCGTGGTCGTGCCATTGGGATTGGTGCGGTCGCCCAACCAGAAGCCCTGGTGGGCCTTGAGGAAGGCCCCGGGGGCCTGGGCCGGGGTGGCCCGGCTCGGGCCCTGGGCGCCCAGGGCCAGGAGGGCAAGGCAGACGGCACGCATGTGGGATCGCATATCACACCCAAGGAAACGAAGGATTCAGGGGGGCCTCGGCAGGATGGGGAACCGGAGGGCGATCACGCACGCCGCAGGCCAGCCACTCAAGCCGGTACGGCCCCCCGGGCCGGGCGTTTAGGTCCCCGATGACCGGAGCGCGGCCCGACCCCGAGGGTCGCCAGAAGGTCTCCCTCATTCCAGAATGGGTGGCCCCTTCCCGTCGCAGGTGCACCGCCCCGCGGCCCCCGCTGGAGACCCCATGAGCCAGGAGATCGCCTCGGTCCACTTCGCCGATGGCTGCGTCATCGAACGGGACTACCTCTACGTCGCGGCCCATGCCGATGGCCTCGATCCGCAGGCCTACGAGTTCTCCCGCATGTTCTTCAACGACCGTGGGGAGTGGGTGCACCACGACCTCGAATGGGACGTGAGGTCCGTGTGCGTGCGCCGCGCCCACGAGCCCCGCCAGTACGTGGCCATGTCCCTGCAGGGGGACCTCGAATACCAGTTCGTGGGGGGTCACCACGTCGAACGGATTCCGAACGCGGGCAGCCGGGACGGGGCCGGGGCCATGTCCCAGATCCGCGAGGTGGGCGGCCACCTGGTGGCCTGCGGCTATGGGGGCCAGGTCTACGGGCGCGGTCCGTCCGGCTGGGAAGCCCTCGGAGGCGGGCTGGCGGCCTTCGGCACGGGGGGACGGGAGGTCCACCTCACCAGCCTCGATGGCACCGGTCTGGAGGACCTCTACGCCGTGGGGTTCCATGGCCGCATCTTCCACTTCGATGGCCGCGCCTGGGCCGAGCTGGACTCCCCCACCCCGGAGCACCTGGAGCGCGTGCGGGTGGCCGATGGACGCGTGTGGATCTGCGGCAACCACGGGACGGTGCTCCAGGGCGATCGCCGGGGATTCTCGCCCCTGCCCATGGAGGGCTTCTCGGCGCACCTGTGGGACCTCGCGCGCTTCCAGGGCAAGACCTACGTGGCCCACCTCCAGGGCCTCCTGGTTCATGACGGAAAGCGCTGGACGCCCGTGGACCTGGGCCTCGCGGATTCCGGCCTGCCGGAGGATGGCTACCGCCTGGATGCGGCCGATGGGGTGCTGGTGTCCTTCGGGCCCAAGCGCGTGGCCCTCTTCGATGGGCGGACCTGGACGGCCTACCCCCACCCCGACAACGAATGACCCGAGGGGGACCGGGGCTGCGGGGTGCCCCGGATTCCCTACACCGGCGTGACGCTCCGCCGCTTCACGGGCCAGGCTTCGCGCCGGCGGGCGCGGGCGAGGCGGGTGGCCAGCTCGCGGCGCAGGTCGCCGGGCTGGATCACCGCATCCACGTGGAGGTCGGCGGCGAGCTTCATGAGGTCGATGTCCTGGTTGTACTCATCGCGCAGCTGCTGCACGTAGGCGGCGCGCTCGGCTTCGGGCTTCTCGGCGATCTTGTTGGCGAACACGGCGTTCACGGCGGCCTCGGCGCCCATGACCGCGATGCTGGCGGTGGGGAGTGCAAGGGTCGCGTCGGGATCGAAGCCGGGGCCGCTCATGGCGTAGAGGCCGGCACCGTAAGCCTTGCGCACCACCACGCAGAAGCGGGGGGTGGAGCAGCTGGCCATGGCGCTGATCATCTTGGCGCCGTGGCGGATGATGCCCTGCTTCTCCACGGCGCTGCCGATCATGAAGCCCGGCACGTCACTGAGGAACACGAGGGGGATGCCGAAGGCGTCGCACAGGGTCATGAAGCGGGTGGCCTTGTCGGCGCTGTCCACGAAGAGCACGCCGCCCTTCACGCGGGGCTGGTTGGCCACGATGCCCACGGGCCGGCCCTCGATGCGGGCCAGGCCCGTGATGAGCTCGCCGGCGAAGAGCTTCTTGATCTCCAGGAAGGTGCCCTCATCGACGAGGGCCTCGATGAAGTCCTTCATCTGGAAGGGGCTGTTGATGTCCTTGGGCACCAGCGTGGTGATGTCCTTGGCCTTGGCGGCCACGGCGCGGGGCTCGGCCATGGGCAGGGCGTCCTCGCCGTGCTGGGGGAAGTAGGCCAGGTACTGGCGGCAGAGGGCGATGGCCTCCTGCTCCGTCTTGCAGAGGAAGTCGCCGCAGCCGCTCACGGAGCAGTGCATTTTGGCGCCGCCCAGGTCCTCGAGGCTGATCTGCTCGCCGATGACCATCTCGGCCATGCGGGGGGAGCCCAGGTACATGGAGGCGTTGCCCTCCACCATCATCACCACGTCGCAAAACGCCGGGATGTAGGCGCCGCCCGCAGCCGAGGGGCCGAAGAGGAGGCACACCTGGGGCACAAGGCCGGAGAGTGCCACCTCGTTGTGGAAGATGGTGCCGGCGTGGCGGCGGCCGGGGAACATGTCGATCTGGTCGGTGATGCGGGCCCCGGCCGAGTCCACGAGGTAGAGCATGGGGATGCGCAGGCGCATCGCCACTTCCTGGATGCGGATGATCTTCTCCACGGTGCGGGCGCCCCAGGAGCCCGCCTTCACGGTGCTGTCGTTGGCCATGAGGGCCACGGGGCGGCCGTTCACCAGGGCCGTGCCCGTGACCACGCCATCGGCGGGGAGGCTGGCATGCAGGGCGTTGGCGAAGAGGCCATCCTCCACGAAGGAGCCCTCGTCCACCAGGAGGCGGATGCGCTCGCGGGCGAAGAGCTTGCCCTGCTTGGCGTTCTTCTCGTGGTCCTTGGCGGCGCCGCCCTTGTGGACACGCTCGATTTCAGACGTCAGGTGCTCGGGCTGCATGGGGACCTCAAGGCGAAAGGACCATTCTACGGGCTAATGGGCCCATAACCGAGACTGGATGGGACGCCGGTTCCGCCGATACTGGGGCCGAGGTGCCCCATGACCCAGGTCACGCCCATCCGCTCCGTGGATGCCGAGGCCCTCCGACGGAGCTTGTCCTCGCTGTCCGAGGCCATCCGATTCCGGGACGAAGGCACCCAGTCCCACGATGAGGAGGTGGGCCTGCTCGCGGTGGAACTGGGCCGCCACCTCGGGCTCCATGGCTCCCACCTGGAGCGCCTCTACCTGGCGGGGCTCGTGCATGACCTCGGCAAGATCGGCGTGCGCGACGACATCCTGCTCAAGGAAGGTCCCCTCACGGCGGAGGACCGCGCCGCCATGGAGCGGCATCCGGAGCTGGCCGCCCAGATCCTGCGCCCCCTCCCGGGCGCCGAGCCCCTCGTCGCCATCATCCTGGCCCACCACGAATGCCCCGACGGATCGGGCTACCCGCAGGGCCTCCGGGGCGGCGCGATCCCCCTGGAGGCCCGCATCCTGCAAGTGGCGGATGTGTTTTCCGCGCTGGTGGAGGTGCGCCCCTACAAGGGCGCCATGCCCGCAGCGGAGGCCCTGACCTGGATGCGGGCCCAGGGCGCCGGCCGCTTCGACGGGGATTGCCTGGAAGCCCTGGCCACGGTGCTGGAAGCGGGTTAGAACGTGACCACCAGCCCGAAGCCCGCCCCCTTCCGGTCCAGGTTCAGCATCAGGTCGTCCTGGAGGCTGCCCTTGGGCACGTCGAAGGACTCCGTTTCGTAGAAGGCCCGCAGGCCCACGTGGGGGATGGGGAAGACGCGAAGGTCCACCCCGGCGCGGCTGTACTTGGCGCCCTTGGCGCCCAGGTAGTGGTAGAAGCCCTTCACCTCCACGATCCCACCCGGGGCGTGGCTGCCCAGGCTGAGGCCCACCTGGGGGATGGGGGCGCTCACAGAGGTGGTCGCGGTGGCGGTGCCCGGCACGGGGGAGAGGGCCGTGCCCGTGGCATCCACATCCAGCTTCCAGCTCTCCACGCCCAGATCGAGGCCCACCCAGAAGGCGGAGAGGGGCACGAAGCGGATGGTCCAGATGCCCTCCACCGTCTTCAGCTTCAGGTGGCTCGTGACCCGCGTGAGGGCGGCGTAGGTGGTGCCATCGATCGTGATGTTGCGGGTGAGGGTCTTGTCGCCGGCGTAGTCCGTGCCGCCCGACTGCACCATGAAGCCGAAGCGCGGCCCCTGGTAATCCAGGAGCAGGCCCACCTTCGCCTTGTCCTTGGCGAGGCCCAAATCCGCGTCCAGGTCCACGAAGAGGGGCTGGCCGTCCTGCACCCCCTCCATCTTCCCGGTGAAGGTGGGACCGAAGGAGCTGACCCCCAGCGTGAAGCTCCGGGAGGGGCCCACCTGGGCGAAGGCTGCGGTGGCGGCGAGGAGGGAGAGGAGCACCGGTCGCATGGGACCTCCAGGGATGCGCCCTTCCCATCGGCTCCCCTCAGGGTCCCGTCAATTTCCAGCGGTGGAGCCGGGATTCGGCCCAGGCCCGCCAGCCCCCGGGCACCCGTCGGCCGGCTTCGCAGTGGCCCGCCCCGGGGACGGTGGTCAGGTCCGGTTGGGACCGGGCGATGGCGCGCACGCCCTCCAGGGGCGTGATGGGATCCGCGTCGCCCGCGAGCAGGGCCACGGGGGTGTGGACATGCGACGCCGCCGCCAGGGGGGACACGGCATCGGGGTCGAAGGCCGCCCGCCACCCCGCCCGGGCCAGGGCCACGCGTTGGGCCAGGCGGGAGAGGGGTTCCAGCCACCCCAGGGCCCCGCGCAGGTGGTTGCGGGCCGCATCCCGCAGGTCCCGGAAGGGGGACTCCAGGAGCGCGCCCCCCAGCGGCCCGTCGGGGTCCAGATCCGCCAGGGCCAGCAGAGCGGTGCCCGCCCCCTGGCTGGAGGCCACGAGGATCATGCGCCCCCGGGGCACGCCGCGGGCCTCGGCCAGGCGCACCACGGCCGCCACGTCCGCCCGCTCATGGGCCCCCAGGGTGCTGGGCACCTCGGGGTGGCGGTCCCGGCCACGGAAGGTGAAGACGGCCACGTCCCACGCCGGCAGGCTCTCGGCCAGGGGCGCCATGCCCCAGGCGTCGTCGCCGAAGCCGTGCAGGAGCAGGGCCAGGCCCCGGCTCCGAGGGCGGTGGAGCCACCAGAGCTCCAGGGGGACGCCCTGGGCCCCGGCCAGGTCGTGGCGGGTCCAAGCCTCACCGGGGCCCTGGAGCCGGGCCCGCAGCTCGGCGCGTTCAACCTCCGTGCGGTGGGGCAGCGGCGCGCGGACCAGCTGGTCCGTCAGGAGCCAGCCCGCGAGGAGGGAAGCCAGCACCCAGAAGACCAGGGCAGCCAGCACCAAGGAGCCGAGCTTGCGGAGTCGCATGGGGGAGCTACGCCCCAGGGGCCGGTTGGTTGAAGGTCGGGAATCATCCATCCTGCCCAGCCCGCCGATATCTCGGCAGGAGATGCCTTTGGCTCATGTGGTCGTGATGGATGACAGCCGCCTCATGCGGACTGTGCTCACCAAGTTCCTGGAGGTGGGAGGGCACACGCCGGAGGCCTGGGAACCCATGAGCGCCCTGGAGATCAGCGAAAAGGTGGCCGCCTCCCCCATGGACCTCCTCGTCTGCGACTACCAGATGCCCGGCGCCAACGGCGCCACCGTGGCCAAGATGGCCCACAAGGCCCGGCCCGACCTCCCCGTGCTCGTGCTGACCTCCCTCCGGGACCCCGAGACCATGGACCTGCTGCGCAAGTGCCAGGTGCGGGGCATCATCCACAAGCCCATCACCGACGTGGACTTCCTCAAGGCCGTGGACGAAGCGCTGGGAACTCCCCCCTCCTGATCCCGCCGTGGCCTCAGCGCGGGTTCCGCCACGCCTGGTAACGCGCCTGCTTCTCCGCGACCACGGGCAACTCGAGGTTCCAGCGCTTGCCCCGATCGTGGCTGGCGAAGATCTCCCCCCGGCCATCCTGGTAGAGGACGACTGAGCCGTCCGGGGAGGCGCAGAGCCAGTTGGGGGCCCCCGCCACGCCCGGGCCCGCGGTCTCCCAGCTGAGGCCGCCATCCACCGAGAAGGCCGGCCGGATCATCCCCACCACCGGAAGGTCCTCCTTCAAGGCGACGAGGGTCTCGGATGACCCGGCCACCGCCAGGGCCAGGAGGCCCCGAAGACGAGGAAAGGGGGCCGTCGAAGTCAACGTCCGCTTCGCCGTCTCCGCCGCGCCAAGGAACTCCCCCCGGGCCACCTCTCCATGGAAGACGCCTTCCTGCGTGACCCGCACTTCGGTGGTCCCCACCCACGGACCGAGGTCCAGGAGGGGATTCCCGAGCTGGGAGATCGTCCAGGCCCGTCGCACCTGGTCGAATCGGTACACGGCCCCGTGGGGAAAGGCGAACACGAATCCACCCGCCCCCGCAAAGGTCCGGATGCGGGCATGAAAGCGATGGAGGGGCGGGATGATCCGATCCTTGGAGTAGTCCTCCCAGGTCGGGGCCTTGGATCGGGCGATCTCCACCCAGGGCCCCACCTCCCCGTTGGCCCGGGTGAAGGTGAGCAACCGTCCATTGATGAAGAAGTGGCCCACCCACCCACCGACGCCCGGCTGCAAGTCGAGGGCCGCCGCGATCACGCCGGGGACCGGGGCCGGTACCCGGGACCAGGTCCGCCCCCCATCCAGGGTGCGGCGGAGCTCTCCCGTTTCCAGGAGGGCGAGAAGGGCGCCTTCCGCATCGCGGAGGACCTGCACGACCTCCCACTGGGCCCCCGTATCCAGAAGGCTCCAGGTCCCACTCCGATCCCGCTGCACCACCCGCCCCAGCCGTGCACCCCCGAGCAAGGTGCCGTCGGGAAACCAGGTGGGGCGGTTCACGAGGGCGAATTCGGAGCGCGCCCAGGCGTTTGCAGGACCCGATTGCACCGGGTGATCCCACCCGAGGGGCTCACCCCCCTTCCCCCACCCCTCGAGCTGCGGATAGGCCGCCCGGATGGCGGGGAGTTCCTCCGGTGCCGCCCAGAAGGCCGCCGGGATCGGCCCCTCCTGGCCCGAGATGAGCGAGATCAATCCCAGGTGGGTGATCCGTCCGGCCTGAACCTCGAAAGACCCGAACCCCGGCAGGGGCCACGAACTGTGGTGCTCGGGATTCCGGTCGCGGTCCAGTTGCGCTGAAACCAGCTCATACCGCCCCGGGGCGAAGGCCCCGATGAACAGTTGGGTTCCGAACTGGAACCTGGGATCCGGGAAGAGTTGGGCGAAGTCAGGATTGGGATCCGCCTTCGCCCCTTCATCCCGACAGCGGAGGGAGGTGAACCCCCGTTCCAACAGGTTCGGCCCGAGGGCCCGGGTATCCGTCGTGAGCCTCAGCACCACCACGCCCAGGGCCGGGCTGAGGGGGGGCGTGCCGGCCCAGGCCGGGAGGAGGGCCAGGATGAGGACGAGGACATGAAGTGCGGGGGCGAAGCGCCCCCGCGTCAATCGGCAGATCATGGAAAACCTCAGTTAACCTGAAGTCTACCTTGATCGAGCCGAAATTCAGAACTTCATGAGCTTGCGGTAGGCCTCGAGGAAGTGCGCGGGCTGCGGCAGGATCTCGTCCTCCAGGGCGGGCTGGTACGCAACCCAGGTGTCCTTGGCGGCGACACGGCGCACGGGGGCGTCCAGGTGGAAGAAGAGCTCGTCGGCGATGCGCGCGGCGATCTCGGCGCCGTAGCCCCAGGACTGGGTGTCCTCGTGGGCCACGATGACGCGGTGGGTCTTCTTCACGGTGGCTTCGATGGCGGCCCAGTCGTAGGGGTTCAGCGTGCGGAGGTCGATGATCTCCACGCTGATGCCCTCCTTCTCGGCCTCGCGGGCGGCCTGCACGGCGCGCTGCACGGTGCAGCCGTAAGTGATCACGGAGATGTCGCTGCCCTCGCGGACGGTGCGGGCCTTGCCAAAGGGGATGAGGAAGTCCTCGGGCACCTCGGGCCCCTTGTTGTGGGTCTGCCGGTAGAGGTGCTTGGGCTCCAGGAAGAGCACGGGGTCATCGCAGCGGATGGCCGTGCGCAGGAGGCCGGCGGCGTCCAGGGCGTTGCTGGGGTAGACCACGCGCAGGCCCGGGCAGTGGGTGAAGATGCTCTCGCCGCACTGGGAGTGGTAGGTGGCGCCGCCCATGAGGTAGCCGGCGATGGGCACGCGCACCACCATGGGGCTCTTGAAGGCG
>DATFAX010000052.1:0-3762 GCA_035254125.1 Holophagaceae bacterium | reverse complement strand
CCCTTCCAGCACGGCGAGGTGTTCGTCACCGATGACGGGGCGGAGACGGACCTGGACCTGGGCCACTACGAGCGCTTCACGTCGGTGCCCACCACCCAGAACCACACCATCACCACCGGCCGGATCTACAACACGGTGATCCAGAAGGAGCGTCGCGGCGACTACCTGGGCAAGACCGTGCAGGTCATCCCGCACATCACCGACGAGATCAAGGCCGTGATGAAGAAGGTGGCGAAGGACATGGACGTGGTCATCGTCGAGATCGGCGGCACCGTGGGCGACATCGAGAGCCAGCCCTTCCTCGAGGCCATCCGCCAGTTCAAGCTCGAGGCGGGCCTCGGTAACGCCATCAACATGCACCTCACCTACGTGCCCTTCATCAAAACGGCGGGCGAGCTGAAGTCCAAGCCCACCCAGCACAGCGTCAAGGAGCTGCGCGCCCTGGGCATCCAGCCGGACGTGCTCCTGTGCCGGGCCGAGGTGGACATCCCCCGGGACCTGAAGGACAAGATCGCCCTCTTCTGCTCCGTCACCCAGGACGCGGTGTTCAGTGCCAAGGACGCCAGCTCCATCTATGAAGTGCCCCTGCTCCTCCACGAGGAAGGGCTGGATGCCAAGGTGGCCCACCTCCTGGGCCTCGCGCCCAAGGCCCCGGACCTCAAGCCCTGGACGGACCTCCTCCACCGCATCCACAACCCCAAGGGCAGTGTGCGCATCGCTGTGGTGGGCAAGTACGTGGAGTTCAAGGAGAGTTACAAGAGCCTCATCGAGAGCCTGCACCACGCGGGCTACGGTCTGGAGACCCACGTGGACCTCAAGTGGGTGGAGGCCGAGGACCTGGAAGGCCACGATCCCGCGCCCTTCCTGGGCGACTGCCACGGCATCCTGGTGCCCGGCGGCTTCGGCGTGCGCGGCACCCGCGGCATGATCGAATCCATCCGCTACGCCCGTGAGCACAAGATCCCCTTCTTCGGCATCTGCCTCGGCATGCAGATGGCCTCCGTGGAGTTCGCCCGCAACGTGGTGGGCCTGGAAGGGGCCGATAGCACCGAGTTCGATGACAACCCCAAGCACCGCGTCATCTTCAAACTGCGCGAACTGGTGGACGTGGAGGAGCTGGGCGGCACCATGCGCCTGGGCGCCTACCCCTGCAAGTTGGCCGCGGGCAGCCAGGCGGCCAAGGCCTATGCCAGCACTGACATCAGCGAGCGCCACCGCCACCGCTACGAGTTCAACCACGAGTACCGCAAGGCGCTCGAGGACAAGGGTCTGTCCTTCACCGGCATGAGCCCCGACGGTGTGTTTGTGGAGATCGTGGAGATCAAGGATCACCCCTACTTCCTGGCCTGCCAGTTCCACCCCGAATTCAAGAGCCGCCCCCTCTCCCCGCACCCGCTCTTTACGGCCTTCGTGAAGGCGAGCGCCGAGAACACGCAGAACTGATCCCCACCGGGCACCAGGGCACCCCGAATGGCGGGTGTATCCTTGGTGCCTTGGTGTCTTGGTGGCGAACCCTTTTACCCAGGTACCCCGATGACGACCCAACTCGACAAGCTCAGCATCGACACCCTCCGCGTCCTCGCTATGGACGGCGTGCAGAAGGCCAACAGCGGCCATCCCGGCACGCCCATGGCCCTCAGCCCCGCGGCCTACGTGCTCTGGACCAAGTTCCTGAAGCACAACCCCAAGAACCCCCAGTGGTGGGACCGCGACCGCTTCGTGCTGAGCTGCGGCCACGCCTCCATGCTCATCTACGGCCTGCTGCACCTCACGGGCTACGACCTGCCCCTGCAGGAGCTGGTGAACTTCCGCCAGTGGGGCTCCAAGACCCCCGGGCACCCCGAGGTGGGCCACACCCCCGGCGTGGAGACCACCACCGGCCCCCTGGGGCAGGGCATCGGCAACGCCGCGGGCATGGCCATCGCCGAGCGCTTCCTCGCCGCCAAGTTCAACAAGCCCGGCCATGACATCGTGAACCACCGCACCTTCGCCTTCGTCAGCGATGGCGACGTGATGGAGGGGGTCGGGATGGAAGGCGCCGCCATCGCCGGCCACCTGGGCCTGGAGAAGCTCATCGCCCTCTGGGACGACAACCGCATCACCATCGAGGGCGATACCCACCTGGCCTTCACGGAGGACGTGCCCGCCCGCTTCGAGGCCCTGGGCTGGCGCGTGATCACGGTGACGGACGGCGAGGACCTGGGCGCCCTGGAGCGGGCCTACACCGAGGCCCTCAAGCCCTGTGGCAAGCCCACCCTCATCGCCTGCCGCACCATCATCGGCTTCCCCGCCCCCACCCGCCAGGGCACGGCCAAGGCCCACGGCGAGCCCCTGGGCAAGGATGAGGTCGCCGCCACCAAGCAGATCCTGGGCTGGGATCCCGAGTCCCAGTTCCACATCCCCGCCGAAGCCGCCGCGAACTGGGGCGCCTGCGTCGCCAAGGGCGCCGAGGCCGAGATCAAGTGGCGCACCCAATTCGAGTCCTATGCCGCTGCCCACCCCGCGGAGGCTGCCGAGCTGGAGCGCTGGATGAAGGGCGACCTGGGCCTGGACTGGCTCAATGCGCTGCCCGCCTTCACCGCCGACGACAAGATGGCCACCCGCGAAGCCAGCGGCAAGGTGCTCAACGCCGTGGCCTCGCACCTCCCCTTCCTCCTGGGCGGCAGCGCGGACCTGGGTCCCTCCAACAACACCCACCTCAAGGGCGAGGCCTCCTTCAGCGCCCGCGAGGCGGGTCGCAACTTCCACTGGGGCGTGCGGGAGCACGGCATGGGCGCCTGCCTCAACGGCATGAGCCTCCACGGCGGCCTGCGCGTTTACGGCGCCACCTTCCTGCAGTTCGCGGACTACATGCGCAGCAGCATCCGCCTCGCCGCGCTCATGAACCAGCCCGTGATCTACGTGTTCACCCACGACAGCATCGGCCTCGGCGAGGACGGCCCCACGCACCAGCCCGTGGAGCACGTCATGAGCCTCCGCCTCATCCCCAACCTCCAGGTGCTGCGTCCCGCGGACGCCCAGGAGACCGTGGAGGCCTGGAAGGCGGCCCTGCGGAAGACCGACGGCCCCACGGCCCTCATCCTCACCCGCCAGAAGCTGCCGACGCTGAGCGTGGGCAAGGCCGACGGCCTCCACCAGGGCGCCTACATCCTCCAGGAGGCCTCCGCCGAGCCCAAGCTCATCCTGCTCGCCACGGGCTCCGAAGTGGCCCTGGCCGCCCAGGCCCGCACGGCCCTGGAAGCCGAGGGCATCCCCACCCGCCTCGTTTCCATGCCCTGCATGGAGACTTTTGCCGCCCAGCCCAAGGCCGTGCGCGAGGCCGTGCTGCCCCCCGCCGTGAAGGCCCGCGTGGCCATCGAAGCCGGTCGCAGCATGGGCTGGGAGCGCTGGACGGGCGATGAAGGCGTCATCGTGGGCCTCGACCACTTCGGGGCCTCCGCCCCGGCCGAGATCCTCTTCGAGAAGTTCGGCTTCAGCGTCGCCAACATCGTGGCGAAGGCCAAGGCGATCCTCTAGATCGACCTCCCTCCACGGAAAAGCCCCCGCAGCGCGGGGGCTTTTCTCGGGTTGAGCTCCGGTCAGCGCTGACCGATGGCCGTGTAGTCCAGCTGCTCCGGCCCGGTGTACTCGGCGGCGGGGCGGATGATGCGGTTGTGGCCGTGCTGCTCGAGGATGTGGGCCGTCCAGCCGGCGATGCGGGACACGGCGAAGATGGGCGTGTACAGCTCGAAGGGGATGTTCATCTGGTAGTACATGGAGGCG
>DATFAX010000051.1:0-142797 GCA_035254125.1 Holophagaceae bacterium | reverse complement strand
CGCCTCCAAGTACGAGGAGATCAGCCAGGCCCTCAAGGCCAAGATGGCCCCCGAGTTCCAGACCATGGGCCTCGACTGCGCCAAGCTCAGCGTGAAGAACATCGCCCTGCCCGAAGAGGTGGAGGCCATGCTCGACAAGCGTTCCAGCGTGGGCATCATGTCCCCCGTCATGGGCGCCTACACGCAGATGCAGGTGGCCGATTCCGTGCCCCTCGCTGCCCAGAACCCCGGCGGCCTCGCCGGCATGGGCATGGGCCTCGGCGTGGGGGTGGGCATGGGCAACATGATGGGCCAGCAGATGGGCGGTGCCATGGGCCAGATGGCCCAGACCCCCTACCCCGCCGGTAACGCGCCCGCGGCGCCCGCCGCCCCGGCTGCGCCCGCCAAGAGCCTCAAGGAGGAACTCACGGAGCTGAAGGACCTCTTCGACTCCCAGCTCATCAGCCAGGTCGAATACGACGCCCAGCGCGGCGCGATCATGAAAAAGCACGGTATGGGCAGCTGAAGCCCAGGGCCCCATGCGCCGAGGGCGGCCTTCGGGCCGCCCTTTTTTCAGCCCCAGACCCCAGGGACACCGGTCCCGGCAGGGCGGTTTCAGACTCGACTATCATCAATCAATTCAGGGATTCCAGACTTCGGCTTGGCGTACCATTCCCAAGTGCCCCTTGCCGAAGATCACACCCGACGGGAACTCGCCGAGCTCCGCCACGCGCTGGATGAAAGCGCCATCGTGGCTGTAACCGACGCGTCGGGCACCATCACCTTCGCCAACGACCGCTTCTGCCGGATCTCCCAGTACAGCCGGGAGGAGCTGATCGGGAAGAACCACCGACTGATCAACAGCGGACACCACCCCAAGACCTTCTTCACCGACCTCTGGCGCACCATCTCCCACGGCCAGGTGTGGCGAGGGGAGATCCTGAACCGGGCCAAGGACGGCTCCCTCTACTGGGTGGACACCACCATCGTCCCCTTCCTCGATGAGGCTGGGCGCCCCTGGCAGCACATGGCCATCCGATTCGAGATCACCGAACGCAAGCGGGTGGAGGAGGAGCTCCGTCGCCAGCAGGAGGAGCTGGAGCGCCGGGCCCAAGATCTGGCCCGCTCCAACGCGGACCTGGAGCAGTTCGCCTACGTGGCGAGCCACGACCTGCAGGAGCCCCTGCGGATGGTCTCCAGCTTCACCCAGCTGCTGGCGAAGCGTTACGCCGGCAAGCTGGACCCCGACGCGGACAAGTACATCCGCTTCGCCTCCCAGGGCGCCCTCACCATGCAGGTCATGATCCGCGACCTGCTGGCCTATGCCCGCCTGAACGAGGACCTGGCCCCCGAGCCCGTAACCTTGGATGAGGCCCTGGACACCGCCCTGGGCAACCTCGGCGTGGCGCTCAAGGAGGCGGATCCGAAGGTGACGCGCGGCCCGCTTCCCATCGTGATGGGGCATCGATCCCACCTGGTCCTGCTCTTTCAGAACCTTCTCGCCAACGCCCTGAAGTTCCGGGCTCAGGACCGCAGGCTGGAACTCAGCGTCGGGGCCGAGCGGGAAGGTGCCTTCTGGCGCTGCTGGGTGAGGGACAACGGCATCGGCATCGACCCTCGCCACCAGGAGAAGATCTTCGTGATCTTCCAGCGCCTCCACGGCCGGGAGGAGTATGCCGGCAGCGGCATCGGCCTGGCCTTCTGCAAGCGCATCGTCGCACGCCACGGCGGGCGCATCGGCGTAGCGTCCGCCCCGGGGGCCGGCGCCACCTTCTCCTTCACCCTTCCAGCCGAAAGGAACGACCCATGACCTACCCCAAGCCCCTCGAAGTGCTCGTCGTGGACGACAACCCCGGCGACGTGTGCCTCATCGAAGAGGCCCTGCGCGACGGCGTGCTGCCCAGCCGCCTGCACAGCGCCAAGGACGGGGAGGAAGCCCTCGCCTTCCTCCGGGGGGATTCGCCGTTCCAGGGCGCCCCCCGGCCGGACCTCGTGCTCCTCGACCTCAACATGCCCCGCATGGGTGGCATGGAGGTGCTCCGTACCATCAAAGAGACCCCGGCCTGGAAGACCATCCCCACGGTGGTGCTCACCTCCAGCCAGGCGGAAGCGGACATCCAGGGGTGCTACCAGGCCCAGGCCAATGCCTACCTGGTGAAGCCCGGCGATCTGGACGCCTACTCCCGCCTCCTGAATTCCATCCAGTCCTTCTGGCTCACCCTGGCCACCCTGCCGGTGGGTTGAACCTTGGGCATCCGCGAAAAGGGCCGCGTGAACGGCCCTTTTCAATGGTCGTGGTCGTGCTCGTGGCGATGGTCCCCGTGGTGGATGGGGTCCTCGCAGCCGGCGGCTTCGTGCTGGTGGATGAAGCGGTGGTGGTGCCGCTCGGCCATGGCCGCCGTCTCGAAGTGCACGGTGAGGTGGCGCACGTCGTAGCGGTCCCAGAGCAGGTGTTCGATGTCCTCCAGGTAGTGCTCCGTCTCATCCAGGCGCTCGGCGGCCACGATGACGTGGGCGCTGGCGATGGTGAGGTGGCTGCAGATTTTCCAGCTGCGGAGATCCTCAATGCCCTCCACACCGGGCAGCGCCCGCAGCTCCGTCTTGGCGGCCTCGTGATCGAAGGCCGCCTCGTGCATGAGGATGCCGAGCGCATCCCGCAGCAGGAGGAAGACGCCGCGGAAGATCACCAGGAGGATCACCAGGGCGATGGCCGGATCCACCCAGCGCCACCCGGTCATCCGGATCACCACCATGCTGATCACCAGGGCGATGCTGGTGAGGCTGTCCGCGAAGGCATGGAGGTAGGCCGCCCGGAGGTTGGCGTCCTTCTTCAGCTGATCCTTGTCCTTGGGCACGAGCACGAACGTGGCCAGGAGGTTCAGGGCCAGGCCCACGCAGGAGAACACGAGCACCCAGCCCGTCTGGATGGGGTGGGGGTTCCGGAAGCGCTGGAGCGCCTCCCAACCCACCGCTCCGCCCAGGGCCACGAGGAAGCCCGCGCCCACCAGGCTGTTGAAGACTTCCAGGCGGTGCCAGCCGAAGGCCCAGCGATCATTGGGCTCCCGCCGGTTGGCCAGCCAGAGGCTGAGGATGCCCAGGGCGTTCACCAACACGTCGTTGAGGTTCTCGAGGCTGTCGCTCACCAAGCCGATGGAGCCCGTCCACAACCCGCCGAGCCCCTGGATCACGAAGCTCACGAAGAAGATGCCCGCGCTCCAGGCCAGGCGCCCCACGGTGGTGGGGCCGTGGGAGTGCCCCCCGTGGCTGTGGTCGTGGCCCATCACTCGCCCCGGTAGACCGGCTTCCGCTTCTCACGGAAGGCCTGGAGGCCCTCCAGGCGGTCCTGGGTGGGGATCACCTGGGCGTAGCAGGCCTGCTCCAGGGCCATGCCGGTCTCCCGGTCCACCTCGAGGCCGCGGTTCACGGCCTGCTTGGCCATGCGCAAGGCGATGGGGCCGTTGGGCAGGATCTCCCGGGCCAGGGCCCGGGCCCGTTCCAGGGCGAGGCCGGCGCCGACGGCGTATTCCACCAGGCCGAGGCGCTCCGCTTCCTGGGCGCCGATGCGCCGCCCCGTGAAGATGAGCTCCTTGGCCCGGGCCTTCCCGATGAGTCGAGGCAGGCGCTGGGTGCCCCCGGCGCCGGGGATGATGGCGAGCCCCGTCTCGGGCAGGCCCAGTCGCGCCTCGGCGCCGGCCACCCGGAAATCGCAGGCGAGGGCCAGCTCGAGACCGCCCCCCAGGGCCGCCCCTTCCAGGGCCGCGATCACGGGCATGGGCAGGTCCTCCACTTCCGTGAAGGCCGCTCGCAGGCCGTGGACGAAAGCCGCCACGTCCTGGGGCGCCATGGTGACCCGCTCCTTGAGGTCCGCCCCGGCGCAGAAGACGCCCGGCACGAGGCTGTGGAGGATCACCACCCGCACGGTGGGATCGAAGCGGAGCGCCGCCAGGGCCTCGCGGAATTCCCGCATCATCTCGCGGCCCAGGGCGTTCTTGGCCTCGGGCCGATCCAACCCGAGGAGGACGATGCCTTCCTCCTCGCTGGCCAGGCGTTCGATGCGGACTTCAGCCATGGTTCAGCCCAGCTCGACGATGGGGTCGCCTTCGTTGAGGAACTGCTCGGCGACCACGAAGACCTTCACCACGGTGCCTTCCTCGGGGCTGCCCACAGGGATCTGCATCTTCATGGACTCGATGATGACCAGATCCTGGTCCTCATCCACGCTCACACCCTCCGTCACGCAGACTTCGAGGACCTTGCCAGCCATCTCGGCTCGAATCACCGCCATCGTTCACTCCAGGGGAATCGCCCCCAGTATAGCGGCATCAATCGTCCTTATCGGACTCGCCGATGGCTACCAATTCGTCGTCCTCCTGGGCGAAATCCCCTTCCTCGATGAGCACCTCGCGAACCTTGCCGGCCTCCGGCGCGTTCACGTAGAAGGGCGTGCGCCCCTGGTCGGTGAGCTCCAGCAGGACGAGGGCCTCGTCCTCCTCGACCTCCTGGCCCGGCTTCACGAGTACATCCACCACATAGCCCGGCCATTCCGCCCTGACGATCATTCCGCTCCTCCCGAGGGTACGGCTTGGAGCCTAGGGAGCGCGGACGCTCGCCGCAAGGGGGCAATCGAAATAATTGTCACAAAGCGCGCGCGGGTGCCCACCGGAAGCGGGATTGCAGGGCTCCCGATGGCCGCGGTCGAAGGCACCGCCATCCGGGCCCATGACCAGTCCACGGCGCGCCCCGCCTTCCCGGTTCGATGAAAAAGCCGATGGCCCCGCAGCCGAAGCCGCGAGCGGAGCCGGGGAGATCGCCCTGAAGCCTCTCCAAAGATCCGACGGGCCGGGGTCCGAAGCAGGTTCGAGGCTGACGCAGGGGCGCCCCTCTGGGATACTGGAGGGTCTGGAGGAATCATGGCCGTCGCCTGTGGCATCGTCGGGCTGCCCAACGTGGGCAAGTCCACCCTGTTCAACGCGCTGACCCGTGCCGGGGCGGCCTCCGCCAACTACCCCTTCTGCACCATCGAGCCGAACACCGGCGTGGTGGACGTGCCCGATGAACGCCTCGAGCACCTGGCCGCCATCGTGAAGCCCCAGCGCATCCTGCCCGCGGCCCAGGAGTTCGTGGACATCGCCGGCCTCGTGCGCGGCGCCTCCAAGGGCGAGGGACTGGGCAACGCCTTCCTCCAGCACATCCGTGAGACGGATGCCATCGTGCAGGTGGTCCGTTGTTTCGAGGATGGGGACATCACCCACGTCGAAGGCGGGGTGAACCCCGAGCGGGACATCGCCATCATCGAAACGGAGCTGGTGCTCAAGGACCTCGAGACCCTGGAGAAGGGCCTCGACCGCGCCCGCAAGAACGCCAAGAGCGGCGCCAACAAGGAAGCCACGGCCCTGGTGGCCGCCCTGGAGAAGGCCTTCGCCGTGGTCAACGAGGGCCAGTGGGCCTCCAAGGCCGGCCTGGACAAGGACGAGCTGGCGCTCATCAAGAGCTTCGGGCTCATCACCCTGAAGCCCGTGCTCTTCGTGGGCAACATCGGCGAAGGCGACATCGCCAATCCCGATTCCAACCCGCACTTCCAGAAGCTCAAGACCATCGCCGCCGAGCGCGGCTGCCCCGTGATCCCCATCTGCTCCAAGCTGGAAGCGGAGATCCAGGACCTGCCGGTGGAGGACCGCCCCATGTTCCTGGAGGAGGCCGGCCTCAAGGAGCCCGGTCTGAACCCGCTCATCCGCGCCAGTTATGACCTGCTGGGCCTGCAGACCTACTTCACGGCCGGCGTTAAGGAAGTGCGCGCCTGGACCATCCACAAGGGTGACACGGCCCCCCAGGCCGCCGGCGTCATCCACACCGACTTCGAGAAGGGCTTCATCCGGGCCCAGACCATCAGCTACGCCGACTTCATCCAGCACGGGGGCGAGCAGGGTGCCAAGGACGCCGGTCGCCAGCGCACGGAAGGCAAGGAATACGTGGTGCAGGATGGGGACGTCATGAATTTCCTCTTCAACGTCTAGGAGACGGTTGGAGATCCCGAGGGCCCGTGGCGCAGGAATGAAGCTCCACGGGCCCTCGGCCGATAGGCTCCCCGTGACTGAATTCCAACTGCCCGAGGACCGGAAGACCCCCATCGAGGCCCCCGCCTTCATCACGGAGGTGATGCAGGGCCTGCAGGAGCGCGGAGAGGAATTCCCCATCAAGGTGGAGGGCGCCGCCACCCTGCCCTACACCTCCACGATCCAGGGTCTCCACCGGGACCACCTCGTCCTCAAGCTCCAGCGGGCCCTGCCCCCGGAACTCCTGAAGGGCGCCCTCTTCCACCTCGTGGTCACGCACGGCGAGCAGCGCTTCGAAGGGCTGATCCCCTTCCAGGGCCGCGAGGCCTACCTCCAGTACCGGTTCGGGCACCCCAAGCAGATCTTCCTTGCGGACCGCCGGCGCCACAAACGCTTCCCCTTCCGCCCCCGGGAGAACGTCTTCGTGACCATCACCGATGGCCACATGGCCGCCAGCGGCCCCCTGGCCAGCTTGAGCATCGGGGGGCTGGGCTTCCGGGTGGACCGCATCGTGGAGCTGGAAACCCACGCCCGCCTCAAGGTGGATACCGCCCTCTTCGAGCGGGGCCGCGCCTTCGACATCAAGGTGCAGGAGCTCGTGAAGGCCCCCTACCTGGACCTGCGCGGCCGCATCGCCGGGGCCTACGACCTGAACGGCGTGGTCCACCTCGGCTGCGAGTTCACGGGCCTCCAGGAGGGCGTCCAAGCGAACCTGGAGGCGGCCCTGCGCTTCCGGGAGGTCATCGCCAAGGGCGCCCAGAGCGTGCTCCCCGAAAAGGAATCCAAGCCTCAGGCACCGCGGGGCGTCAAGGGGGACAGGGAGCCGGAATCCACCCCCACGGGCGGCCCCCCGAACCACCTCCTGCGCCTCAAGCGCCGGTGCGTGCCGCTCAGTCTCCTCATGGAAGCGGGTGCCGAGCGGGAGAAGCTGCGGGAAAGCCTCGTGCGAGAGGGCTATTTCCGCCTCAAGGTCGCATCGTCGACCTCGGCCCTGCCCAGCGCCGACGTGATCCTGGCCCCCGAATCCCTGGCGACTGGTGTGGAGGGGGCCCTCCCCTTCGAACCGGAGGAATCCGTGGGTCCCCTCGTCCGGCGGCTGGACTCGGCCCTCGGGCTGCGCCTCTAGCGGAGCGGTCACTCCACGGGCCGGGCCGCCTCCTCGCGCACCATCGCGCCCTCCACCTCGCAGGCCACAAGCTCGGGTGCGGCGGCGCCTTTGCCCAGCATGACCGGGGCCGCGCCGTTGCCCTTGAAGGTGCAACCTTCCATCCGGGCCGACGTCCCCATGGAGATGCTCAGGCCATAGCCCTGACCTCCCAGGAAGCGGCTGTTCGCGAAGGCGGCATGGGCTCCCTGGTGGAGGTGCAGCCCCGCGTCCTCGCAACCTTCGCAGGTGCAGTCCCGCCCGTTGACCCGAACCCCGTCCAGGGCCAGGACCCCGGCGAAGGCGCACTTCCGGAAGACGCAGGTGCGGAGGTCGAGCTCCATCTCCCCGGCGGCTTCGATGCCGCCGCCGCCCAGTTCCGCGAAAGTGCACCCCTCCAGGGAGGCGGGTGTGCGACTCAACCGGAGCCCCACACCGGCGCCCTCGAAGGTGCAACCCGTCATCCGGAGGGTCCCCCCTGAACCCTCCAGGCCCGCCTCCGATCCCGAGGCCACGCGGGATTCCACCAATTCCAGATCGCCGCCCTCCTGGATCATCGCCACCGTGCCCTGCGTCCGAAGCTCGAAACCCTCCAGGCGCAGGGTCCCGCCCTTGAGGATCACGGCCGGATACTGCCCCCCATCCACGATCACGCTGCCCGGCTCCCCCATGGCCACCAGGGTGATGCTGCGCTCCACCACCAGGGCCTCCATGTAGGTGCCCGCCTTGACGAGCACCCGCGCGCCCTCCGGCGCTTGGCGGAGGGCGACCCGCAGGCTCAGCCAGCGCGCGTCACCCTTCCCCACCCGCAGCAGGCGGTCGGTGCCGGAACCCTCGCCTTCCTGGGGGGCCGCGGCCCCCGCCGCGGGAGCGGAGATGGCCTCGGCCTCGGAGGCCGACGGTGGCGGCGGTGCCTCCGGCACCAGTGCGCGCGAGGCCGTGGCCCCTTCGCGGAGGACCTTCCGGAGGGCCTCCGCGAAGGCATCCGCATCCGCGAAGCGGTTGCGGGGATCTTTATCCAGCGCCTTCTTCAGCACCGCCCGGAGCCCCTGGGGCAATCCGGCCCAGTCGGTGGCGACCAACGGGGCCATCTGATCCTTCAGGATCCCGCCCAGGATGGGGCCCGGACTGTTGCCCGGGAAGGGCTTCCGCCCCGCGCTGATCACTTCGTAGAGCATCACGCCGAAGGCCCACAGATCCGACTTCGGCGTGGCCTTGCCCGTGTCCAGGTACTCCGGGGCCATGTAATGGAGCGTCCCCATGAAGGATCCATCCTGGGTCAGCGAGGTGCCCTCCACCTTCGCCACCCCGAAATCCGTGAGCTTGGCGAGCCAGCGTTTCCCGTCCGTGCGGACGAGGATGTTCGCGGGCTTCAGATCCCGGTGGACGATGCCCTTCGCGTGGGCCATGGCCAGGCCTTCCAGGCCCTGGGCCAGCAGTTCGATGAGCGCCACCTTCGGGTGCCCCGCCTGCACGAGCTGCTCCAGGTCCTTCCCCGGGACGAACTCCATCACCAGGAAGTGGGTGCCGCCATCGTCCCCAAAATCGTAGACGGTCACGATGTGCGGATGGTTCAGCCCGCCCACCACCCGGGCTTCATGCTGGAAGCGGGCCCAGGCGTCTTCCCCGAAGGTTCCGCCGGGACGGATGGTCTTGATGGCCACCTCCCGGCCCAGGACCGGGTCCTCGGCAAGAAACACCTCGCCCATGGCCCCCTGGCCCAGGGGCTTCAAGATCCGGTATTTCCCCAGCTTCTCGGGCATCCCTACCGACATCGGCTCCGCCCCGGCACGACTGGAATCTGGACCTCCACCTCCGGAGCCGGTAGGGCCAACCGAAATTTCCTTTCGGACTTCGTGAACCGATACTTCAGCGGAAGGGAAGATCCATGAGGTTCGCACCGGCATGTCTCACCCTGGCCCTCCTCGCCTTCGGTTGCAGGGGCCGATCGCCCAAGCCGGGTCCCGTCTATCTCCCGGAGCCGCCCGCCACCATCCACACCTTCAGCTTCGCCGTACATCCCCTCCACAATCCCGCCCGCCTGAGCGCCGCCTACCAGCCGCTCATCGATCATCTGGACCATGTGGTGACCGGGGCCCATTTCGACCTCGAGACCTCCCGGGACTACGGGGATTTCGAGGCGAAGATCCGGAGCCAGGCCCCGGCCTTCCTCCTCCCCAACCCCTGGCAGACCCTGAAGGCCATGGAGGTGGGCTACGAGGTCATCGCCATCGCCGGCGACTCCGAGGATTTCAAGGGGATCATCCTCGTCCGCACCGATTCCGGCATCCGGAACCTGAAGGAGCTCCGGGGCAAGGTCGTAAGCTACCCCTCCGCCACCGCGGTGGCCGCCTGCCTTCTGCCGCAGAGCCTCTTCCACGCCCAGGGGATCAATGTGAACCGGGAGCTCATCAACCGGTACGTGGGATCCCAGGAATCCACGATCATGAACGTGGTGTTGAAGCTCAGCTCCGCGGGTTGCACCTGGCCACCCCCCTGGCGGGCCTTCCGCAAGGCGCACCCCGATGAGGCCGCCCAGCTGCGGGTGCTGGCCGAGACCCCCCACCTCCTCAACAATTCCGTAATGGTGCGCAAAGATGTGCCCCGCGCCATCCGAGACCAGGCCCGCGAGATCCTCATCCACCTTCACGAGAGCCCGGAAGGGCGCAGGGTCCTCGAGGCCATGGAAACGCATCGCTTCCATCCCGCGGGCGATGAAGAATATGAGCCCGTCCGCCGCTACATCGAACGCTTCGAGCGGGAGATCCGTCCGGTGGTGCAACCATGATCGGTCCCCACCTCAAACGGCTGCTGTTCAGCACCCTCCGGCGGCAGCTCATCCTGGGGGTGGCGGTTGTGCACGCGGTCCTCGTGGTGCTCTTCATCGCCGACCTGACCCATCGCCAGCAGCGGCTGGTCCTTGAACGGCAGACCGAGCACGCCCAGGCCCTGGCCCACTCCCTCGCCACCAGCTCCGCCGGCTGGATCGCCTCGCGGGACGTCTCGGGCCTCCAGGAGATCATCGCCACCCAATCGAAATACCCCGATCTGGCCTTCGCCATGATCCTGGATGAAGACGGTCGCGTGCTCGCGCACACGGACGCCTCCCGCCTGGGCCTGTACCTGGGCGACCTGCCGGCACGACCCGTCGCCACGGTGCTCCTGCGCTCCGTGGATCTGGTGGACGTGGCCGTCCCCTCGCAGATTGGAACGAGGCACGTGGGTTGGGCCCGCGTGGGCATCAATCCCCGGCTCGCCCGGGAAGCCTTGAACCGCCTAGTGTTCAACGGAGCCGCCTATGCCTTCGGCGCCATCGTGCTGGGTTCCACGCTGGCCTGGGTGGTGGGCAGCCTCTTCACCCGCCGCCTCCAGGCTCTCCAATCCACCATGGATTCCGTTCACGGCGGAGATATCCATTCCCGAGCGGTGGTGTCCGGACACGATGAGGTTGCCACCCTGGCGCGGGACTTTAACCAGATGCTGGACACGCTGGAGGAGGAGGCCCTGCGACGGGAGCAGGTCCGGAAGGAACTCCGGGAAAGCACCCAATTCCTCGACACGATCATTCGCAGCCTGCCCCTTATGGTGTTCGTGAAGGAGGCCGAACACCTCCGCTTCCTGGTGTTGAACAAGGCCGGTGAGACCCTTCTGGGATACCCGGCGGAAGAGCTGCTGGGGAAGGGTGACGCGGAGATCTTCCCCCCGGAACAGGCCGAGGGATTCATGGCCAAGGATCGGGAAGTGCTCCACGGGAACGTCGTGGTGGACATCCCCGAAGAACAGATCCTCACCCGCTCCGGCGAGCTCCGGACCCTCCACACCCTCAAGGTCCCCATCCTGGACGAGCTCGGCCAGCCCAAGTTCCTCCTCGGCATCTCCCAGGACATCACCGACGCCAGACGCATGGAGGAGGACCGCCGCCGGATGGAATCGGAGCTGCACCGGATCCAGCGCATGGAGAGCTTGGGCAGCCTTGCCGGAGGGGTGGCCCACGACATGAACAACGTCATCGGGGCCATCATGGCCCTGGCCTCCATCCACCTGGAGAAGGAGACCTCCGACGACCGCCTGCACCGGGACATGGACACCATCGTCACCGCCTGTCTGCGGGCCCGCACCCTGGTGCGGGGCCTGCTTGGCTTCGCCCGGCAGGAGTTGGCGGAGTCCACCGTGGTGGACCTCAACACCCTCGTGCGGGAGGAGGTGGCCCTCCTGGAGCGCACCACCCTCGGCCGCATCCGCATGGTCATGGATCTGGAGCAGCCCCTGCAACCGGTGGAGGGGGACCCGGCCGCATTGAGCCATGCCCTCATGAACCTCTGCGTGAACGCCGTGGACGCCATGCCGGACGGCGGCACCCTCACCCTCGGCACCCGCAACGCCCCCGACGGAAGGGTCCGGCTGGAGGTCACCGACACGGGCACGGGCATGAGCCCCGAAGTGCTCGAGCGGGCCCTGGAACCCTTCTTCTCCACCAAACCCCAGGGAAAGGGCACGGGCCTGGGCCTCGCCATCGT
Organism: Holophagaceae bacterium; assembly: GCA_035254125.1. GTDB lineage: Bacteria > Acidobacteriota > Holophagae > Holophagales > Holophagaceae > JAFDVN01. The sequence goes on along the minus strand of DATFAX010000051.1, from coordinate 131,104 downwards.
GTATGGGACCGTCAAGGCCCACCACGGCACGGTGGAGCTTCACAGCACTCCGGGCGTGGGCACCCAGGTCGTCCTCTGGCTCCCGGCCTGCACCTACCAGGCCCTGGAAGCCGCCCCCGGCGAGGCCATCCCGGCGGTCCCCCGACCGCTGCGGGTGCTGGTGGTGGACGATGACGAGCTCATCCGCTTCAGCACGGCCTCCCTCCTGGAGGCCATGCACCACACCCCCACCGCGGTGGGCAGCGGGGAAGAGGCCCTCGAGCTGCTGCACGGGAAGGCGGACTTCGACACGGTCATCCTGGACCTCAACATGCCCGGCCTGGGCGGGGAGGGAACCCTGCCCCAGTTGCGGGCCCTCCATCCGGACCTTCCCGTCTTCCTGGCCACGGGCCGGGCCGACCAGCACGCCGTGGACCTCTGCCGGACCTTCAAGGGGGTCACCCTCCTGGCCAAACCCTTCAGCCTGGAGGAGCTCGCCGCCCATTTCAGGGCCCTGGGCTGATCCAGCCCCCGACTTGACTCGGCCCCCTGGCCGGCCGATGACACTGGGATCATGGCCCCGCCCCCTCCCCAGCACGATGCCCGCCACGTCGAGGACCCCGCCCTCGTGCAGGAGGCCCTCGCCGCGCTGCTGGAGAGCGGAGCCGAGTTCCCCCTCCTGAACGAGAGCGCCCAGAGCCTGCCCTACACGGCCCGCTTGCAGGCCGTGGAACCTGAGCCCCAAGCCCCGGGTTCCTGCCTGTTCCGCCTCCATCGTGCCCTGCCACCGAACCTTCCCCCCGGCAGCCTCTTCCGCCTCACCTTCGGCGCCAGGGGCGAACGCTACGACGGCGTGCTGCGCTTCATCGGCCGGGAGGATTACCTGCTGTACCGGTTCGAAACCCCGAGGGCTCTGAACCTCACAGGCCGGGCCAAGCGCATCCCCTTCCGGCCCCGGGAAGGGGCCACCGTGACCCTCTGGGACGGCGAGAAGGCCATCAGCGGCTCCCTGTTGAACCTGAGCACCGGTGGCCTGGGGTTCCGGGTGGAGCGGGTCTTCCGCCAGGACACCCTGGCCCGCCTGCGGCCCGACACCTCCCTCTTCCACAAGGGGCAGCTCTTCCTGGGTCGGGCGGAGCGCATCCGCAACTGCCCCGATCTCGCCTTCCGGGCCCAAGTGGCCCACGTGGCCGAGGCGGGCCGGGAGGTGCGACTGGGCATGGAGTTCCTGGGCCCCGGCCCCGGCCTCATCGGGGCCGTGGAGGCCCTCGTCCAGCTGCGCGAGCAATCCGCGGCGGCGGCGCCCGGTGCCACGGGACGCAACGTCACCGCCTCCTTTAAGGTCGCCCCCGCAGCCCCCGAACCCCCGCCCCCGGTGCTGCTCCCCCTGCGGCGGCGCTGCGCGCCCATCGTGCTAGCCATGCCCCCGGGCGAAGCCCGGCAGGCCCTCCTGCGGGGCCTCGCCCGGGAGGGGTTCCAGCGGATCCTGGATGAGGAAGCCCACGCCGGGACGGCCCTCGTCCTCGTGCCTGAAGAACGGGAGGACCTGCCCGAGGCCCTGCCCTTCGATCCCGAGGACAGCCCTGCGGAGCTGGCGCAGCGCCTGGATACGGTGCTGGGTCTGAGGCTCTAATCCAGGTCGGGGCCGGTCTGGAGGAACACCGGCTCCAGGGCGCCGCCCTCCACTTCCTGGAACCCCCCATCCTCAATGCGCCCGCCCATGAGCAGCGGTGCCACGGCCCCCTGCCCCAGGACGAGCCCGCCGCCCAGATTGCCTCGCAGCTCGCAAGCCTCCACCCGCACCTTCGCGTCCCGCATCATCACGAGTCCGAAACCGTTCCCCTCCAAGGTGCAGCCCCGCAGGTCGACGCGGGCCGTGTGATGGGCGTGCACGGCGGCCTGGGGGTTCTGCTCGAAACGACACCCCACCAACCGGGCGTCGGCCCCCTCGAAGGCGAGGACCCCCGCGAAGTGGCAGCCCCGGAAATCCGAGTCCCGCAGGGTGAGCCGCCCTCCCGAATCCACCTCCACACCGGCCCCCTGGAGATCCCGGAAGCGGCAGCCCTCCCCCTGCACCTGCCCGCCCTTGCGGATGCGGAGGCCCACGCCCCGGCCCTTCAGGAAGGCGCAGTCCCGCAGTTCCAGGGTTCCCGACACCGTGGCCCCGGGGGCATCGCCCGCGTCCAGGGTGCACCCCTCCAGCTCCAGCGAGCCCTTCTGCACCTCCACAGCCGGTTCCTCATCCGAGCCGAAGAGGCTCAGTCCCCGCAGGGTGACGCGCCCGCCCAGCACCTTCAGGGCGGGACCATTGATGCCTTCGATGATCACCTCCCCGGGCTCGCCCTTGGCGATGAGGATCACGTCCTTGTCCACCACCACGGCTTCCCGGTAGTGCCCGGGCATGATGACGATGCGCGAGCCCGCCGGGGCCTGGCGCAGGGCCACGCGCAGGCTCAGCCAGCGACCACCACCCGCCCGGCCCACCACCATCAGGCGGTCCGTGGTCTCTTGGGGTTCTTGGGTCGGCGGCTCCCGGTGGAAGGAGGGCGCGGGTTCGGGGGCCGGCGTCTCGGGCTTCTGGGCCATGGCCTTGCGGAGTTCCTCGGCAAGGAGGTCGGCGCTGGCCGGGCGGAGGGCCGGGTCCTTCTGCAGGCAGCGCACCAGGAGGCGCTTCAGGCCGTAGGGCAGGCCTTCCCAGTCCGCGGAGGACAGCGGCTCGGGCTGGCATTTCAGGATGGCGCTGAGGATGGGCCCCGGGGCGTTCCCCGGGAAGGGGCGCCGCCCACCGCTCACGATCTCGTAGAGCATCACCCCCATGGCGAAGATGTCCGTGGCCACGGTCGCCCGGGCGGAGTCCAGGTACTCCGGGGCCATGTAGCCCAGGGTCCCCATGAAGTGGCCCTCCTGAGTGAGCTGGCTCTGCTCCACCTGGGCCACGCCGAAGTCCGTGAGCTTGGCCGTCCACCGCTCCCCCTCCTGCCGGACGAGGATGTTGGCGGGCTTCAGATCCCGATGGATCACGCCCTTCGAATGCGCGTGGGCGAGGCCCTCGCAGGCCTGGGCCAGGAGCTCCACGAGCTGGGCCTTGGGCATCTGATGGCCCGGAAGCAGGGCCTCCAGGTCCCGGCCGGGCACGTACTCCATCACCAGGTAGTTCACGCCCTGGTCCTCGCCGTAGTCGAAAACGGTGACGATGTGCGAGTGGCTCATGGCCCCCACGATCTGGGCCTCCCGCTGGAAGCGGCTCCAGGACTCCTCCCCGAAGCTGCTGTCCATCCGGATGGTCTTGATGGCCACCTCCCGGCCCAGCTTCGGGTCCTTGGCCAGGTACACATCCCCCATGGACCCCCGTCCCAGGGCCCGCAGGAGGTCGTACTTCCCCAACCGCTCGAGCATGCCCACCTTTCGGCAGATGGTGCCTGGATCTGGAATCCCTAGGTGAAGCTCACCGCCATCCGTCGCAGCCGCTCGATGCGGAGCTGGATGGGGGGGTGGGTGCTGAAGAGGCTCATCAGTCCACCGCCATGGAGGGGGTTCACGATCATCATGTTGGCCGTGGTCGGCTCCGCATGCTGCATGGGGATGCGCTGGTTGTAGGCCTCCAGGCGCTCCAGGGCGCTGGCCAGCTGATCGGGGCGGCCCGTGATCTCGGCGGAGAAGGCGTCGGCCATGTACTCCCGGCTGCGGCTCAGGGCCATCTGCAGGAGGATCGCCGCCACGGGGCCGAAGATGGCGATGAGGATGCCCGCCAGGGGGTTGGGTCGCCCCTCCTCATCCCGGGGGGTGATGTAGAGGGCCATGCGGGAGAGGAACATGATGGCCTGGGCCAGCACGGAGGCCATGGAGCTCAGCAGGATGTCGCGGTGCTTCACATGGCCCAGCTCGTGGGCGAGCACCCCTTCCAGTTCCGTGCGGCTCATGAGGCGCATCAGCCCTTCCGTGCAAGCCACCACCGCGTGCTCCGGATTGCGGCCCGTGGCGAAGGCGTTGGGCGTGTCCTCGGGGATGATGGCGACGCGGGGCATGGGCAGGCCCGCGCGCTCGGCGAGGTTGGCCACGATGGCATGCAGCTCCGGTGCCTCTTGGGGGGTCACCACCTGGGCCCCGTACATGGCCAGCACGATCTTGTCGGAGAAAAAGTAGCTCACCCCGTTCATGACGAGCCCGATGCCCAGCGCCAGGATCATGCCCGAGGTGCCGCCGAAGCGGTCCCCGATCCACACCAGCAGACCCGTCAGGGCGGCGATGAGGATGAAGCTCTTGGCCTGGTTCATCAAAGACCTCCTCTTTCCACTCTAAGGACGCGGTCAAGGGTGGACGTGTTCACGGATCGATTCGGGCATCCTGGGGGCGGAGCCGCCATGAAGCCCGACGAGATCCGCATCGCCAGCGTCTATTTCTTTCAGGGGCGCGCCCTGGTCCACGCCCTGGGCCGCACCACGCAGGGGGCCTGGGTGCCCCTGGGTCCCATCCAGACCCTACCCGCCGAGCCCCCAACCCCGGTGGCCGCCGCCCTGCTGGCGGCCCTGGACGCCTCCTGCCAGGGCCTCCCCCGCCCGGAGGACTGGACCGCCGTCATGGCGCCCCTCCTGGAAGCCAGCGGGGCCCGCAAGTGGCCCGACTTCCTCAAGGAAGCCACCTGCCTGGGGGTGGAGTCGCTCGGCGGGGCCCTGACCCTGGTGCCCACCCGGAACCTGGGTGAGGAGGGCGGCTTCGAGCCCCTCCCCGCCGAGGCGGTACGGCCCGAGGGGGCCGATGGCGCGGCCCTGGCCCGGGCGCTCCTGACCGCACGTGAACGCTGCGGCTAGCTCCGCTTCACCACCAGCAGGGTCACGTCGTCCCGAAAGCCGTTGCCTTCCATGTGCTTGAAGGCCCGGACGAGGATCGCTTCCAGCAGGTCGTCGGCGCTGGCGTCGGGATGGTCGACCACCACCTGGGCCAAGGCGGCATCGCCCAGCTCCTCACCCTCCACGCTCTCCGCCTCCACGAGGCCATCGGTGAAGGCCAGCAGCACGTCGCCGGGGCGCATCGAGTCGTGGCCCTGCAGGTACTCGGCGCCGGGAAGGAGGCCCACCATGGGGCCCGTGGGCTCCAAGCGCTGGAAGCCGCCCTCCCGCCGCACGAGGAGGGGCGGGTTGTGGCCGCCGTTCACGTAGCGGAGGTCGCCATTGTCGGGATTCACACTGGCCGTGAAGAGGGTGGTGTAGCGGAACCCATCCCGGACTTCATTCATGCGGGCGTTGAGGCGGGTGGCGAGCCGGCCCCAGTTCTTCACGCGGCGGTCGGCCCGGGCCCGGAGGTAGGCGCTGAGCTGGGTCATCATGAGCGCCGCGGGCAGCCCCTTGCCGCTGATGTCGGCCACGGCCAGGTGGAGGCGGTCGCCTTCGGCCTCGTCCTCCCAGCCACCCGCGGGGGGATCGCTGGCGATCCAGGCGTCGTAGAGGTCGCCGCCCACGGCCTGGTAGGGGAGGTTGGCCCCGGAGAGCTGCCAACCGGCGGGCTCCGGGAGGTGCTTGGGGAGGAGCTGGCGCTGGATGTTGCGGGCCAGGTCCAGGTCCTTCTCCAGACGTTCGGACTGCAAGCGGGCCGCCCGCAGCTCCAGGCCCGTGAGCTGGCTGCTGGTGAGGTTCACGAGGGTCTGGAGGAACATGCCGTCCTCCTCGTTCAGCTTGCCCACCAGGGGATCCGCCGCGTAGGCGAAGCCGTGGAAGTGGTCCTGATCCTTCAACTCGATGGCGTGGACGAGGTTCCGCTCTTCCAGGAGGGTGTGCAGGGCCTCGCCTTCGAGCACGGCGGGCAGGTTTGCGAGCCCCCGGGCCATGAGCACGCTGCCGTCCCGATCCAGCACCAGGAGGCGGAGGATCCGGAATTCCCCGCTGAGGGTGTTCGCCATGAGGCGGATGAGCTCCTGCTTCGTCTCCACCTCGCCCAAGGAGCGGGTGAGGTCGAAGAGGGTGGACATGCGGCTGAACTGGAGGGCCAGCTGGCGGTTCTGATCGCTCCGCAGAGCCTCCAGCCGACGCCAGACGAGCAGGGGCGCGCTGATGGTGAGGAGCAGGTGCAGGGCCGCGGGCACCTCGCCCTGGGCCTTGACCACCAGGTGGCCGTAGGTGGCATCCCCGTGCCGCCAGGGCAGGCTCACCCAGTCCTTGCCGGGGTTGGTGGGGAAGGCGGGCGCGGCCCCCCGGAGGAAGAGCCACTTCTGACCATCCCAGATGCCGCCCTGCCCGGCCCGGGCGATGCCCAGGGCGGAGACGCCCACCAGGTGGAGCAGGTCCTCCTCCGTGCCCTGGTCCGGGAAGGTCTCCAGGAAGTCCACCAGGGGCAGCAGCTCCTGGGCGCCGCCGGGGATGCCCATGGCCATCTGCCGCAGGCGGGCGAAGGCGTCGGATGCGGGGGTGCCGAGCGGCGCCATCAGACCCTCAGGAGATCTTCTTCACCAGGAGGCATTCCGAACGGCCGTGGTCCTCGCGGAAGTCCACCTCATCCATGAACCGGCTCATGAGCAGGAGGCCCAGGCCGCCCTTGCGGGGGTGCTTCACGTATTCGGTGGGGTCGGGGAGCACCACCTGATCCCGGTGGATGCCCTCGCCGCTGTGCCAGATGTGGATCTCCAGGGCCACGCCCGTGAAGCGCAGGTCCAATTCGACCTCCCGGCCGGGGTCCCCTTTGTAGGCGTGGAGGATGACGTTGGTGACGGCCTCGTCCACGGCGATGCTGACCTTGGCCGCGGTGGCGTCGTCCATGCCGCTCACGATGGCCGCTCGCTTCGCCAGGCCCGTCACCAGGTTCAGGTACCGGGTCTGACTGGGGATGGTGAGCCGGAACTCGGCGGATTGGACCTTGACCACCTCAGGCCCCCTTGTCCGTGGCGGCCAGGGCTTCTTCCTGGTCCTTGAACACGCGGTAGAGCTGGGTGAAGCCCAGGGTGTCGAAGATGGCGAAGACGTTGTCCTGGAGGTTGGACAGGAGGATGTCCCCCTCGTTCTCCCGAACGGTCTCGATGAGGCCCATGATGGCCCCCAGACCGGCGCTGGAGATGTAAGACAGGTTCTGGCAGTTCAGGAGGATGCGGTACTGCCCCTTGGAGACGAGGCCCTCCAGGGCCTGCTCGAACTCCCGGACCGTGTGAGCGTTGATGAACCCCGCGGGCAGGACCACCGCGACGCCACCCACTTCGCGCACTTCGATCGAAAGGTCAGCCACATCAAGCTCCAAGGATCCAGGAACCCCATCCTAATCGGGCCGGATGGCCCTTGGCTATAGACCCGTCCCAAAACCCCCGCGCTCCCCTGCTAGGCTGTTTCCACCCTTCCACATGGATCCCATGACCCCCACCGACACCGAGGCCCTCCGGACCATCCTCGCCACCTGGGCCGCCGAGCGGCATCAGCGCCTGTTCGAGGATATCGCCGGCACCCTGCAGGCCGCGGGCCTGCGCCTGCAGCCGGACGCGGACCTCTTGGGCCGGCTCGCCGGCGCCCTGCCCCAGGGCGGGGGCGAAGGCCCCGGCATCGACCGGGAACTGGGCGCCGCCCTGGACCTCCTCGAGGGGGCCGCCAACCAGAGCGAGGCCCTCCGGCGCCTCCTGGATGGCCTGGATCCCGTGGTGGAACGCTGCGCCCTCTACGTCATCAAGCAGGGCATCCCCAACCTCTACGCCTGGCGGGGCTTCGAGGGCACCCCCGCCCGCCCCGGCACCCCTGTGGTCCCCCCCGCGGACCTGGAGGAGCTCCTGGCCGGCCGCCAGTCCTGGGTGGGCAAGGGGCCGGGTTACCAGGCCCTGCTGGCCCCCCTGGCCCGCATGGAGGCCGCCGAGGCGCGCATCCTGCCCCTCCGGCTCAAGCGGAAGCCCGTGGCCCTGCTCCTGGTGGACTCGGGCATGCGCCAGACCCTGGACCATCCCCAGGCCCTCCGCGCCCTGGCCCAGGCGGCCAGCGCCACCCTGGGGGCCCTGGCCGGCGCCAAGGAGGAGGAGAAGGCCCCGCCTCCGGTGGACCACCCCACCCTGCCCACCATGCTGGTGCAGGACCCCCTCCCCGAACCCGCCGCCCCGGCCCTGGACCCCAAGGTGAAGGCCACCGCCGAGCGGTTCGCCCGCGTGCTGGCCGGGGACATCGAGCTCTACTTCCCCGCCAAGGTGGAGCAGGCCCGCACCCAGGGGAACCTCTACGGCCTCCTGCGGGAGGAATTGGACCGGAGCCGCCAGAGCTTCGTGGACCGTTTCGGGGAGGACCTGGAGGTCCGTCACGGAATTTTCGGACGGGCCATCATCGAATTGCTGTGCGAGGGCGATGCCGGACGCCTGGGCTCAGCTCCTTGGGCGTGACAGAACCTCAGTTCCGTGGTATTCCTTCCGATCTTTGAGACCTGTAGCGCGGAGGGGTTGGAATCATGGCGGACCTGGGCAAGAAGCACAGTTGCTTCCAGTGCGGGGCGAAGTTCTACGATTTTGGGAAGGCGGATCCCTCTTGCCCCAAGTGCGGCGCGAAGATGAAGGACGCGCCCGCGAAGCCGAAGGCTCCCAAGAAGGAGAAGGTCGCCCACGTGATCGAGGATGATTTCGCCGCGGAGCCGGAGGCCGAAGGTCTCGAGGGCGAAGCCTTCACCGAGGCGATCCCGCTTGAGCGCGGCCGCGGCGAGGGTCCCGACCCCGGCGACCTGCGCATGGACGACTACGACGAGTAGCCCCTGGAAGGGCGGCGGTAGCATGGGGCTTCCCATGAACCCGCTCCCGCCCCTCATCGATCGCCACGTCCACCTGGAGGGCGGTCTCGATCCGGCATGGGTCCGGGCCGAGGCCGCCCTTCGTGGCGTGCCCCTCCCGGCCAGCCTCGAGGCCCTATGGCGGGGCGAGGCTCAGCCCTTCGAGGCGTTCATCGAGGCATTCCTCTTCGGGGCCCAGCTGCTGGCCTCCGAAAATGCCGTGGCCGCCGCCGTGGCGGCCATCGCCACCCGCACGGCCCGGGCCGGCGGCACAGGCTTCGACCTCTGGTGCAGCCCCAGCGCCCTCGTCTCCCACTGGAAGCTGCTCAGCCTGGACGCCTTCTGGCGGGGCCTGGAACGGGGCCTCGCCGACGCCCGGGCCCAGGGGCTGAGCGCTTGCGTGGTGGTGGATGCCGTGAACCACTTCGGTCCCGACCACGGCCACGCCGTGTTGGACCTCATCGAAGGCGACCTGCCGCCCTACGTGGTGGGCTTCAGCACCGGGGGCCTGGAGCGCGTGCCCTTCCGGCAGTGGGCTCCCGTCTTCGACCGGGCCCGGAAGCGGGGCCTCCGCATCGCGGCCCACGCCGGGGAGAACGGCGATGCGGACCAGGTGCGGGAGGCGATCCTGGAGGGGGGGGTGGCCCGCATCGTCCACGGACTCAGGTCCGACGGGGCCACCCTGGAGCTCCTGGCCCACCGGCGCATCCCCGTGGATGTGTGCCCCCGCTCCAACGCCCTCCTGGCCGCTGACGTCCGACCCCACCCCCTGCCCCGGATGCTGGCCGCCGGAGTGCGCTGCGCCCTGGGGACGGACGACCCCGGCGTCATCCCCTGCGACCTGGCCTCGGAACGCGAAGCCGCGCGGGCCCTGGGGGCCTCTGAAGCGGACCTGGACCGGATGCGGCGCTTCGGGGCCGAAGATGCCTGGTGTTTGGGGTAAAGCTGCCGGCACTCAAGCGATCCGAAGGTGCATTCGGCGCAGCCGGTGGCGATACCCAGCCAATCCAGGTGTCGTCCCCGGCCCTCAGGCAGGGTAGAATCGAAGGTTCTTAATGAGGCACCCATAGCTCAGCTGGATAGAGCATCAGGCTTCGAACCTGAGGGTCGGGAGTTCGAATCTCTCTGGGTGCACCACCCCGCAATCCCGCGAGCGTGGCGAAACTGGTAGACGCACTGGATTTAGGTTCCAGCGGCTCACCCCGTGCCGGTTCGAGTCCGGCCGCTCGCACCACCCCCCCCCCGCCTTTCCGAAACCACCCTGGAGTCCCCGCATGTCCGTCAACGTCGCCCAGCATTCCGCCACGCGCTTCAGCCTGGAGCTCAGCGTGCCCGCCGCCGAAGTGAGCGCGGCCTTCAATGAGGTGGTCTCCAAGATCGCCCCCAAGGTCCGCATCCCCGGCTTCCGCCCCGGCAAGGCCCCCAAGACCGTGCTCCTCCAGAAGTACGGCCAGGAGATCCACCAGGACGTGGCCCAGCAGCTCATGGAGCGCCACTTCTGGGCCAAGGCCCAGGAAGCGGGCGTGATGCCCATCTCCCAGCCGGCCCTGGAGAAGGTTGAGCTGCGCGACGGCAAGGATGCCACTTTCAAGGCCCAGTTCGACGTCGCCCCTGAGGTCCAGCTGCCCGAGTACAAGGGGCTCAAGGTCAAGAAGCAGAAGCGCGCCATCGACGCCGAAGCCGTGGCCGAGCACCTCGAAGGGCTCCGCCAGCGCGCCAACAAGTTCCTGCCCGTGGAGGGCGCCTCCGAGATCGGCCACCTCGTCAGCTGCGACATCAAGGTCCTCCCCGAGGGCGAGAAGGGGAAGCCCGCCAAGGCCCTCTCCTACAAGGACCAGGTCATCGAGCTCAAGGCCGACCGTCCCTTCGACGCCAACCTCGTGGGCCTGAAGGCCGACGAGACCAAGACCTTCACCGTGACCCACGACGCGGACCCCACCCAGGCCCCCAACCCCAGCCTGGCCGGCAAGACCATCACCTACACGATCACCGTGAAGGAGATCCACAACCGCGTGCTGCCCGACCTCAACGATGATCTCGCCAAGGACCTGGGCCAGTACCAGACCCTCGCCGAGCTCAAGGAAGGCGTGAAGAAGGACCTCGAAGAGGCCGCCGAGCGCGATGCCGTGGCCCGCGTTCAGACCGTGATCCTCGACCAGCTCCTCGACAGCGCCAAGTTCGAGGCCCCCCGCAGCATGGTGGGCCTGCAGCTGGATGACTACTGCCAGGAGTTCGCCCGCACCGTGCAGCAGCAGGGCGTGGATCCCCGTCGCGTGAACTGGCAGGCCTACCGCCAGCACCGCCTGCGGGACGCCGAGCGCGCCGTGCGCAGCGGCTACCTCCTGCAGGCCATCGGCAACGCCGAGGACATCCAGGTCACGGATGAGGAGATCGACGCCGACATCCGCGCCTTCATGGATGAGAACAAGGTCCAGGAACCCTTCACCGCCTTCAAGGCCAACCTTGAGCAGCGCGGCGCCACCACCGAGATCAAGGGCCGCATCCGCACGGACAAGATCTTCGAGCGCCTCCTCAGCAGCGCCACCGTCACCGAGGAGCTCCTGGACAAGGAGGCCTTCCTCAAGGTCGTCGAGCTCGAGCGCAAGCGCGAGGCCGGCGAGGCCATCGAGCGCTTCGATGCCGGCGGCCTCGAGGGCGGCGACCTGGCCGAGCAGGAGGGCGGCGCTCCCGCCCACCACCACGAGCACGTCCACGGTCCCGACTGCAACCACGATCACGACCACGAGGAAAAGCCCAAGAAGACGGGCAAGAAGGCCGCCCCCAAGGCCGAACCCGAGGCCGCCGAGGAGAAGCCCGCGAAGAAGGCCGCCGCCAAGAAGGCTGAGCCTGAGTCCGAGGAGAAGCCCAAGAAGGCTCCTGCAAAGAAGAAGGCCGAGTAGTTCATTCCTGGCCTTGACCAAGCGGGGTGCCCCTGGCGCCCCGCTTTTTCATTGCCTGAACTGAACACGCAGAGGTGAGCAGAGGGGCGGAGGTGAGCAGAGAAAAACCGCTGCCTACCTCCGCTTTTCTCGGTTCACCTCTGCGTGTTCAGTTGAACCCCTTGCTATCCTGAACCCCCAACGAGGTCCCCCATGGCCACCGGCTACTACCCCCCCATCGTCATCGAGCAGACCCCCCGGGGCGAGCGCAGCTACGACATCTACAGCCGCCTCCTGAAGGACAACATCATCTTCCTGGGCACCGCCATCGACGACAGCGTGGCTAACGCCATCGTGGCCCAGCTGCTCTTCCTGGAGAGCGAGGACCCCGACAAGGACATCCAGATCTACATCAACTCCCCTGGCGGCAGCGTCACCGCGGGCCTCGCCATCTACGACACCATGCAGTTCGTGAAGAACGACATCGTCACCTACTGCCTGGGCCAGGCCGCCTCCATGGGCGCCCACCTGCTGGCCGCGGGCAGCCCCGGCAAGCGCTTCGCCCTGCCCAACAGCCGCATCATGATCCACCAGCCCTCTGGCGGAGCCCAGGGCCAGGTCACGGACATCGAGATCACCTACAAGGAGATCCAGCGCCTCAAAGACAACCTCGCCGAGGCCTTCTCCAAGCACACCAAGCAGAACATCAAGAAGGTGCAGAAGGACATGGAACGCGACTACTTCATGTCCAGCCAGGAGGCCCTGGAGTACGGCATCATCGACAAGGTGCTCACCGAGCGTCCCTGATCCATGGAGTCGGAAGCCCTCTGCCGCGTGGAGGCCGCCCGTCGTCGGGCGGCCTTCCTCGGTCTGGACGGAGATGTCCTTCGACTGGAGGTGCGCGAGCCCGCCATCCACCTGGCCAAGGCCCTGCGGGCCCGGGACTTCGAGGCCGAGGCCGTGGGCGACTTCACCGTGCAGATCCGCAGCACGGATTGGTCCACCTTCTGGTCCGAAGCGGGCCCCCTGATCGACTGCGGCTGCTGATGACGGTGCGTGAAGCCATTCTCGCCCTGGAAGCGGGCCTCACCGAGCCCGTCCAGGCACGGCTCACCCTGGAGGCCCTACGGGCCCGCTACCGCCGGGAGCCTGCGGCTTTCACTTCCGACGACATCGCCCAATTGAAGGCCCTCGCCACCCGTCTCGCGAAGCCGGAGGTCCAGGACCGGAGACCGACCCCCGATGCCGAGGGCCTGCACGCCGCCCTGAAATCCCACTTCGGCTTCGAATCCTTCCGCCCCAACCAGGAGGCGATCATCCAAGGGGTGCTGGCGGGCCGGGACACCCTCGCGGTGCTGCCCACCGGAGGCGGCAAGAGCCTCACCTACCAGCTGCCCGCCAAGCTCCTGGGCGGCCTCAGCCTCGTGGTGTCCCCCCTCATCGCGCTGATGAAGGACCAGGTGGACGGCCTCGCGGATACGGGTTTGCGCGCCACCTACCTCAACTCGAGCCTGGACCCGGAAGAGCGCCGCATCCGCCTGCGCGCCGTCAAGGCGGGCGAGGTGGACCTGCTTTACGCGGCGCCCGAAGGGCTTGAGCTCTATCTCGCCGAGGTGCTTCAGGACTGCGACCTGCGCCTCATCGCCGTGGACGAGGCCCACTGCATCAGCCAATGGGGCCACGATTTCCGGCCCAGCTACCGGAACCTGGCCGGGCTCAAGGCCCGCTTCCCCAGGGTGCCCGTCCTCGCCCTCACGGCCACGGCCGCGCCCGCCGTGCAGGACGACATCGTGGCCCAGCTCGCCATGAAGCAGCCCCTGCGCATCACGGGTTCCGCCTTCCGGTCCAACCTGCGCCTCTCCACCATCAAGAAGGGGGATGGCCAGGGGGTGCGGGAGATGATCCTGCGCCTGGTCCGCTCCCGCCCCGGCCAGAGCGGCATCATTTACGCCCAGAGCCGCAAGAGCGTGGAGTCCACCGCCGCCTATCTGCGCGAGCACGGCGTGAAGGCCGAGGGCTACCATGCGGGCTTGGATGCGGCCGAGCGGGCCCGGGTGCAGGAGGCCTTCCGCAAGGATGACTGCGACGTGGTGGTGGCCACCATCGCCTTCGGCATGGGCATCGACAAGCCCGACATCCGCTTCGTCCTCCACCGGGACCTCCCCAAGAGCTTGGAGGGCTATGCCCAGGAGGTGGGTCGCGCAGGACGCGATGGCGAGCCTTCCGACTGCGTGCTGTTTTACTCCTGGGCCGACGTCATGAGCCTCGACCGCATGCTGGAGGACTCCGATGCCGGCATGGCCGCGGCCCAGAAGGCCCAGGTGCGCGCCATGTTCGACTTCGCCGATGGCACCCGCTGCCGCCACCAGGCCCTCCTCGCCCACCTGGGTGAGCGCATGCCCGCCTGCGGCAGCGCCTGTGACGCCTGCAGCGGCTACGACCCCATGGCCGCGGCCCCCAAGGTGGGCCGCAAGAAGGCCTTGACCCCCTTGCCCGTCCGAGCCCCGGAATCCCAGGACGAGGATGCCGACGAATCCCTCTTCCAGGCCCTCCGGGCCCTCCGCAAGCAGCTGGCGGACGCGAAAGGGCTGCCCCCCTACGTCGTCTTCAGCGATGCCACCTTGCGCGCCATGGCCCAGCATCGGCCCGCCAGCGATGACCATTTCCTCGCCCTCAGCGGCGTGGGGCCGAAGAAGCTCACGCAGTACGGGGATGTGTTCCTGGCGGAGATCCGGAAGCACGGCTAGACACGGAGATCGCGGAGGAGACGGCTCACCTCCAGCTTCCCCTCCGCGTCCTCCGCCTTTTCCGTGGCCTCCGTGTCTACCCTCTTTCCACTTAGAATGAACCCATGCCGAAGTTGGAACTGATCGCCCTGGACGGCCCTTCCGGTGCCGGGAAATCCACCACCGCCCGCCGCGTGGCCGAGGCCCTGGGGTGGGATTACCTCGATACGGGCGCCATGTACCGCACCGTGGCCCTGGCCATCCAGCGCGCGGGCCTCGCCCTGGGTGATGCCCGGGTGGCCGAGGTCGCCGGCAAGGCCCAGCTGGAGCAGCGGGGCACCCGCAATTTCCTCGACGGCGAGGATGTGAGCGAAGCCATCCGCACCCCCGAGATCACGAAGCTCGTGAGCCCCATGAGCGCCGATCCCGCCATCCGCGACGTGCTGGTGGCCCAGCAGCGCAAGCTCGGCCAGCGCGGCTGCTGGGTGGTGGACGGCCGCGACATCGGCACCGTGGTCTTCCCCAACGCCTGCTGCAAGGTGTACCTCATCGCCACCGTGGAGGCCCGCGCCTCCCGCCGCTGGCGCGAACTGGAGGCCAAGGGTTCCGCCCTGAGCCTCGCCGAAGTCCAGGCGGATCTGGCCCAGCGGGACCACCAGGACAGCACCCGCGCCGTGGCGCCGCTCCGCAAAGCCGACGATGCCTGGGAGCTGGACAACGGGCACCTCAGCCTCCACGAGACAGTGGAGCAGATCGTCCTCCACCACCGCGCCCACGCCTGAGGGAGGCCCCGTGGCGGAGTGGCTCAAGGGTCTCAGGGAGCAGCTGAATGAGCCTTGGGCCCCCCTGGCACCCTGGGCCGCGGCCCTGCCCCTCGCCTTCCTCCTCCTCGTGGGTCTGGGTCGCACCGAGGACGGCTGGATGCCCTTCCTGGACGGCATCAACCTCGTCTTCCACGAGGCGGGGCACCCGGTGTTCGGAATCTTGGGCTGGGAGACCCTGACCCTGCTGGGGGGCACGCTGATGCAGCTCCTCGTTCCCGCGCTCCTCGGGGGCAGCTTCTGGCTGAAGCGCCAGCCCCTGGGTGTGGCCCTCTGCGGCCAGTGGGCCGGTCAGAACCTGCTCAACATCGCGCGCTACATGGCCGATGCCCGGGCCCAGGTGCTGCCCCTGGTGGGCGGCGGGGAGCACGATTGGGGTGAACTCCTCCTCCAATGGCACCTGCTCCGGAAGGACCAGATCCTGGCCGGCCGCGTGGCGGTCCTCGGTTGGCTGCTCATGCTCGCCGGGGCTGCTTGGCTGGCCTTCAGGGCTTGGCGGGATCGCTCAGGGGCCGGATCCGTGTAAAGGTCACCCGCCCCTCCTCCGGGGAGGGGTCGAAGGCCTCGTCACTGCGCACCTGGAATTCCGCCATGAACCGGTTGGTGCGGAGATCCTCCACCTGGAGGAACAGGTGGTCCTTCTCGAAGGGGGCATCCATGCGGATCCGCCCCTCCAAGCGCGCTTCGATGCGGAGGATCTGCCCCCGGCGTTCCAGGCGCCAATCCCGGATGCGGGCCTCGCCCACGGTGCCCTCCCCCTGGAGGGCGGCATCCACCCGCAGAAGGAAGGGCACAGGTCCCCGGGCCCGATCCAGCTCCCCGTCCGCGTACCGCCCTTCCCCCTGCCAAGTGCCCACCAGCCCTTTGGGGTCCACCCCCCCGGGCGACTGGATCAAGCCCCAGATCAGGCATGTCAGGAACAACCCCTTCATGGGATCCCCTTCCCTTCCAACATAGGCCATTCAACACTTCCGGCCCCCCGGATCCGACGCTCCGGGGGGCCGCCTTCCACCCTCGCCTGCACTCAGTTCCAATCCGTGGAGCGTGTCCAAACCATCGGAGCGAGCCACGTTGCCCCCAGGGGGGCCTCAGCCAAGGAGAGCCGCGAAGGCTGATGCGGTTTCATCAGACAAGCGGCTCGACGCTGGATCAGGCCCCCCTGGGGTCAGCCCTTCGGGCTGGCACCGGCGGCCGTCATGCCCCTGCGTTGACCTCCCTCAACGGTGGTCCGCACCGTCTCGGTCGGTCGCCTGGGTGCATTCGGCCGACGGTCCCAGCGCGGCCCGCGCCGATGGCTTGGACACGCTCTTAGTTTTTGACGCGGATCTTCTGAGGCTGAGCCTCGGGGTTCTTCATCACCGTAAGGGTGAGCACGCCATTCACGAGGTGGGCATCCACCTTGTTGGCCGCGATTTCCTCCGGCAGGGTGAACGACCGGCTGAAGGAACCGTAGCTGCGCTCCCACAGGTGCCAGGTCTCGTTGTCCTCCTTCTTCTCCGTTTCCCGCTTGCCGCCGATGGTGAGGCGGTTGCCCAGGAGCTGGATGTCCAGGTCCTCTTCCTTGATGCCCGGAAGGTCCGCCTTGAACACGTAGGCCGTGGGGGTCTCTTTCACCTCGAAGCTGGGCATGAAGGTCTGGGTGTCCAGGACGTTCAGGTTGTCCCGGAACGGATCCCAGCGCATGAGCTCCCGCATCATGCGGAAGGGCTCCAGTACGGGGGTCTGGGAGGGGGTGACGGTTCGGGCATCACGGGTCAGCAGATTGCTCATAAGGCCTCCTTGTCGCACGCTGCGATTCCAAGGATGGGCCCCGGCCCCTCCCGCTCCGTGATGTCATTCATGAGCCCCACGGTCGGGATTATCCCGCTTCCGGTGGGAGGAATGAGCCGGTTTTAAGCCAGGATCGCCCTGCTCAATAGCCCTCCCCCTCAGCTGCGGCCTTCGCCTTGCCCCGGTGGATGCGGAAAAGCAAAACGACGTAACCCACGGCGATGGGGAAGCCCAGGAACCACCAGCCGAGCCCCTTCCGGAGGCTGGCGGTGGCGGAGGCGCTGTTCAGGGCCGTGAGACTCCAGGCGGGATCCAGGGTGCTGGAGAGCATCACGGGCCACACGCTCGCCGCCGAGGCGGCCAGCAGCCCGAGAATGAAGGCCCCACTGCCTATGAAGGCCAGCAGGTACCGGCGGTTCATGAGACCGAGGACGAGGCTCGTGAAGCCGGCCAGCAGTACCCCCGTGAAGAGCAGGGCCAGACCGCTTCGGACACTGCCCGCGAAGATGGCGGGATTCACCGCATGGGTGGCCGCGGCGACGAGGACCCAGAGCAACCCCACTGCGACCCACAGCTTCGGGGCCAGGGCCGCACTCCGCGTCTGCACGGGCCCCTCCGTCCGCCAGGCCAGGAACACAGCGCCGTGGGCCGTGAGGGCCAGGAGGGCGAACAGCCCCACCAGCACCGTATACCAGTCCAGGAGGCCCACGGGGGAGGCGGTGCCGAAGTGCGTGAAGAGGGGCAATTCGAAGGTGCCCTCCGTCGTCACCGGCACGCCCCGCAGCACGTTGCCCAGGGCCGCGCCCAGGAGGATCGGCATCAGGAGGCTGGCCACGGTGAAGCCCGTGTCCCAGAAGCTGCGCCAGAGAAGGCTCTGCACGTGGCTGCGGAACTCGATGGCGCAGCCACGCAGGATCAGGGTCCACAGCACGAGGAACATGGCCAGGTAGAACCCGGAGAACCCGGCCCCGAGCACCCTCGGGAAGGCCAGGAAGAGGGAGCCGCCCCCGGCCAGCAGCCACACCTCATTGCCATCCCAGAAGGGGCCGATGGCCGCGAGGATAGTGCGCCGTTCCTCATTGGTTTTCGCCACCACGAGGTGCAGGGCCCCGCTGCCGAAGTCGAAGCCATCCATGACGACATAGATGGCCATCATCACCGACACAAGCCAGAACCAGAGCTCAGCCATGGTGCACCTCCGAGGCGGGGCCGTGGCTCAGTTCCCGGCCGATGAGGAACACGAATAGCAGCCCCAACACGAAGTAGATGCCGCAGAAGCCGATGAGCGTGAAGGCCGCCGTGCCCGCATGCACCGTAGGGCTCGCACCCTGCGCCGTGCGCATCAGGCCGTACACGAGCCAGGGCTGGCGCCCCAGCTCCGCCACCATCCACCCGAAGGTGGTGGCGATGTAGGGGAAGGGGAAGGCCAGCATGAGCGTCCAAAGCAGCGGCCGCTGGGCCGCCAGTCGACCCCGCCGATCCTGCAGGGCCGCGAGGCCCATGAGGCCGATGAAGAGCGTGCCGAGCCCCGCCATGATGTGGAAGCTGTAGTAGAGCAGCTCGATGTTGCCCGGCCACTGGTCCTCGGGGATGTCGTTGAGCCCCTTCACCTCGCCGGAGAAGGTGCCATGCACGAGGAAGCTCAGCATGCTTGGGATGGGGACGGGATTGTCCAGGCGCCGGGCCTTCACATTGGGCTGACCGATGAGGTTGATCTCCGCGTGGGAGCCCGTGACGAACCGCCCCTCCATGGCCGCCAGGGCGGCGGGCTGGTGCTTGGCCACGAGCTTCGCCTGGTGATCCCCCGTGGGGAAGGCGACGAGGAGGCTCGCCAGGAGCCCCGCCGTGGTGCCCCACCGCAGGTTGAGCTTCGCCTGGTCGCCGTGGACCCCCTTCAAGGTCCAGTAGGCGCCCACGGCCGCCATCACGAAGGAAGCCGTGACCACGGCGGCCAGCATCGTGTGGGCATATTGGGCCAGGGCCCAGGGATTCAGCACGAAGGCCCAGAAGCTCGCCAGCTGCAGGCTGCCGTCCGTCGCCACCGTGTAGCCCACGGGATGCTGCATGAAGGCGTTGGTGGTGACGATGAAGTAGCCGCTCAGCCAGGAGCCCAGCCACAGCGCCGTGGCGGCCCCGAAGTGGGCCCTCACCGAGAGCTTTTTCTCGCCCCAGATCAGCAGGCCCAGGAAGCTGCTCTCCAGGAAGAAGGCGAACATGCCCTCCATGCCCAGGGTGTGGCCGATGACGCCGCCCGTCTGGCGCGTGAAGTTCGACCAGTTCGTCCCGAACTGGAACTCCATGGGAATGCCCGTCACCACGCCCATGGCGAAGTTGATGCCGAAGATCTTGATCCAGAAGCGCGCCGCGTCGGCGTAGCGGGTCTCGCCCGTACGGAGGTGCTGAGCTTTGAGCCCAAAGATCAGCAGCGCCAGCCCCATGGTCAGCTGCGGGAAGAGGTAGTGGTAGATGATCGTGAAGGCGAACTGCAGCCGATGCCAGATGAGCGGATCACCCATTCGCGACCTCCAAAAGACCTCCCCCATGAGAGCGCCTTGGATTGACACCCGTCAAACGGATCGAAAGCACGGACGCAGAACCCGCAGAAGGAACGCGGAAGACACTGAAAAAAGCGCTCCATGGCTCAGCCAGCCCGTCGTGGCCCCTTCTTCTGCGTCCGCTGCTCGTTCCGGAGAATCACCCCTCCACGAGGGGACTGCGCTGCCAGGGGCCGAGGTTGTGGGCGTCGTAGCCCTGGGTGCGTAGCCAATTGGCGGCCTGCCCGCTGCGGGCGCCGCTGCGGCAGACGAGGAGGAGGGGCTTGTCCTTGGGCAGCTCGTGGAGCCGGGCCGCCAGCTGGTCCAGGGGTAGGAAGAGGCTGGGCCCGTGGCCCTCGTTCCATTCCGGCAGGGTGCGCACATCCACCACCACGGCGCCTTGGTCGATGAGGCCTTGAGCCTCTTCCACGGGAATGAAACCGGTCATGCATCCTCCTGCTGCGGGACCCGATCGCGCCAGAGGGCGCGGAGACAGGCCCGGGGCTCCAGGTTACACTCCCCGAATGGACCCGCACGTCGACGCCCGAGCCGCCCGCATCCGCCTCGTCTGCACGGATATCGACGGGGTGCTCACCACGGGGGCCCTCGAGTACGGCCGGGAGCCGGGCCACACGAAGACCTTCCACGTGCGGGACGGCGTGGCCATCAAGGCCCTCCAGAAGGCGGGCATCCCCGTGGCCTTCATCAGCGGCCTCAAGAGCCGGGCCACGGACCACCGGGCCGCGGATCTCGGCATCGAGGACTGCTTCACGGGGCACCTCGAGAAGAAGCCCATCCTCGACCAGCTCTGCGCCAAATACGGCCTCGCCCTGGATGAGATCGCCCATGTGGGGGACGACCTCCACGACCTGCCCATCATGCTGCGCGTGGGCCTCGCCTGCTGCCCCGCGGATGCCGTGGCGGAGGTGCGCGTGCGCTGCCACTGGGTGCTGCCCCACGCGGGGGGCACCGGCGTGCTGCGGGAAGTGGCGGAGCGCATTCTCAAGGCCCAGGGCCGCTGGGACGAGATGGTGGCACCCTACCTGGAGCTCCCGTGACCCTGACCCGCCGCAGCCTGCCCCTCCTCCTCGCCGCCCTCCCCGCCGTGCTCGGCGCCCAGGAGGCCGCGGAGGACCGGGCCAACATCGGCCTGAGGATGCACCTGCAGGCCCCCATGGGGAACCTGAGGGACCTGAATGGTGGCCAGAACGGGGTCTCCCTGGCGGGCTTCGTGGACCTGCCCCAGGAGGAGCTCCGCGGCGTCTCCTTCCGCCCCCTGGTGCAGTTCGACTACTTCCCCAAGGGCGACGACCTGCACATCGCCGGCAACAAGACCCGCGTCTTCGCCTACATGCTCGGCGTGGAACTGGTGTGGCGGCCCAACGACGACCAGAAGGGCCCCTACCTCATGGCGGCCCTGGGCGCCCAGAACTGGCGCATCACCACCGAGAGCGCCGGCGGCGACACCCGCATCGGCGGTACGAAGCTGGGGGCCAATGGCGGCGTGGGCCTGCGATGGAACAGCCACCTCGCCCTGGAGGTGAAGGCCTTCTGGAGTCCCGTGGATGCCAACGTTCGGGCCACCGGGGTCAGCGCCGGCTTCACCTGGATGTTCTGAACCCCGCTCAGGCCCTCGGCGCCACTGGGGTGGGCTTCCCCAGCCCCATCAGCACGGGCAGGTCCAGGAAGCGGCTGCGGGCCCGCCTCTGGCACCACCCGATGAGGTCCTCCCACTCCCCTTCCCGGCCCTGTTGGAGGTCCCGGAAGAGGCTGCTGTGGGCATCCTTGGGAAGGCCCCGGGTGAAGGCGAGCACTTCCTCAACCGTCCCCTCAGGGAGGGGATGGCCTTCCACCGACGCGAAGAGGCAGAGTTCCCCGAGCAGTTCCGGATAGCGGGGGTCCGCCGCCACGGCGGCTGCGCCCTGTCCCAGCGCCACGTCCAGCCCGGCGAAGGCGATGAGGAACACGGCCTTGCGCCAGAGGGCCGCGGCCAGGTCCGCCACCTCCTCCACCTCGAACCCGGCCCGGCGGAAGGGGGCCTGCAGGGCCTCCTCGGCCGGCAGGATGATGCGGCGGGGCAGGTAGGCGGTGACTTCGCCCGGGGCGCTGATCCACCCCATGAGGAACACCGGGGTGTGGATGATGCGGCACTTGGGCAGCATGGCCTGGGCCAGCTCCCCGGCCCCCAGGCCGTTCTGCAGCAGGAGCACGGGCGTCCCCTCGGGCAGGTGGGGGGCGAGCCGCTGCAGGGCCATGGCCAGGTCCGGCATCTTCACGGAGACGACCACGAGGGTGGGCCGGGGCAGCTGTTCCAGGTGCTCGTCCACGGCCAGGTGCAGGATGGGCCGGGGCCCCTCTTCAGTGACGAGGCGCAGGCCCGTCTCCCGCCACCGGGCTTCGGTTCCGGGCCGCACCACGAGGCTGATGTCCTCGCCGGCAGACGCCAGCTGATGGGCGATCCAGCCCCCCACGCCGCCGACACCGGTGACCCAGATGCTCAAACCGTTCCTCCGGTTGGAATGCCTAGAGGATGAAGGGGGACGCCGGAATTGTCCAGCTTCGCCGCCCGCCCGGACGCCTTCCCGCCCGACCGGTCCGTTCAGACCTCCGGGCGGAGGATCCGCGCGGCCACCCGGCGGGCCGCGCCGGGCTCCCCGAGGTGGGCGCGAACGCCCGCGAGGGCCTCCCGCCGGCGCCGGGATTCGGCACCCTCCAGCAGCCCGGCCAGGGTCTTCCCCAGCGCTTCGGGGGACACCTCCCCCTGCACCAGCTCCGGGGCCACCTCCCGGCCCGCCACGATGTTGGCGAGACCGATGAAGGGTAGCTTCACCAGGTGGCGGGCCATCTGGTAGGTCAGCGGATTCAAACGGTAGACGATGGCGAAGGGGGTGCCCAGGAGGGCCGTCTCCAGGGTGGCGGTGCCCGAGGCCACCAGCGCCGCATCCGCATGGGCCCGGGCCGCGTAAGTGCGGGAAGCGGGCACCCGGCGTACAGGCAGGTCACCCAGGAGGGCCGCCACCTCGGCGTCGGGAAGGGTGGGCGCCACCGGCAGCACCCACTGCACCTCGGGGCGTTCCATGCGCCAGCGTCGCACCAGCTCCGCCATGGCGGGCAGGAGCCGCGACAGTTCCGAGCGCCGGCTGCCGGGCAGGAGGGCCACGAGGGGCCGATCCCCCGCCAGCCCCGTTTCCCGCAGAAAGGTCGCCCGGTCCACCTCGGGCTGCACCACCTCCACCAACGGATTGCCCACGAAGCGGGCCTCCACGGGGTAGCCCTCGAAGAGGGCCGGCTCGAAATCGAAGAGGCAGTAGAGCACGTCCAGGAGCCGCCCCATCTTGGGGATGCGGCCCTTCTTCCAGGCCCACACCTGCGGGCAGACATAGTGGTGCAGCTTCAGGCCGGGATCCTGGGCCTTCAGCGCCGCCCCCAGGCTGAAATTGAAGCCGGGATAGTCGATGGTGAGCACCGTGCGGATCCCCTCGGCCTTGGCCACCGCCAGGATCCGCCTGCGAAGGGCCAGGAGCCGGGGCAACTTCACCAGGGGTTCCACGAAGCCCACCACGCCCAGGTCCGCCACGTCCGCCAGCTTCAGATCCAGGTAGGGGCTCATGCCCGCGCCGCCCACGCCCACGATGCGGAGATCCGGGGCCAGGGCCTTGAGCTCCCGCAGGATCTCCTGGCCGTGGAGGTCGCCACTGGCCTCCCCGGCGATGACCATCAAGCTCATGGACGCTCCCAGTGGGCGCCCAGGGTGACGGAGGGGTCCTCCACCACGGGGCGGCCCAGCATGGTGTCTGGCAGGCGCTCGGGGAAGAGCACGGCGGGGTGGGCCTGGGCCAGGCGCGCCGCCTCGAGGCGGAAGGCCTCGGGATCCTCGGCGGGCAGGGCCACGTTCCAGCGGTAGCCCAGGGCCCGCAGGGGCGCCAGGTCCCCACCGCCCACGGCGCACCAGAGCCGATCGGCCAGGGGCTCGGGATCGCCCCCCGTGAAGCAGAAACCCACGGCCTCCGCCCGGGCCTCCCGGAGCAGGGTGAGGACCGTGGCCTGGGCTTCGGGATGCACGCGCAGGGCCAGCTTCACGCGCCCCTGCACGACCTCCAGCAGCATCTCCAGGGTGCCCAGGAGGGCGAAACCGGCGGACCGATCCGGCAGGGCCTCCACGGGGATCACGAGGAAATCCGGTTGAAGGCCCCGTCGCAGGGCCGCACCAGCCTGCTGCAGGAGCCCCTCCCCGAAGGGCTGGGGGGGCAGGTGCATCGCGTGCACCGCCCGGGCGGGATGGGACCAGCCGGCGTGGAGGTCCCCCTCCCACAGGAGCTCCACGTCCGAAGGCCAGGGGGCCGGATCCGTGAGACTGGACAGGAGCGGGAGGTACCTCATGCACCTATCATGGAGTACTTGGAGGTTCCATGGCTCGCACGTTCACCCTTGAGGAGGCCCGTTCGCGGATGCCCCAGGTGCGGGCGATGACGGAGCCCGTGTTCCGGCTGGCGGAGAGCCTCGCCCAGGAGATCCAGGAAGCCGACGCCGCCAAGGACGAGGCCCGGGCCGAGGCCCTCCAGGAGCGCCTGCAGGACCTCGTGCAGAGCTGGAGCGATGCCATGCGCGACCTCGGTGCGGATGTGAAGGGGCTCTGGCTCGTGGATTTCGACAGTGGCGACGGCTACTGGTGCTGGGCCTGGCCCGAGGAATCCCTGGACCACTGGCACAGCTACGAGGCCGGATTCCGGGGGCGCATGCCCGTGGCGGCGAAGCCGGACCATGCCCACCCCTGAGCCGCGCCGGCTGCCTCCGGAGTTCCCCGAGCTCGTCCTCGCCGTCGTCCGCCGCATCCCGAAGGGGCGCCTCGCCAGCTACGGCCAGGTGGCCGTGCTCGCGGGCTTCCCCGGCCGCCCCCGCCAAGTGGGCATGGTGCTCAAGGGCCTGCCCCAGGGCACCCGCATTCCCTGGCACCGCGTCGTGAACAACCAGGGCCACATCCCCAGCCAGGGGCGGCACTGGAGCGCCCTGGAACAGGCCCGGCGCCTCCTGGGGGAGGGCATTCCCGTGGATGCGGAGGGGGATCTGGATCTCGAGGCCTTCCGCTGGCGCCCGCGCCGCAGCTGACCGGCGGGAGGCCGGGCCTGGGGCACCTCGCCTGAAACACTCGGGTTTTGGGGCTGGCAGGCGAGGCCCACTTCCCCCTGCCGACGGTGCCCGTGGTCAGGGAAATAGGGACATGGGGCATCGCCCCTCTGGTGCGAATCCATGCTGCGCTTGAATTCGCTGTCTCCCCATTGGGGATTCCGCGCGGGCACCCCTAGTGGTGCGGCACCACGAGGACGGGGCAGGAGGCGTGGTTCACCAGGTGGCCCACCAGATCCCCGGAAAGCATCCGCTCCAGCCGGGAGGGGCTGTGATTGCCGATGATCAGGAGGTCGTAGGGACGTTGGCGGGTGAAGTGCCCGAGCCGGTCCTCCACGATCCCCATGACCAGGTGGCCCCGCCCCACGCGCACGCCTTTCGCGATCAGGTCATTCATCAGGCCGGCCATGGTCTTGGCGCTGCGCCAGGGTTCCAGGCCCGCCAGTTCCACCTTCCCCGCCACAGGCACCAGCGCCTGCGGGCCGCCGTAGCCCGGAGTCTCGAACACGTGGATCAGGTCCAACTCCGCCCCCGAGAGGAGCGCGAGCCGGGTGGCCTGGTCCAGCACCGCATCGCTGCTGGAATCCACCTGCACTGCGGCCAGGATCGCCTGCCAAGGATTCATCGGTTACCTCCGTCGGTCTCGCTTTCGGCAGGGCCGCTGTCGCTCAGCCATTTACCGAGGGTCTTCACGTCGATGCCCAGGGCCTCCGCGGCCCGGGCCTTGCTCCCCCCGACCTTGTCGAGCACCCAGGCCGCATAACGCCGCTGGACCTCCCGGCTGGGAAGGATCTCGTCGAAGGCGCTCCAACCCCGGTCGGGCACTTGGTTCAAGGCCGACGGGAGGTCCGCGAGCTCCACCTGCGCCGTCCGGCCCAGCACCGTGAGGCGCTCAAGCAGGTGCACCAGTTCGCGCACGTTCCCAGGCCATCGGTAGTCCATCAGGCGGCCCATCACCTCCGGCGACAACCGCTCCACGGGGGAGTGGGGATGGCGGCCCTTCGCCAGGGCCAGGAAGTGCTCCACCAGCTCGGGGAGGTCCTCCTTGTGGTGCCGGAGCGGCGGCAGTTCGAGGGAGACAACGTCCAATCGGTACAGGAGGTCTTCCCGAAACGTCCCGGCGGCCACCATCTGGCGGAGGTCCCGGTGGGTGGCCGCCATGATCCGGGCATCCACCTCCACCTCCTTCGCGCTGCCGAGGGGGCGGATGACATGGCGCTCCAGCACGTGGAGGAGCTTCGCCTGGAGGCTCAGGGGCAGGTCTCCGATCTCGTCCAGGAAGATCGTGCCGCCATCCGCCTCCTGGAACAGGCCCACCCGATCGGTGACGGCCCCCGTGAAGGCGCCCTTGCGATGCCCGAAGAGCTCGCTCTCCAGGAGCTGCTCAGGCAAGGCGGCGCAGTTCACGGCGACGAAGGGCCTGGAAGCGCGGGGCCCCCGCCCGTGGAGGGCCCGCGCCACGAGGCCCTTGCCCGTGCCCGTCTCCCCGAGCAGGAGCACGGGCACATCGGCGGGCGCGATGCGCTCCATCAGGTCGTAGACTTCCCGCATGGCCCCGCTGCGCCCCACCAGACCCGCGCTGGAGAACTGGGTGTGCAGGGCCTTTCGCAGGGATTCGGCCTCCGAGCGCACGGCCCGATCTTCCAGGGCCCGCCGGAGGAAGATCTCCAGTTCGTCGAGCTTGAAGGGCTTCGTGAGGTAGTGGTAGGCCCCCTGGCGGATGGACTCCACCGCGGAATCGATGGCGCCATAGGCCGTCATCACGATCACGGGGCGCTCGGGATCCAGTTCCCGGGACCGGGCCAGGAGGCCCAGGCCATCCAGCTCGGCCATGCGGAGGTCCGTGACGAGGGCGTCCGGCCAGCCCTCCTCCAGGGACCTCAGCGCCGTCTGGACGTTGGAGAGGGCGAGGGTCTGGAACCCGCGCTCGCTCAGGCCGTCGGCGAGCATCTCCGCCATCTCGAAATGGTCGTCGACGAGGAGGACTCGGGGGGATCGGGCGTTCACGGCGGGCCTCAGACGGGGAGCAGGACGGTCACGCGGGTGCCCCGCTGGGGTTGCGACTGGATCTGGAGGGACCCGCGGTGCATCTTCACGATCTCATGCGCGATGGCGAGCCCCAATCCGGAGCCCCGTTCCTGGGGCTTCGTGCTGAAGAAGGGTTCCAGCACCCGGGCCGCCACCTCGGGGGCCATGCCGGCGCCATCATCGGCCACGACGAAGGCCAGCGATCCGGAGTCCAGTCCCACCTCGAGGGTCACTCTCCGGGCCACGTCGCAAGCGTTGAGCAGGAGATTCACGAGCACCTGTACAAGCAGGCGCGTATCCCCCCGCAGGGTGGGCAGCCCTTCGGGCACATGGACGTCCAGGGACACGCCCGCTTCGAGGAATCGATGTTCCACCATGGCCTGGGCCGATCGGACCAGATCCAGGGGCGCCGCCACCTCCAGGGCGGGCGAACCGCCCCGGGCGAGGTCCAGGAAGCGGCGGACCATGCGGCCGATCCCCTCGGCCTCGTCCACTACGCTGCGGGCAGCGCGGGCCCCCTTCTCGTCACCGGCGAACCGCTCCACGAGCTGCTGCGCCCGGCCCGCGATGATCCCGAGGGGCGTGCTGATCTCGTGGGCCATCCCGGCGGCGAAGGTGAGCATCGTGGCCGCCCGGCTGGCCTGGTTGAGCTGGGCGTCCTTCTGGCGCTGGACTTCGTTTTGGGCCAGGGCCCGGGTGAGCTGCAGCTCCTCCCGCTGCATTCGAAGGGCGAGGCCCCCAAAGGCCAGCACCACGGCCCCCATCACCACGAGGCTCGCCAGGGTGCGCACCCGCGCCCGGAAGGCCCGGTCCCGCTCCCGCAGGGCCGTAGCCGCGGCCACCACGGGCCACCGCCGCCCGGCCGAGTCCTCGGCCCAGGCCAATCCGACGACGGCCATCCGAGGGGGAAGTCCCAGCTGCGGGGCTTCCGTGCGATCCAGGCGGAGCCAGCGCTGCCCCTGGGTGAGGGCGGCGGCGAGGGGCGGGCAGGTGACCGTCCGACCATCCTGGCCCACGAAGGCGCTGGACTCCGGCGCCTGCAGGAACAGGTGCTGGTAGCCGGGTCGTTCCATGCCCCGCAGCACCCCCCGCAAGCCGGCGTCGGCCCGTTCCGGCAGGGGGGCCCGCCGGTGGAGTTCGGCCTCCACCACCTGGGCCGCGGCCGCGGCCTGGGCGCCTTGGTCCTGGGCCAGCTCCTCCAGGGCCGCAGCCGCCTCCCGGCTCTCGCCCACCAGCGCCACCCCGGCCACCAGGAACAGGGCCAAGGCCACGCCCAGGAGCAGCCTCAGGCGTGTGAGGGCGCCGGGTGCGCCTCCCGTGGGGATCCCGCGATGGTTCCGGTTCAGATCAGCCTCCTGCTCGAATCAAAGCAGAATCCAGACCAACTCCGGAAAGCCTTTGGCCCCCGGTCACGGCCTCCCCCAGGGGCCGCCCCTGGACCTCCCGAAATTCCCGGCCTCCCCGGAATTTTTCCCGGAAGGCCGGGGGCTGTCCCCTCCCCATCGCCCGGGGTTCAAGGCCTTTTGCCGGTGGCACGGGGGTTGCCCTCCGTCGCCCGGGGACTCCCCCCGACCCACCGGCAGGCCATGACGACGACCTCTCCCTCCGATCTCCCCTCCCCCGCTCCCGAAGCGGTGGACCTCCCCGCCGGGAAGGCGGTGCCCAAGGCCATCCTCGGCGTCGTGGGGGTCTGCGTCGTTGCCGGCCTCCTGCTCTGGGCCCGGCAGGCCCATGCCCAGAACGACCGGGCCCTGGCGGCCCAGCCCAAGGGGGTGGGCACCGTGCCCGTGGCGGCTGCGACCTACCGCGCCAGCAGCCGCTTCGTGGGCAGCCTGATGCCCTGGGAGGAGGCCAAGGTCGGTCCCCAGTTCATCTCCGCCTACATCACCCAGGTGATGGTGCGCCCCGGGGATTCCGTCCGCCGCGGACAGGTGCTCGCCACCCTCCAGCCCGAGCGGGCCGCCTCCAAGAGCCAGGCCTCCGAGCTCCAGGTGAAGGCCATCGAGGCCCGGGAGGATGCCCTGCGGAAGGAGGCGGACCGCGTCCGAGGCCTCCAGCGCAAGGGCATCGTGTCCGTGAACGAGGCCGAGAAGAAATTGGCGGAAGCCGCCAGCGAGCAGGCTCGACTGGGCGCGGCCAAGGCCGAGCTGAGCGGCAGCAGTCTGGAGCTGCAGGACAGCTCCCTGCGTGCGCCCTTCGACGGCGAGATCGCGGAACGGACCCTCGACCCCGGAGCCTTCGTCCATCCCGGCGCCCCCATCCTCACCGTGGTGGACCGGCGGAAGATCCGGGTGAGCGCCGATGCCTCCGAGGCCGACTTCCGGCTCCTGGCCCCGGGCACCCCCGTCCAGCTGCGCATCCTCGCCACGGGGGAGACCCTGAAGGCCGCCATCGCCCGCCGGGCCCCCTCCGCCGACGCCTCCACCCGGACCATCCACTTCGAAGTGGACCTCCCCAATCCCGACCGTCGCCTGCCCACCGGCACCACCGCCGAGATCGGGGTGGAATCCGACCAGAAGGAGGCCGCCCTGGCCATCCCCGTGGCCGCCGCCAGCGTGAAGGGGACCAAGGCCACCGTCTTCGTGGCCGAAGGCACCAAGGCCAAGCGCGTGGTGCTCACGGTGCTGGGGGAGCGCGAAGGCCAGCTCTTCGTGAAGCCCGACCTGCCCACCGGCGCGATGATCGTGCTCGAGGGCCGCAACCAGCTCCAGGACGGGGACGCCATCGCGCCCCGGCCTGTGCGCTAGGAGCCCGCCGATGACGCGCCTCTCCCTGCGCAATCCCATCGCGATCCTCATGCTGAGCATCGCGTTCATCGTGTTCGCCGGGGTGGTGATGCCGCGCCTCAGCGTGGACACCTTCCCCGAGCTGACCCCCCCCGTCCTCGTGGTGGGCACCCAGGCCCCCGGCCTCGGCCCCAAGGACGTGGAGAAGACCATCACCTGGCGCATCGAGAAGTACGTGAGCGCCACCCCGGGCGTGGATCACGTCGAAAGTTCCAGCCGAAGCGGTCTCAGCGTCTGTTACGTGTGGTTCAAGTGGGGCACGGACCTCAACGCCGCCCAGACCCTCGTGCAACAGCAGGTCGCCTTCGCCATGGCCGCCGTGCCCAAGTCCCTGGGCGTGCTGCCCCCTTTCGTCCTCCAGTACGACCCCTCGAACGCCCCCGTCGTCCAGATCGCGGTCTACGGCGGGGGCCTGAGCGGGCCCCAGCTCTATGACTACGCTCTCAACAACATCGAGCCCGTCATCGAGGGCATCCCCGGCGTGGCCAGCGCCTCCGTGAACGGCGGCCGCCAGCGCCAGATCAACATCGTGGTGGACCCCATCAAGGCCCAGTCCCGGGGCGTCACCAGCTCCGACATCGCCGCGGCCGTCTCCCAGGCGAACGCGCTGCTCCCTTCGGGCGAATTCATCTCGCCGAAGTTCGACGCCAACGTCTACACCAACGCCGTGGCGCCCCGGATCTCCCAGCTTGAGGATTCCGTCGTCAAGCAGTCCGGGGGCCGATCCGTACTCCTGCGCGACGTGGCCAAGGTGGAAGACGGTGGGGCCCCCGAGACCCAGTCCGTGAGCATCAACGGCGAGAACGGCGTCTATCTGAACGTGCTCCGCACCCCCGGCGGCAACACCATCGACATCGTGGACTCAGTGACCAAGGCCGTGGCCAAGATCCCCAACCTGCCCCAGGGCCTCGTGGTCAAGCCCATCTTCGACCAATCGGGCTTCGTGCGCTCCACTTACCACGGCCTCAAGAAGGAGATCATCCAGGCCCTCGTGCTCATCGGCCTCGTGATCCTCCTGTTCCTGCAGAGCGTCCGCGGCACGTTGATCGTGTCCTTCGCCATCCCCCTGTCCTTCGCCATCACCCTGCTGGTGATGTACGCCACGGGCCAGACCCTCAACGCCTTCACCCTGGGCGGTCTCACCCTGGCCATGGGACGGCTCGTGGATGATGCGGTGGTGGTGCTGGAGTCCATCCACCGGCACCAGAAGGAGGGCATGGATTCCTATCATGCGGCCCTCGCCGGGGCCAATGCCGTGGCCCTGCCCGTGCTGGCCTCCACCATCACCACCATCGCCGTGCTGCTGCCCGTGGTGCTCCTGGAAGGTCTGGCCCGCAAGCTCTTCGCGCCCCTGGCACTCACGGTGACGGTCTCCATGATCGCGTCCTACTTCGTGAGCATGGCCGTGACCCCCGTGGCCTGCCGCTACCTCCTGCACCACGTGGAGCCCGGTCCCCTGGCCAAGAAGGTGGAGGCCGCCGTGGATCGGGTCGGGGCCCGCTATACCTCGATCCTCGCTGTCGTCCTCGAGCATCGGGTCGCCGTCATCGCTGGCGCCGCCGCCCTCGTGCTCTTCAGTGGGTTCCTCGCCAGCCGCCTGCCCAGCACCTTCTTCCCCGAGATCGATGAGGGCATGGAGCGCATCTACGTCCGCCTTGCTCCGGGCACCTCCCTCACCCAGTCTTCGGCCCAGATCAACCGCATCGCCCAGGAGCTGAAGGAGAAGCTGGGGGAGGATGTGGAGCTGGTGCTCACCAACGTGGGCATGCCCGGTCAGGCCCGCAGCGCCATGAACAGCCCCAATGCGGGCCCCCACATGGGTTTCATCCGGCTCGCTCTGAAGGAGGCCGAGGACCGCAAGCGCAGCCAGCGCGAGATCGCCGACGTGGCCCGCGGCATCCTCACGCACGAGTTCCCTGGGGTGGAGTTCCTCCAGTGGCCCGGTGGCCTCGTGGCCAGCGTGTTCTCCAACGGATACCTCGCCCCCATCGTGCTCGAGGTCCGGGGTGACGACCTGGACAAGCTCGACCAGCAGGTGAAGGTCATGGCCGAGGTGGCGCGCACTGTGCCGGGCATCCGGGACCTCTATCCCTCCCTGCAGGTGGAGTACCCCGAGGTCCGCATCGACACCGACCGCCAGCAGGCGGGCCAGGTGAAGGTGAACTCCCGCATGGCCGCCCAGGCCACCCTGGAGGCCACCCTGGGCAACATCAACACGCCCAGCGTCTGGATCGACGGGAACAATGGCCAGTCTTACTACGTCGTCACCTCCTACAACGCCCGGAACGTGTCGGACCCCGCCGCCCTCATGCGGGTGCCCCTGCGCATGGAGGACAAGGGCGGCGCCGTGACGCTGGGCGCCTACAGCCAGGTGCGCCGGGCCACGGGCCCCATCCAGGTGGAACGGAACCAGCTGGAACGGGCCGCCCACCTGCTCATGCAGGTGGAGGGCCGCGACATGGGCACCGTCGCCAAGGATTTGGAAAAGGCCCTGAAGAAGGATCCCCGCACCGAGGGCATCGCCTTCCACTACGTGGGCCAGGTGGACCTCATGCGCACCACCTTCTCCGGCCTGGGCCTCGCCATTGGCCTCGCCGTGATGGCCATCTTCATGATCATGGCCTCGCAGTTCCACTCGCTGCGGCTGCCCTTCGTCATGTTCTTCACGATCCCCGTGTCCCTCATCGGCATCGTGCTGGCCCTCATGGCCGCGGGCCAGGGGTTCTCCATCACGGCCCTCATGGGGATGCTCATGGTCATCGGCATCGCCGTTTCCAACGGCATCCTCCTGGTGGATGACGCCCACCGCCGCGTGCACGAGGGCGTGCCCATGCGCGAGGCGATCCTCCTCGCCGCCCGCTCCCGGTTCGTGCCCATCGCCATGACGAGCCTCGCCACGGTCATCGGGCTCCTGCCCACGGCCATGGGCCTGGAACGTGGCACCGAATCCAACCAGCCCCTGGCCCTCGCCGTGGTGGGCGGGCTCACCAGCTCAACGGCCCTGTCCCTGTTCCTGGTCCCGGTGATGTTCCTGCTCCTGGGCGAGAAGCCTGCGACCACCCCTGCGGAGGCCCCTGACGCCCTCCCGGAACCCGGAGCCAATCCCGCATGAGGCCCCTCCTGCCCTTCCTCTCCCTCTCCCTTCTCGCCCAGACCGGCCCCGCCCCCGTGGAGCTCCGGCTCACCGAGAAGGAAGCCATCGCTCTGGCCCTCCGCCAGGGGCTCGCCCCCCAAAGCGCCCGGAACCGCCGGGATGCCATCCGCTCGGGCATCGTCCAGGAACAAGGCGCCTTCGATTGGTCCGTGGGGGCCTCCCTTTCCGTCAGCCGGCTGGAATCCGAGGACGCCAATCCGAAGACCAGCGGCTTGAACAACCTCTTCTTCAGCGATACCCGGTCCACCACCTACCTGCGCTCCTTCGGCGCCTCGGTGGAGAAGCTCCTGTTCACCGGGGGCACCTTCAGCGTGTCGATGCTCCCCACCTACCTCTCCCAGGACATCACCCAGGCGAACCACACCTTCGGGAGCAGCACCACCTACCCCCTCGCCTACGACACCCAGAACCCCTATGGGGGCCGGATGGCCGTGGCCTTGACCCAGCCCCTCCTGCGGGGCTTCGGCCCCGCCGCCACGGAGGCCCGCCTGAGGGCGGCGCGCAAGTTCTCCGAGGCCGGCGACCTCGACTACCAGCGGGATCTCGTCCGGGAGATCGCCCTGACGGATTCGCTCTACTGGGATTTCTACTTCGCCCGCCAGAACCTCGCCGACAAGCGCACCACGCTCGAGTTGGCGCGGAAGCAACTGGAAGAGGACCGGGAGCGGGTCCAGTCCGGCATGCTCGCCCCCCTGGAATTGCCAGCGGTGGAAGCGGCGGTCCTGGAGCGCGAGCGGCAGGTGCTCTCGGCCCAGAACCTCGTGGAGACTTCCCGGGCTTCCCTCGCCGCGGAGATCCTGCCGGAGACGGCAACTCCGGAGATCCTCCCCTCGGATGAACCCAACCCCGTACCCCAGGCCTTCACCTTGGAGGAAGCAGAGCGCATCGCCTTGGAGGAACGGCCCGAGCTGAAGGCCACCCGCGCGGACCTCCAGGCCCGCATGATCCTGGAGACGGAAGCGAAGAACCGCACCCTGCCGCAGTTGGACGCCACCCTCGCCTACCTGGGGGGATCCGCCACCCACGATCACGTGAACCCCGTGCTCTCCGACTGGAGCGCGGGGCGTTACCCCGGCTATTACGCGGGGCTGCAGCTGCGCGTGCCCCTGGGCAATCACGCGGCCCGGGGCGCCCTGGATCGCCGTCGCGCCGAGCGCCTCGCCGCGGACCTCGACAGCCGGGCCCTGCGCCAGGCCATCCTCCTGGAGGTCCGCCAGAGCTTCAGCACGCTCAAGGCCTCGGAGAAGGAAGTGGAGGCGTTGACCAAGGCCCTCGAGTTCCGGGAGAAGAGCCAGGAAGCGGAGCAGGAGAAGCTCGCCAATGGATTGAGCACGAGCTACTTCGTGCTCCAGCGCCAGGACGAACTGGACCAGGCCCGCACGGCGCTGACCCTGGCCCGCACCAGCTACCGCAAGACCCTCACGGCCTTCCTGCGGGCCATCGGCCGCCTCGGCGCGGAGTGGCTGACGAACTGAGGGCAGCTCCGTCCCATCCCGATCCATGGTCGCCGGGTCGGGATTCCCCGTTCAGCGTGAAAGCAGGCCTGGTCTCGAATGCTCCCCGTCACAACTGCCCCGCGACCAGGCCCCAAGTCCGGAATTCAGGCGCCCCCGTCGGGGCGCTTTTCCATTGCTCGGTTATTGCCAAGCCATCCGACGTCACAGACGTAACGACGTCGTAATCAGCCATGGGTTGATCCGAAAACCGGAGCGGCATTCCGCGTTTGGAACGCCCGAAATCGCCGTGTGGCGAAGCTCAATATATTTCCGCTGTGCCCTTTCCGTTTTCACACGGGAGTTACAGTGCCTTGGGAATCTCTTCCTGAACCGAACCACTTTGGAGCCCCCATGAAGACTCTCTCTGCCGCCGCCTTCGCGCTCTGCGCGGGCGTTCCCATGCTGGCCCAGGCGCCGGCCCTCCAGATCACCTCGGGCGGTTCCAGCGTCCAGCTGTACGGCGTCCTCGATGTGGGCGTGGCGAAGGTGGATCACTCCCTCGACCTCGACGGCTACCACCCCCTCGGTGCCAACCCCACCGTCGCCAAGTACGCCGACAAGTCCGCCACGGGCATGTACGACGGCGGCATTTCCCAGAGCCGCTGGGGCCTGAAGGGCTCCACGGACCTCGGCAACGACTGGAAGGCGCTCTTCACCCTGGAAGGCGCCATCAACCTCCGCTCCGGCAGCGTCGCCAACGCCGCCCAGGGCGTGGCCCAGAACAAGGCCAAGACCCCCGAGCAGCAGAACGCGGATTCCGCCGTCGCCGGCCAGCTCTTCTCCCGCGGCGCCTTCGTGGGCGTTTCCAACAAGGACTTCGGCACCCTGACCCTGGGCCGCCACACGGCCCTCATGCTGGACATCATCGGTGGCTACGACGCCCTCCAGGGCGCCCAGCTCTTCACGCCCATCGGCTACTCCGGCACCTACGGGGGCGGCGGTGCCACGGACAACAGCCGCTTGGACAACAGCGTCAAGTACAAGGGCAAGTGGAGCGACTTCAGCGTGGCGTTCCTGCACAAGTTCGGCGGCGTGGCCGGCGTCTCCAGCGCCCGGTCCTCCGACCAGATCTCCTTCGGTTGGGAGCCCGGTGCCTTCGGCATCCAGGTGGCCTACCAGACCTACAAGGACGCCTTCAGCGTCGGCAGCCCGGACCCCACCGCCGTGCCCGCCCAGCCCGTGGGCACCGTGGTGCTCACCGCCTATGACACCAAGGCCACCATGCTGACGGCCCGCTACAAGGCCGGCCCCGTCTTCATCAAGGGCGGCTACCAGCAGCTGAAGTACACCAACCCCAGCAACCCCACCGAGGATGCGAACACCACCAGCCTCTTCGGGCAGGTCGTCAGCCTCGTGAAGGTCACCCCCTACACCGTCGGCGGCGTGGAGATGGAGAAGAAGCTGGACGTGTATTGGCTGGGCGCGGCCTGGGATGTCACTGACAAGTTCAACGCCGGCGTGAGCTACTACCACGTGAAGCAGAACGACTTCTCCCGCGGCCTCACCGTGAACGGCGCCAACAACGCCGGCAACGCCAAGTACACCTCCCTCCTGCTCGATTACCGCTTCACCAAGTCCTTCGATGCCTACATGGGCTACATGGCCGTGAGCACCGACGGCGGCCTGGGGAACACCACCATCGCGGGCTACCTGTACGACAGCAATGCCACGCTGGGCCTGGGCATCCGTTACGCCTTCTAGCCCTCGAACCGAACTTCGCACACCCGGGCCCGCGCTTGCGCGGGCCCTTTGCATGACCAGCTCCCACGCCGGTGGGGGACCACGCGTCGCAGAAAAGTTCCGGTCCCTTCATTCCGGGGTGAAGCCCGTGTGGCCCCCTGGTCATGGAGGTCCCCGTGACGCGAATGAGGGTGTGTTCAGTGCTGGTGCTCGGTCTGTTCCTGGGCTGCCAACCGGTGTCCATCGAGCCCGGGAAGGCGGTCGTGGAGGCCGCGGCGCCCCGTTCCGAGCCCCCGGGGCCCCAGCCCTACGTCGCCGAGCGGGCGGTGGAAGGCCCCGTGCGCTGTGTGGGCTCCGACTCCATGGAGCCCCTGATGATGCTCTGGGCCCTGGATTTCAAGGCCCGGCATCCCAAGTCGGACCTGGAACTCCGGTGCAAGGGGTCGGCGACCGCCCCCAAGGCCCTCCTGGCGGGCGAGACCCTGCTGGGTCACATGAGCCGCGAGATGACCTCCGAGGAGCTCGCCGCTTTCCGCGCCAAGTTCGGCTACGACCCCTTGCGGATCGTCGTGGCGGCCGATGCGCTGGCGGTCTATGTGAATGCCAACAACCCCATCTCCCGGCTGAGCCTGCCCGAGGTGGACGCCCTGTTCGGCCAGCAGCGGAAAGGCGGCCATCCCATGGCCGTGGCCGCCTGGGGCGACCTCGGCCTCTCCGGGGAGTGGAAGGGCCGCGAGGTCCACCCCTACGGACGGGATGAGAACAGCGGCACCCGGGCCTTCTTCCGGGAGCATGTCCTCCGGAAGGGGGAGTTCAAGGAAGAGGTGAAGGCCATGGCCGACCAGTTCGCCATCCTCGAGGCCCTGGCCACGGATGCTGGCGGGGTGGGCTACGGTCCCATCCAGCACCGCATCGGCCAGGTCCGCCAGGTGCCCCTGGTCGATTTCGGCGGGTCCGAGGCCATCCCCCCGACGCCCGCGAACATCCTCAGTGGGCGCTACCCCCTGTACCGCTTCCTCTATATCTATGTGAACAAGGCCCCCGGGAAGCCCTTGGATCCGGGCACCTCGGAATTCCTGCGCTTCATCCTGTCCAAGGAGGGCCAGGCCGAAGTGGTGGCCTTCGGCGCCCTCCCCCTACCCGCCGACCTCCTGCGCCTCAACCAGGTCCGACTGCGCTGAGCTGGCTACCCCCCGGCCGGCGGCTTGCCCGGGGCCGTCCAGCGGCGTGACCACCCTCGCGGCGTGAGTCAGACGGGATGGATTCCTGTGGAGTTGGACACATTCCCCCGAAATCCGGCTCGATTCCTACGAAAAAAGATTGGGACCCGTGGAAATTTTCCTGTCACGCTTACCGTTGATAGGGACTGTTCCCTCTTTTTATTCCACGGCCATGAACGATCAGGACTCGAAAAACATCCAGATCCATACCAGTGGTCCCCTGAAGCTGGTGCAGCTGAAGAAGGACCCCGTGCCGCCGCGGGCCATGCCCGGTCGGGACGCCTGGACCCTCATCCAGCCCAGCACGGCCGTGCGCGTGTTCACGGCCGAGGATCGGGAAGAGGGCATCATCCGCCGCGGGGATCTGGCCCTGCTATTGCCGGGCTTCGGCCACACGCTGAAGCGGCACCAGGAGGATCAGCCCTTCGGCTTCACGGCCCTCTACCTGGAAGGCCCCTTCCCCGAGCCCCTGCTCGGCGCGCTGCAGCACCCGCCCCGCAAGTGGCAGGAGGCCAGCTTCGCCGTGCTGCGCAGCCTGAGCCTCAAGCAGCTCTTCAACATCTTCGTGTCCGAGCTCACCAACCCCGATGGCGTGCAGCTCATGACCCGCGAGCTCTTCCTCATCCTCCTGGGCGCCGAGATGAGCCGCCTCACGGAGAAGGAGGACCGGGGCCGCTTCCCCTACCGCCTGAACCGCTCCACGCTCCAGCTCGTGCTGGACCACATGGAAGCCCACATCGGGCAGAAGAACAGCGTGCCCGAGTTGGCCACCATGGCCCGCTGCACGCCGGACCATTTCATCCGCCTCTTCCGCGAGGCCACGAGCACCACCCCCCACCAGTACCTCATCGAGCGCCGCCTGCAGCGCGCCGTAACCCTGCTGGCCAATGGCGAGCGCCCCAGCGACGTGGCGAAGATGCTCGGCTTCTACGACGCCAGCGCCTTCACCCGCGCCTTCAAACGCCGCTTCGGCGTGCCCCCCAGCGAGTACGCCGAGGAGGCTTACGAGCGGCAGTTCAGCAAGAAGAAGGACTGAGGGACTTCCCATGAAAAAGCGCCGGCCCCGGGCCGGCGCTTTTTCATGGCGGTAAGGGCTACTGGGCGACCTTGGCCGTGGCGGCCTTGGTCTTGGCGGCGGCCTTGGCGCTGCCCTTCTTGGTTTTGGCCTTGGCCTTCTCCCCGGTGCCCTTGGTGGCGCCTTCCGCGGTGGCGGTGGCGCCCTTCACCTTGTCGGCGGCCATGGTGCCCTCGGCCTTCTTGTCCACCTTCTGCTTGGCTTCCGTGGCCTTGGCGTCAGCCTTGGCCTTCGTTGCGTCGGCCTTCTGGTCCACCTTGGCCTGGGTCTCGTCCACCTTCTGGTCCACCTTGGCCTTGGCGGCGGCCTTCATGGCATCGAGGTCCTGGGCGCCCAGGGTGAGGGTGGCGGCGATGAGGAGCAGGGACAGCTTCATGGGATCTCCTTGGATTGGGGGGGTCAGGGCTTGCAGACCTTGCAGGCCTTGTAGCCGGCCTTCTCGGCCTCGGCCATGGAGCCGAAGGTCACCTTGTTTTCGGCCTTCATCTTCGCGGCGGTCTTGCAGTCGGCCTTGTGCACGATCTTGGAGTCCTTGTTGCCGATGAAGCCACCGGCCACGGGCGCGGCCTTCGGCGCGGGGGCGGGGGCGGCCTTGGGGGCCGGAGCGGGAGCGGCCTTCTTGGCGGGCGCCTGAGCGAAAGCGAGGGTGCCCATCAGGGCGAGGAGCGCGAGCTTCATGGAAGCCTCCGTGGAAAAGGGACCTTCAGGGTGGCCAAGGCCCCCGCCCGGATCAAGGACGAATCGGGGTCAGACCGAATGGGGCCTGAAGCGGGGCTCCCGCCGCCCCTTCATGGCCTGTTCGAAGGCGTGGCCGAAGCGCAGGAGGGTGCCTTCGCTCCAGGCGCGGCCCATGAAGGAGAGGGCCACGGGCAGGCCGTGCACGGTGCCCGCCGGCACGGTGAGGTGGGGATAGCCCGCCACCGCCGCCAGGGTGGAGCAGCTGAATCCGAAGGCGTCCCCGTTCACGGGGTCCGTGAGCCAGGCGGGACTGCCGGTGGGTGCGACGAGCGCGTCCAGCTTCTCTCGGTCCATCACGGCGTCGATTCCCTCGGTGCGGGCCCCCTTGCGGCAGAGCTCCAGGGCCCGGAGGTAGGCCTCCTCCGTGAGGGGGCCCTTGGCCTGGGCCTGCTCGAACAGTTCCTGGGCGAAGAGGGGCATCTCCCGCTTCGCCTCCTTCCGGTTGAAGGCAATGAGGGCTTCCAGATCCTTCATGGGGCCCCCGCGCCGGGCCAGGTAGGCATTGAGGCCCGCCTTGAACTCGTAGAGCATCACCTCCTGCTCGGCCGCCTCGAAGCCGGAAGATTTCAGCTCCACGTCCACGAGGACCGCGCCGAGTGACCGGAGCTTCTCGAAGGCGGGGGCCATGGCCCCATCCACCCCGGGGTGGATCCCGTTGTAGTTCTTGAGGACGCCGAGCCGTGCCCCCTTCAGGCCCTCGGGCTGGAGGAAGGTGGTGTAGTCCGCACGGAGGTTCCCCGCGGCCGCGATGGTCGCCGCATCCCCCGGGTCCACGCCCGCCATGGCGGAGAGCAGCAGGGCGGCATCCCGCACGGTGCGGGTCATGGGGCCCGCCGTGTCCTGGGAGTGGGAGATGGGGATGATGCCGGCCCGGCTCACCAGCCCCACGGTGGGTTTGAGGCCGACGACCCCGCAGATCTGGGCGGGGCTCACGATGGAGCCGTCCGTCTCCGTGCCCACGGCCGCCGCGCAGAGGCTGGCGGCCATGGCGGCCCCGGACCCGGAGCTGGAGCCGGAGCAGTTGCGGTCCAGGGCGTGGGGATTTCGGGTGAGGCCGCCCCGGCCGCTCCAGCCGCTGATGCTGTGGGTGGAGCGGAAGTTGGCCCACTCGCTGAGGTTCGTCTTCCCCAGGATCACGGCGCCCGCCTGCCGGAGCTGCGCCACCACGAACGCATCCGTCTTCGGCGCGGGGGCCCGCAGCAGCGCCACGGAACCCGCCGTCGTCTTCATGCGGTCCGCCGTGTCGAGGTTGTCCTTCAGGAGCACCGGGATGCCATGGAGGGGGCCCCGCACGCGCCCCTCCTTCCGCTCCCGATCCAGGGCGGCCGCGATGCGCGGGGCATCGGGGTTCAGCTCGAGCACCGCGTGGAGGTTGCGGTCCACGATCCGGATCCGCTCCGTGTACGCCGTCACCAGGTCCACGCTCGTGAAGCGCTTCTCCGCCATGCCCTGGGCCAGGGCCGCCAGGTCCATGCGGGTCACGTCCACCTTGATGCGGGCCGGCTTGGCCTCCAGGGGCAGCGCCGCCGCGGCGCCCACCGCCAGGGCGGTTCCGATGAAGGATCGGCGGTCCAGACCGTCGTCGATGGCCATGCGACACCTCGGAAGGGGGTGCCCCAGGATAGACCGGATGGCCCAACCGACCTCAGCCCCTTCATCCGCCGGTGGAGGGGTGCCGTTGGCCGAAAGGAAGGCCCGGCCACGGCGCCCGCACCCGACCTTGGGGAGCGGAGGGTTCCATGGCCGCCTTCATCCTCTGGTGCATCCTGCTCGTGCTCTGCTGGCCCCTGGCCCTGCTGGTGGCCCTCCTCGCCCCCATCCTGTGGCTGCTGGGGATTCCCTTCCGCCTCGTCGGGTGGACCTTCCGGAGCCTCTTCGGGGGCGGCCGGAGGCCCTGCTAGTCCGTCAGCTCCGACAGCGCCACCTCCAGCAGGGGCGCACCGTCCACGGCCACCGTGAAGTGCGGGCCGCCCACCACGCCCACCTTGGCGAGGGGCACCTGATGGGTGCGGGCCAGGGTGCGCAGGGCGCTCTCCCCCTCCGCGCTCACGGAGACCAGCACCCGCCCCGGAGCCTCGCCGAAGCAGAGGGCATCCAACCGCAGGCCTTCGCGACCCAAGAACAGCTGGCACCCGAGCCCCGAAGCCCGGACGCCCTCCAGCACCGCCAGGAGCAGGCCCCCGCGGCCCAGGGCATGCGCGCTCCGAAGCAGCCCCAGGCGCACCCCCTCACGCACGCAGGCCTGGAGGTGGAAGTCCGCATCGAGCCAGGGCTCGGGACACAGGTCCACGCCCCCCCGGAAGTCCAGAATCCGGCTGCCTCCCAGCTCCCCCCGCCGCGCCCCGAGCAGGAAGAGCCCGTCGAAGGCCCGCCGGAAGGCGGCACCGCAGATCCGCGGAGCCACGCCCGACAGGCCGCGGGCCTCCGGCGCCTCCACGTCCACGGGGCCGGCCCCTGGGGCGAACTCCCCCAGGGCCACCGCCACCGGTGCGGCGAGGCCCTCGATCCGCTCGAGCTCCAGCACGGGCAGCTCCAGGCTCACGGCGGCTTGACGGAGCCCCAGCAGGAGGCCGGGGGGCACCTCCCTGGGCAGCGCCAGGGCCAGCCCCAAGGGCTCGGCTCCGGCGCAGGCCAGCCCCAGGGACGCTTCCGCCACCGTCGCCACGGCTCCCCAATAGGGATCCAGGGCGACGAGGTGGGGGAGGGATCCGGCGTTCAGGGCCAGGGATTCCGAGCCTTCCCGAGCTTCGCCCAGGGCGCGGGACCGGGGGCCCTCCGACGTCCGCAGGGCGTGGAAGGTGCGCTCCACCTCGCCTTCGTTCAAATCCGGTGGCAGGGCGGAGGTGATGGCGGGGGCCGTGGCACCCTCCGCAAAGGGCTCCGGCACCCCCGTGGGATCCAAGGCCAGGGGCAGGTCCACCTCCCCGCGGGCTCCCGCCCGGATCTGGATCCGCCCACACCCCGTGAGGCGACCCGCGGTCACGGCCCGGAGGCCCCAGGCCCCGAGATGTCCGGCCAGTTCCTCCACCC
Source organism: Holophagaceae bacterium (assembly GCA_035254125.1). Classification (GTDB taxonomy): domain Bacteria; phylum Acidobacteriota; class Holophagae; order Holophagales; family Holophagaceae; genus JAFDVN01. The sequence goes on along the minus strand of DATFAX010000051.1, from coordinate 89,358 downwards.
GCTCCGGGGACACCAAGGACAGCGCCCAAAGCCCGGGATCCGACCCCAGATCCACCTCCAGGGCCACCTGCCGGTCCAGGGCCCAGGCCACCAGGGTGGCCGGATCCGCGGACAGCATCGGGAGGCCGACGAGGGCGCGCGCCTGGGCGCCGCGTCCCAGGGCCTCCGGGGCGCGCCCCTCCAAACGCACCACCCGTGTGGCCTCCGTGGGAGGTGCCTCGGAGCCCGAGCGGCACCCGGCCGCAAAGGCCACGGGGAGCGTCCCCTGGGGGCCTGCCTCCAGGCCCACGCCCAGGGTGAAGGCCTCCAGGGCGTCAGCCTGATCCGGGGTGCCCAGGAGGGCGAGGGAGGATCCGCCCAGCGTCCGCAGGCGCAGCCAGGCCTCCTCGGGATCCGATGCGAAGGCGGCGAGCAGGGCCCCCTGGGTACCCAGGTGGGGCGGGAGATCCGAGGTCCGCTCCAGAACCTCCCCATCGGCGACGGCCCGGGCCCATCGGGCCACCCCCTCCAGCTCCAGGGGACTCGGATCCCGACCCAGTTGAGCCTGCACCGCGCCGCGGAAGGCAGGGGTCGGTTGCGGTGGGCAGGCGGGGCGGGGCATGCAGCCAGTGTACGGGGTGGCTTCCGGGGAAGGCCGCCCTGTCCCCGGGGGCCGTTCGTGGGGAATAATGGGGCTCTGGGCGGTGCATCCGCGAGGGAGGTCACAAAACCCTTCCCTCAGCCGAGAGGAAGCACTGTCCGTGCTGGACATCAAAACCGCTTACCCGCAGACTTGGCGCAATGAAAATTTCGCCAAACAGGTTCCAAAGGACGCTCCATGAGTGAACTGACGCGCAAGGAAGTTGTTCTCATCCTCCGTTCGGGGAAGGACTTCCAGAAAGCCGACCTGAGCGGGCTGGATCTCCAGGGCTTCGACCTCTCCGGGGCGAACCTCTCCGAGGCGAGCCTCGCGGGCACCATCCTCAATCACGCCCAGCTCAAGGGCGCGAACCTCGCGGGCGCGGACCTCCGCCTCGCCAACCTCGACGAAGCGGACCTCGAGGGTGCGAACCTCTCGCGGGCCCAGCTCGCGGGCACCAACCTCTCAAGTGCGAACCTCTCCCGCGCCGACCTCAGCTTCTTCGACATCGAGCGCTACGAGCCCGGCACCATCCCCAACTTCCGCGGCACCGTGCTCGCCGGAACCAACCTGAGCGGCGTGAACCTCAGCGGCGTCGACATGAGCGGCAAGGATCTGCGGGGCGCGAACCTCAGCGGCGCCGACCTCCGCAAGACCGTGCTGGAGGGCGCGAGCCTCGAGGGCGCCGACCTTTCCGGGGCCAACCTCCAGGGCGCCACCCTGGATCACGCCACCCTCTCCTCCGCCAACCTGCAGGGCGCGAACCTCGGCAACGCCAGCCTCAACAAGGCGAACCTGGGCGGCGCGAACCTCTCCTCCGCGAACCTGCACTGGGCGAGCCTCGAGGGCGCGAACCTCGGCGGCGCCAACCTGGGCCGCGCGAACCTCAAGGGCACCAACCTCGGCGGGGCCAACCTCGTGGCGGCGGACCTCCGCTACATGGACATCCTGCAGTACGACAAGAACGGCATCCCCAACCTCACGGGCGCCAACCTCAGCGGCACGAACCTGAGCGGCAACATCCTGCGGGGCATGGATCTCAGCCGCTCGAACCTGAGCAACGCCGACCTGAGCAATGCCGTCCTCGCCCAGGCCATCCTCGAGGGCGCCAACCTCTCCGGCGCGAGCCTGAAGGGCGTGGACCTCTCGGATTCGAACCTCACGGATGCGAACATCTCTGCCGCCGACCTGAGCGGCGCCAAGCTGAACGGCGCCGTGCTCCATCGCGCCGACCTCACCGGCTCCGACCTCACCGGCGCGGACCTCCGCGAGATCAACCTCTCCGGCGCGAACCTCTCCAAGGCCAACCTCACGGGGGCCGGCCTCACCGGCGCCCTGCTCGACGGCACGATCATGGCCGAGACCGTGCTCGTGAACGCCAACCTCGTGCAGGTGGACTTCACCGAGAAGAACCTCCGCGGCGCGAACCTGGCCGGCTCCGACCTCTCCGGTGCCGTGCTCAACGGCGCGAACCTCGCCGGCGCGGCCTTCACCGGCGCCAAGCTCAGTGACACCCAGATGAGCGGCGCCAACCTCGAAGGCACCACCTTCACGGGCGATGACCTCCGCAGCGCCAACCTGAACGGCGCCAACCTCTCGAAGGCGGACCTCAGCAGCGCCAACCTCGAGGGCGTGATCCTCAGCGCCAACCTGAGCGGCGCCAACCTCACCAGCGCCAACCTGCGGGGTGCCAGCCTGGCCCACGCCCTGCTCTCCGGCGTGAACCTCAGCAGCGTGGACCTCAGCGGCTTCTCCCTCGAGAACATGGACCTCAACCACGCGGTGCTGAACAGCGCCAACCTGGAAGGGGCCCACCTCAAGGGCGCCAATTTCCGCCATGCCACGGGCATCGGCACCAACCTCACCAGCGCGGATCTCACCGGTTCCGATCTGGCCGAGTCCGATTTCAGCGGCGCCAACCTCTACAGTGCGAACCTCGATGGGGCGCACCTGCAGAACGCCAAGCTGGCCTCACTGCCCCGCGAGAGCTGGGGCGAGTACCGCACCAACCTCAGCAAGGCGAACCTGCGCGGCGCCAACCTCGCGGGCGCGAACCTGTACCAGGCCAATCTCAATGAGGCCAACCTCGTGAACGCCAACCTCACGGGCGCCAGTCTCATCTGGGCTGACCTCCGCAGCGTGGACCTCCGCCAGACGAACCTGAAGGAGACGAACCTCAAGGACGCGAACCTGGACGGCGCCAACCTCTGCGGCGCCAACCTCAAGGAGACCATCCTGCGGGACGCCTTCCTGGACGGCGCAAACCTCAGCAGCGCCAACCTGAGCGGCAGCAACCTCAGCGGCGCGGACCTCCGCCAGACCAACCTCATCGAAGCCCACCTGGAAGGCGCCAACCTCCATGGCGCCAACCTCACCTCCGCCAACATGGTGTGGGCGAACCTGAGCGGGGCGAACCTCTCCAAGGCGAACCTCACCAAGGCCAAGCTCTCCGGAGCCAACCTGGGCGGCGCGGATCTCCGCGAGGCCGTGCTCACCGACACCAACCTCGACAACACCAACCTCGCCGCCGCCAAGCGCTGAGCAGGATCCCCTCGGAAGGACCCCGGAAGGCGACAAGCACTCCGGGGTCCTCCCCCTTCCAGGGGGTCAGGGCTTCCGGGCCTCGAATCCGCGGCTGCCCTTGAAGTCCACGGTGGAGCCGATGGGGCCATTGGCCGCCTTGGGCACGATGGGGATCACCTGGGCGGAAGGGGCCGCATCCTTCTGACCCCGGCGATGGCAAGTGCCCTGGAAGGTGCCCCCTTCATCCACCACCATGGTGCCCACCTCCACCTCGCCCTCGACCCAGCCGGTCTCCCGGATCATCAGGCACCCTTCGACCTTGAAGACACCCTCCACCCGGCCGGCGACCACCAGCTCCCGGGCGATGATGGTCCCCGTGACGAGCCCCTGCCCCACCACGGCCACCTGACCCGTGCTGGTGATGGTGCCTTCAAAGGTGCCTTCGATCCGCACGCTGGTGGAGCCGCAGTCGATCTCACCCCGGAAGGAGGCCCCGGGGCCCAAGAGGGTGTTGGCCGGCTCCAGGGGATCGGGCTTGCGCTGGCTCTTGAGGGGGGAATTGAACATGGGGCCTTTCGGACGGGCGGCGTGGGACGGGAGGCCAGCTTACCGGGAAGCCGCTCCGGACTCCTCATCGTCCCCCCGGCCCCGTTTGATGAGACCTTGCACGAGGCGCCCCAGGAATCGGGCCTTCCCCGGATCCCACTGCAGACTGGAATCCGCGTGCAGCTCCAGGGCCACTTCCTGCGCGCATCCCGTTTGCCCGGTGCCCACAACCACCAGAGGGCAATCCAGGCCGAGGGTCTGCCATAGGCCCCGGAGGCGGTAGCGTTCCTCCAGATCCCCCTTGGCCACCTGGAGGATCACCGCCTGGGGCGGGCGGGCCACCAGGGCCTTCAGGGGTGCGATGGCCGCGGGCCCCACCTTGATGGGCCCCGCGCCTTCCAGGCCCTCCGCCACTTCTTCGGCCAGCAGTTGGGAACCGATGATGAGGATCCCTTCCGCCTGGGCGGCCAGGACCCGGGCCCGTGCCATGGCCTCCGCTTGGGCCCGCAGTTCCCGGCGGTTCTCCCAGCGGCGCAGGGCCTCCGCGAGGCGGGGCTTCAGCCACGTTTCCAGATGGCCGAGGAATTCCGGGTCCGGCGATTGGAAGGCCACGCCGAGCCGGGGGTAATCTCCGTGCCGGATCTGGGCCCGGGTCTTCACCACAGGCCCCTGGTCCAGTCTCAGGCTGAGTTCCACGCTGCGCCCGGGGGTGAGCACCCCGGGGGGGGCCGGTTCCTTCAGCAGGACGAGGGCGCCCCCCTGCCCCAGGTTCTCGACGGTCCCCAGGAACTGGAGCATGTCCTCCGTGGTGAGGGTGAAAAAGGTCCGACCCAGCTGATCGCACCGGGTGTGGGCCCGCTGCTCGTCCGGGGCCAGCCACGCCGGCCGCTCCACCTGGATCCAGCGTCGCCGGTCCTCCTGGCCGTAGGCCTTCCAGTTCACCGGCCCACCCAGCATGGTGAGCTTCCAGGGCACGCGGATCCGCAGGGGATTTCCGGCCAGGGTGCGCTGGGCCGTGTCCTTGGGGAAGGGGCAGAGCAGCTTGAGGGTTCCAGGGCCCACGTCCAGGATCCGGCTTTCCATGCTCAGGTAGGGCGTGGCCACCAGGGCGTATTCCTTGCGCTCTCCCAGTTCCGACATCACGGCCTGAAGGGCGGCCCCTTGGATCGCGGCGGCGGGAGCCTCCTCTCCGAAGGGCCAGATCCCCATCACCCCTCCTCGGGGGAAGGCCCGGCCTCGGTGCCGTGACGCCGGAGGATGCCCTGCACGAGGCGCTGGAAGAAGGCCCCCCGCTGGGCGCTGAACTGGTACACGCAGGCGGCCTTCACCTCGTTCCCCAGCTCCATGAGCGCCGAGGGATCCACGCTGGTGCCCAGGAGGATGAAGGGGACCTTGGCGGAAAGGCCGTCCAGCAGGGTCTTGAGGCGACGACGCTCATCAAGGCTGAGGCTCGTCACGGCGATGATCAGCAGGGCGGGGTTCAGGACCAGGGCCTCCTTGAGGCCCTGGCTGCCCGGGCTGGACACCCGGCTGACGGGTTGGAGGGTCTCGAGCACCTCCCGGAGCTGCCCCTCCAGCTCGGCGTCTCCGCCCAGCACCACGATGCCCCGCTTGGGGGTGAGCTGATTCGCCAGGGAGCGCTGGGCCTCCCCGGGGGCGGCCGTCTCCACGCCCCGACGGGCTTCGCGTTCCCGGTCCTCCTCCCGCTTCTGGAAGATCCAGCGGGAGAGGTTCTCCAGCAGGGTGCCCCCCAGGGGCGGCTCGAACTCCACCCCGAAGCTGCGGGCGTGGATGTGCTTCACCTTGGCCGGGCTGTTGATCCGCACCGTCTCCAGCAGGGGGATGGTCACGGACACGCTGTCGCCCAGGCGCAGCTCATCGTCGGTGAAGTCGCGGTAGGCGTGGAGGCGGGCCCCCGTGGTGCTGATGTTCGTGAGGCTGGCCGTCTGCAGATCGTACTTCCGCGTGCTGTAGGTGCAGGTGACCTTGCCCACCCGGTCCACCCGGTAGGCCCCCCGGAGCTCGTCGTCCTGGAGGGTCGCCGGCAGGGCCAGCCGGAGGGTGCGACGCCCCTCGGCGAGGCCGAACCCCTTCAGCTCCGTCTTCCCCTCCAGGAAGGCGGTGTGGTGGGGGAAACGCATGTGGAGGTCGTTGCTCTTGAGGCCGTACATGGCGTCATCCCGCGTCATGGTGGCGGCCACGTGCAGCTCGTTGCCCTCGATCCGGATGAAGTGGGAATCCACCCGCAGGTAGGGGGTGGCCAGGATGAGCAGCTCTTTGCGGTTGCAGGCCGCCAGCAGGGCCTCGTGGACCCCCGCCGCGTTCCGGATGACTTGACCTCCCAATGCAACCTCGTGAAAAAAGCGGGACGTAAGGCTTCGATGTTCCTATACTGGACGGCTGGGCGGAACCGGATGAAGCGTCCTCATACCTTGCTTGTTTACAGCGCCCCGAAGAGCGGATTCGGGGACGAGTGGATGACCTTTCTGCCCATTGGTCTCGGCTTCCTGCAGGCAATGCTCAAGTCTCGGCAGCATTCGTGCCGGGTGGCCAACCTCTCCGGCAAATCCCGGAAGGAGATCCTGGCCTACTTCAAGGCCCAGGCCCCGTCCGTGCTGGGGGTGAGCATGTTCACCTTCAACCGGAAGCGCTCCTATGAGCTGCTCCGGATGGCCAAGGAGGCCTGCCCGGGTGTCATCACCTTGGCGGGGGGCCCCCACCCCACCCACCTGGCCCGGGAGGTCTTCGAGGACTGCCCCGAGCTGGATGCCATCGTCAGCGGGGAGGGCGAACCCATCCTCCTGGGCGTGGTGGAGCGCCTGAAGGCTGCCCCCGGCAGCGACCTCTGGAAGCGCACCCCGGGCCTCATCCTCCGCTCGGGCCCCACGGAGCCCCAGCCGGTCATCGAGGACCTGGACACCATCGGCCTGCCCGTGGCCCACCTCGAAACCGACTTCCTGGATGACGTGGGCCAGCTGGCCTACATCTCCTCCAGCCGGGGCTGTCCCGCCACCTGCAACTTCTGCAACACCCCCGATTTCTGGGGCACCGCCATCCGCGTGCGCAGCGCCCAGGGTGTCCTGGAGGAGATGAAGCTCCTCCGGGAGCAGCATGGCCTCACCTACTACAGCTTCCGGGACGACACCTTCACCTCCAACCGGGGCCGCATCCTCACCCTCATGGAGGAGATCCAGAAGTCGGGCCTGCATCCCCTCTGGAACTGCCAGAGCCGCGTGAACCTCGTGGATGAGGACCGCCTCGTGGCCATGAAGCGGGCCGGCTGCGAATTCATGCAATTCGGCGTGGAGCACGGCTCCGAGCGCGTGCTGGCCCTGCTCGACAAGGGCACCTCCATGAAGCACGTGCGCCAGGCCCTGGGCCTCGTGCGCAAGGTGGGCATGAACCTGGGCATCTACCTCATCACCGGCATCCCCGGCGAAACCTGGGAGGACGTGGAACAGACCGCCGCCCTCATCCGCGACACGAAGCCCCACGACGCCCAGATCTCGCCCCTCGCGCTCTACCCCGGCACCCGCATGTACGACCAGTACCGGGCCGAGGGCCGCATCTCCAAGGAGTTCTTCCGGGAGAGCGGCGATGCGGAGATCTTCGCCCGGGTGGACGCCCACACAGAGAAGGCCCTGAAGCATCTGGACCGCACCATCCAGACCACCAAGGCCAAGGCCCGCTACACCCCCGCCGAGTTCGCCGAGCAGAAGAAGTGGCTGGGCTTCTGCGCCGTCACCAACATGCTCTGCGGCGAAGCCGCCGAAGAGCGCGGCTCGTTCCTCGAGGCCGAGGCCGAGTACGACGAGATCGTGCGCCGGGAGCCCGGCAATTTCTGGGGTTTCATGAAGCGAGCCCTCCTGAAGGAGCGCCTGGGACGACAGAAGGAGGCCCAGGCGGACCTCACAGAGGCCCTGGCCCTCGCGCCGGGCAACCCCGAAGCCACGGAGCTGGCGGGCCTTTGGGGGCTGAAGGTGCGCAAGGATCGGAAGACGGGCCCCGCCCAGGGGCCCACCGGAATCATGAAGGGGGCGGAAGCCTTCCTGGAGCGGGCCCCCAAGGGGAGCGGATCCGCCTAGTCGATCTTCACGTTCGGGCTGCGTTCCACGATCAGGGTCACCAGCGCCTCCAGTTCGTCCACCAGGAGGAACCGCAAGGTGGGCTCCAGCAGGTGGCCGGGCTCCGGATGCGCTCCGGTGAGGCCTTCCACCACGAAAAAGGGCCCGCTGCGCCGGAGCACGCCGACGTGCTTCCAGGAAAGGCGGCCAGCCCCTGCCCAACGGGCCAGGGTGGGCGGCAGCAGGTGCACCTGCACGGTGATGCCGAGCTCGTCCACCAGCACGTGGGTTCCCTCCAGGAGCACCACCAGGGCCAGCGAGACGAGCAACCCGCCGATGCCCAGGAGCCCCCCGAGGATCGACGAGGAGAAAAAGAACCACAGGGCGAAGGTGGGCTCCCCCACCGCCTGAGCCTGGTGGATGTGGGCCCACAGCCGGGGCAGGTGGCCGATGAGCTCCGATCCGATGCGCAACCCCACCATCCAGCTGCCCACGAAGAGCAGGAGGGCCGTGGTGCGCTGGGCGAAGGAGGGGCGGAAGGCCAGGGGCGTGGTGATGGACATCGCCCTAGAGTGTGTCGCAACTCGGCGCGAATGGAACCGGTCTCAGGTCCTGGCCCGCTTCTCGATGTAGGCCTCGAGCTGCCGCAGGAACATCTCCGGGGGATCCACGAACTGGACGCCCACGAGCAGGGGTCCCTCCAAATTCCCGGCATTCCGCCCCATCACGTGCCGCACCACCCCGTCCACCTTCACCTGGGGCAGGGCCGGATGTTCCAACACCATGCCCTTCAGCACCACGCCCGCCTGAAGGGGTTCCGCGGCCTTCTGATCCATCTTCAGGCCCAGCCCCCCCACGGAGAGGTTGGTCATGGTCACGCCCCGGAAGACCTGCCCCTCCAGCTGGAAGCGCAAGGTGTAACGTTCGTCCAGACTCAGACGGGCATGGACGCGGCGATCTTCAGGATTCCCCATGGGCCCCTCTTCGACCCCCGCCCCTTGCAGGTTGATTTCAGGGCTGGGCCATCTCCGCCACCAGGGCCCGCGCCGCGGCACGGGGGTCTTCCGCGTGGGTGATGGGCCGGCCCACCACGAGCCAGTTCGCCCCCATCTGCAGGGCCGAGGCGGGGTCCACCACGCGGGCCTGATCATGGGCGGCCGAGCCGCGGGGACGGATGCCCGGGCAGAGGCGCATGAACTCGGCGCCGCAGGCATCCCGCACCGCGGCGGCCTCCTGGGCGCTGCACACCACGCCATCGCACCCGGAATCCGCCGCGAGTCGGGCCATCTGGAGGGCGGCCTCCCCGGGCCCCTCGGCGTGCCCCAGCCGGGCCCACTCCTCCCGCCCCAGGGAGGTGAGCACGGTGACCGCCAGCAATTGGGTTTGGCCCCCCGCCGCGCGGTGGGCCTGCACGGCCTGGGCCGCGGCCTCCATCATCTGCGGCCCCCCCTGGGCGTGGACGTTGATGAGCCGCGGATCAAGGCTGAGCACCGCCTCCAACGCCCTGCGCACGGTGGTGGGGATGTCGTGGAACTTCAGATCCATGAACACCGGCGCGAAGGCCTGCAGCTCCTTCACGAAGCCCGGCCCCTCAGCGCAGAAGAGCTCGAGCCCAACCTTCAGCATCCCCACTTCCCCCGCCAGGCGCTCCGCCATGCGGAGGGCGGCAGCCGCTTCAGGGACGTCCAGGGCCACCACGAGGCGGGACTTGGGATCGATGGGCTGCATGAGCGGGCCTCCAGAGCGCAGAATAGACCCATTCTCCCACGGTGCGCCCATGCTGCCCTTGCTTCTCCCGGCCCTCCTCGCTCCAGGTGCGATCCAGGCCACGGCCCCCAAGGCCAACCAGCCCAATCCCATCCCCCCCAAGGTCACCTTCGACCATGCGGCCATCGCCCTGCTGACGGCCTACGACGCGGGCCGCCTCATGCCACCCATGCCCGACTTGGCCCCGGCGGATAGGCCCGCCTATCGCTGGCTGCGGGACTGCACCCTGGTCAAAGCGGGCAGCCTCCCCGAGAACCCCTTCCCCTCGGGCCCCAAGCGGATCGAGGCCGAGGCTTTCCGGGCCCTCCTGGGTCTCACGCCCGCCGAGGCCGTCGGCCGCCTGCCCCACCTCCAGGCCCAGGAACTGGGCACCTGGATGGGCCTCTGGCGCTGGGGGCAGGCCCAGGTCCGCGCCGGCGCCTGGGACCGGGCCCAGCGGCGCACCTGGGAGGATCGGCTCCTGGCGGGCAAGGGGCTGGACCTCATCCAGGGGTACGCCTTCCGTCACGCCCTCTGCTTCGCCTTGGCGGAAAAGGACGAAGCGCGCCTGGGCGATCTCCGCGGCAAGACCCCCGAAGACCAGGACGACCTCTTCGCGGCGGCCCAGGTGCTCTTCGGCCACCTGGGGCATCCCCTCCCGACCGTCCGCCTCTGGACCCTCCCGGGGCTGCGCCTGGACGACCGCCCCCTCGCGGGCCTCGGCGGCAATCGCGTGTGGATCGCGCCCTTTGAAGGCACCCTGCCCCGCATCCCCCCCGGCTGCGCCTGGGTGGTGCCCACGGCGGGAGGGGTCGCGGATCCCACCGAAGCCACCCTCGATGAGGTGAGCACCACGGAGGCGGGCCCGGTCGTCCAGGCCCTTCAACGCACCCAGGACACCGCCTGGCTCGCGCCCAGCCGGGCCGATTTCGAACGCCTGGGCCTCGTGCACTTCCCCGCCTTCCTCCGCTTCGACGCGGAGGGGCGGCTGGTGGAAGTCCGCATGGGCGACGCGGCCCCGGCGCAGCCCGGGTTCTAGGCCTTCCGGATGGACCGGGGCACTGCGCACAGGGCGCAGGCCCGGCCCCTGCGGGCATTGTAGAGGCCCGACCCCGTGAAGATCAGGGCCGTGAGGGCGCCCCACTCCACACCGTGGGCGACGGAGGCCCGACCCGGATGGCCCCGCAGGATCGCGGCGATCGTCAGGAGCAGGAAGAAGCCCCCGAAGGCGAGCAGGAAGCGGCGGATCCAGAAGCGTTGGTCCATGGCGGAACTCCAGGATCCCAGGCTAGGCGCCTGAGGGCCTCGGAGACCCGACCACCGCCCAGCCCCCCCGGATCCGCGCTGACCGGTGTCCGGGTCCGGCCCATCGGAACCCCCTCAGGCCACCCCGGCAGATTGCAGCGCGCCCACCAGGGCCCCCCAGGCCATCTGGGCCCAGTAGTGGAAGCCCCGGCTGGGCGGCTTGGGCAGCCAGGAGGCGTGGAGGCGGTCCTTCAGCATCGGATGGTTGCCATCGGGATCCACCACGGCGGCCACCACGGGGCTGTCGAAGTCGAAGGTGGCCCATCGGTCCACGCCATCCCAAGTCACCCGACGCTCCTCCCGGTTCTCCAGGCGCACCCACAGGGTGATGGGCACGGTGATGCCCCCTTTGCGGACCAGTGTCACGCGGCCCGTGCGGCCTGGTGACACCTGCTGGGGCGCGGCGAACACGGGTCCGTCCTTGCCCTCCATCCAGCCGCCTTGCTGCACCTCGCGCACCTCCACCGACTGGATCACGTAGTCGAGCACCTCCGTGCCTTCGACGAAGTCCTGCCAGAACTTCGTGAGGTCCCGACCGGAAACCCGCTCCGCGATGCGGCGGAAATCCCCGCGCACGGGGTGCCGGAATTTCATCTCCTCCGTGTAGGCCCGCATCACCTGGTCCATGAGGGGCCGGCCCAGCAGGGCCTCCAGCTGGTTCAGGACCATCGTGGGCTTGGCATAGGCCACGCGGCCGTAGCTGTCCCAATCTCGGGCCTTGAAGCTCACCACCGTGAGGGGGTCGCTGCTGGGGCCCGACCAGTAGCCCGCCCACTCGCCGAAGTCCGTGGGGATGTGCACGCGGCGGCTGGGCAGGAGCCCGTGGTACGTGGTGAGCATCACCTTATGGGTGAACCAGCTGGTGAAGCCCTCATCCAACCAGGCCTCCTCGAATTCATTGCTGGCCAGCATGCCGTAGAAGTACTGGTGGCCGAATTCATGCACGGAGACCACCTCGGGAGCGTCGCGCCACTCGAAGGGGTCGAAGGCCACGGAAGCCGCCGTGATGAGCGTGGGGTACTCCATCCCATCGGCGCCGGGGGCGTCCTCGGGGGTGTCGATCACCGTGAGCACTGGGTAGGGGTACTTGAAGTACCACTCCTGGGAGAGGCGCAGGGCCGCCTCCACGGCGCGCCGCTGGCGGTAGATGTTCGCGCTCGTCTTGCTCTGCGTGTAGTACTTCACCTCCACCCCGCGGTACTCCCACACGTGCACATCCCAATCCAGCTTGGGCCGGCAGGCGAAGGCGAAGTCGTGCACATCCTCCGCGTGGATGCGCCAGAGGTGCACCTTCGGGTTCTTGGGATCCTCCACCGCCTCGTACATCTGGCCGTCGGGGCCCCGGGTCTCCACGGGCGTGCCCGTGGTCGCCACCAGCAAGGAATTGGGCACCGCCAGCGTCACATCGTAGGTTCCAAAGTCCGAGAAGAACTCCGTGAAGGCGTGGTAGGCATGGCAGTTCCAGGCGGCGCCCTGGTACACGCCCACCTTGGGGAACCACTGGGCCGCCATGAGGAAGTTGCCTTCGTACCCTGAGCGGGCGAAGGTCCGCGGGAAGCGGCTCTGCCAGGCGACCTCGACTTGGATGGACTCCCCGGGCGCCACGGCCCGGGGCAGGGCCACCCAGTACACGGTCTCATCCTCGCCCGGGGTGCCGCTCACCACCTTGCCGTCCACCTTGGTGCTGATCAGGCGGCAGTAGCCCCAACTGGTGGGATCCGCCGGATCCCCCATCTGATCCCCCCGGAGGCGGCCCCCGCTCTCCGTCATGAACCGGCTCTGGGGCCCCTTGAAGGCGTTGAGGTACAGGTGGAGCGGGAACTCCTTCGTCGGTGCCGTGCCCGCATTCCGCCAGGTGATGGTCTCCGTGCCCTCCAGGGTCTTCGAGGCCCAGTCCAGCTTCCCGTTGATCACATAGTTGGCGATGCGGGGGCTCAGGGCCTTCGGAAACCATTTCTCCGGCGTGCCGGTGCGCGGCGCGGCCGCCAGGGAAACCAAGGAGAGGAACAGGGCGAAGCAGCAGCGCATGGACGGTCCGGGGTGAAGGGGCCAGTGTAGCCCCGGCCCGGCCCCTGGCGTCAGCCCAGGGCCCAGACCTCGTCCCCGACCCCCACTCGGACCGGTTCCGCCCCTTCCATGCAGGCATAGAAGCCCCGGATCCCCTCGCCCAGGGCCACAAGTGCCTCCTTCCGCGCCTGGGGATCCACCTCACCCTCCGGGTGACCCAGGGCCCACTGCGCGAAGGGCGCGCAGGGCGGCGCCGGATGCACCTCCCTCAGCCGGAGCTCACCCCCACCTCCCAGGCGCAGGATCACTCCACCGGCCAGCATCCCGGCCGTCACCACCTCCGCCCCGGAAACGATGAAGTTCTCCCCGGCCGCCCCCAGGGAGAGCCGTTCCCCGAACCGGGTCCGCATCAGCGCGTAGTGCCCTTCGAACCCCAGGGACACGGCATTCCGCCCCTCGCGGTTCCGGCTGTGGGGATGGTTCCGATGGTGGACATCCAGCACCTGGCCCTCCCCCCAGGGCGCCACGAGCCCCTCCGGGCCCACCCAGGCTTCCGCCACACTCCGGATCGGCCTCGGGTCGAAGATCCGCCGTGGCTCCTCCCCCGACTTCAAGCGATCCAACTGGATCTGGATGCGGATGATCGTGCCCAGTCTGCGCATGCCCCAGCCTACCCCGGCGCATTCCCGCTTCCCATCCCGCGCCCCTGTGCTACACTGACTATCCTGCCGCGGGGTGGAGCAGCCAGGTAGCTCGTTGGGCTCATAACCCAAAGGTCACAGGTTCAAATCCTGTCCCCGCTACCACTTGAAGGGTCCGATCTGATCGGGCCCTTTTTCATGCCCCGGGGTGGGGCGGCGGGCCGGATTTGGAGTGGTGTGGAAGCACCTCCCTGGGCCGCCGTCCGAAGGCCGACCGCCTCCACGGAAGCCCGCTCAGGGTGCAACCCGAGCGGAGCCGGCGCACCCACTGGCCCCCACGATTTCGGGAAACTGGCCCTTTGATGCCGACGCCTTTGTGGAAGGCTGGGGAGCCCTTGCCATTCAGAACCCAGCTGCTGCCGCGATCCATCCCGGAGATCGGTCCATCGCCATGACGACTGCCGAAGTGCATTACGAGAGCCACCTGGCCCGGAGCTATCCGTGGATGGCAGGCGGCATGGATGCGGCGATGCGGCGGGGACGGAACGAGGTGGAGCGGAACTGTCCGGCGCCGCGACCGGGGCAGGTGGCGGTGGACCTGGGTTCGGGGTTCGGGATGCACGCCATCCCCCTGGCCCGGAAGGGCTATCGCGTCCTCGCCGTGGACACCTCGTCGTGGTTGTTGGGGTTGCTGCGCGACCATTCGGAGGCCCTCCCCATCCATGCCGTCGAGGATTCGATCCTGCATTTCCCCCGCCACCTGGAGGGCAGGGCCGACCTCATCGTGTGCATGGGTGATGCCCTGACCCACCTGCCGGACTGCACCGAGGTGGAGCGGCTCTTCGTGGCGATGTCCCAATCCCTCCGCGTGGGCGGGCAGGCCCTCTTATCCTTCCGCGATTACACCACCCCTCTGAAGGAAGCGCAGCGGTTCATCCCCGTGATGAGCAGCGCCCAACGGATCCTCACCTGCTTCCTGGAATTTTCCCCGGAGACGGTGTGCGTGCACGACATCCTCCACGAGCGGGAAGACTCGGGATGGCAATTGCGGGTGAGCACGCACCGGAAGCTCCGCCTCTCGCCCGCCTGGGTCTGCCGCGCGCTGCAGGCCCAAGGCCTCTGCGTGTACGTGGAAGCCGGTCGCGACGGGATGACCCGGGTCTTCGCGAAAAAGTACTGAGGGCCTTCCGGCTCAGCCGCGGGTTCCACTCCGGTACCGGTTCCGCGCCAGGACCGCGGGCATCCTGGAACCGTCGGAAGCGCCCCGCAGCCAGTCCCGGACGAAGGCGAGCTCGGGAAGGTCCCTGTGGATGGACTGGCTCCGGGCGAGGAGGTCTTCCACCAGGGCCACCGGCGCGGCGGCGGCGGCCCCCGACGCGCGGACCACGGACCGCAGCAGGGGCAGCCCCGCATCCTGCTCCCGGGGGGCCAGGTGGCGCAGCAGCTCCTGGCCCCGCTGGGCTGCGGCGAGCCAGGGTTCCCCGGCCCGGAAGCGGCCGAGCACCTCCAGGGACCTCGCCCTCAGCGCCAGGCGCGCCCGCTCGGGGTCGGGCTCCGTGCCCAGGCCCCGGCCCAGGCGATCCGCCAGCGCCTGGGCCGCTAGGGCGGCCTTCCGGGCCCGCTCCGGCGTCACCTCGCCCTCCAGCTGCTCCCGCAGGTCGAGCAGGTGCCGGGCATCCGCCATCAGGCGGATCAGGGCCGGTGGACCGCCTTCCTTGCGCATCTGCTGTTCCATGGCCTGGAGGGCTTGTCGCTGGGGACCGGCCGGATGACCGAGATCCAGTTGGATGTGAGCCCAGGCGTCCAGCCACGCCGCGTGGGGGCCCGCCACCACGGCCAGCCCCGCGCCCGTGGCCTGGGCCTGGGCGAAGCGCTCCGTGGCCAGGGCAGCCGAAGGCTCGGCCTCTAGCCCCCGTTCGACCTCGTACAGGGCCAGGCTGCTGCTGAGTTGGCCCTCCGCCATGAGGGCGAGGGGGCGGTTGCCGCCCAGGGTCTGGGCTTTCTGGGCATGTTCGATGCCCTCCCGGAGATCAGCCCGTGGATCCTGGCCCGCGGACTCCTGCAGGAGCGCGCGGTTCAGGAGCAGCATGGCCCGGATGTAGTGGGCGTTGTTGGAGGCGGGATTGATCTGAAGGGCCCAGCTGGTGGCCGTGAGGCCACGGTCCACCAGGGGCGGGATGGCCCCATCCCCCCAGGCCATGCCGTCCACCCGCGCTCCGCAAACCGCCGCGAGGATCTCCCAGGAGTCGGATCGGTTCGCGGCCAGCGCGATGCCCCGCTCGGCGAAGGCCTGCGCTTGCCGCAGGGCCTCCGCGGGTGAGCGTCCCCGCTTGGATTCGAAGTCCGCCTGTTCCAGGGAGAGGTTCGCGCCGAGGTGCGCGGTGGTGGAATCCTCGGGATTCACTTCGCTGGCCGCCGCCACCGCCGCGAGGCCCTGGGCCAGGGTCTCCGAGGGATCCAGGCCCCGGGCCAGCTGGGCGTAGGCGAGGATGTAGCACCGCTTGCCCTCGGCGCGATGGAGGGTGGGGTCACTGCGCGCCATGTCCAGGGCCTTGGCATAGGCTTCGCGGGACAGCTCGAACGGGGGAAGGCCGCCCTTCATGTCGCCCGCGAAGACCCTTTTCCGCCCCATGTCGAGGAGGACATCGCCTTCCAGTTTCCGGGCTTCGTAGAGGGCCGGATTGCGGGCGATGGCGGCCCGGGCCTTGGCGAGGGCCTCCTCCAATGCGTCCTGGTAGAAGGCGAGCAGGCCTTCGGCGTAGAGGGCGCCATCACCCCGCTCCCGCGCCGCCTCCCGCAGGTGCTCCAGGGCGCGGTCCCGCCCTTCCCGATTGGCCTCGGCCAGGGCTTTCTGCCGGAGGGAAGGGTCGGCGATGCGCTCCACTTCGGCCCGCCGGGCCCGATACAGCTCGCCATAGGTGGTGCCCAGCGCGAGGGCCAAGTCGGGCCCGCGCAGGCCCCGCTCCCGGGCCCGCTCCAGCGCCTGCCGCGCGGGTTCGTAGTCCCGGAGGGCCAGGTACGCGCGACCCAGCGCGAAGTCGCCGGGCCCCTCCAGGTTTCGGCCTCCTTCCCGCACGGTGGCCTCCAGGCGGGCCAGGCGGGTGCGGGCGGCCACCAGATCGGGACGCAGGTCGTGGCGCGGCCGGAGGTAGGCCATGCGCAACTGGGCTTCGAGGTCCTGGGCCTCCGCCCCGAGCCGCACGGAGTCGGCCCCGGCCCGCCACGTGCGCCGCACGGCGGACACCTGCTGCGCCGCCAAAATGAGGAGCGCAACGGCGGCCAGTCCCGTCAGGGCCCGGTGGCGGAGCACCAGCTTCGTGCCCTTGGTGAGGAGCCCGGGGGGACGGGCGGTGATCGGATGGCCGTCGATGAACCGGCGCAGATCTTCCGCCAGGACTTGGGCGCTGGCATAGCGGCGCCGGGGATCCTTCTGGAGGCATGTGGCGGTGATCGTCTCCAGATCCCGGGGGAGGCCCTTCACGCGCCGCCGCAGGGGTTCCGGTTCCGCCTCGAGCACGGCCCTGAAGAGCGCGAACTGGGCTTCGGGGAGACGCGCCGAATCACTGACCTCCTCTGGGGCCCGTGATTCAGGGGCGGATCGGCGGTCGGAGAAGGGCGGCGCCCCGGCCAGGAGGGCGTAGAGCGTGGCCCCCAGGCTGTAGATGTCGCTGCGGGCATCCACCGAGGCCATGCCCGAGGCCTGCTCCGGAGCCATGTAGGCCAGGGTCCCCGCCGGCAGCTGGGCCAGGGAGGACCCGGGCTGGCTGGCGCCCCGGGCCAGGCCGAAATCGAGGACGAAGGGCCGGCGCTCCCCGGACGGGCCCGTTTCCACGAGGATGTTGGCCGGCTTGAGATCGCGGTGCACCAGGCCCTTGAGGTGCGCGGCATGCACCGCCTCCGCCACCCGCGCCATGAGCTCCGCCTTGGCCTTCCAGCTCAGCTCCCGGGCGGCCACATCCAGGGCTTCACCCCGGACCCTCTGCATGGCGATGAAGGGCCGCCCGTCCCAGTCGCCCACCTCGAAGACCTTGGCCACGGCGGGGTGGTCCAGGCCCGCCTGGATGCGCGCCTCCAGCAGCAGGCGTTGGGCCTCCAGGAGGTCATCGTTGCGGATGAATTTGAGGGCCACTTCCCGCTCGAGGAAAGCGTCCCAGGCCCTGTAGACCCGGCCCATGCCCCCTTCGCCGAGCAGTTCCCTCAGCTCGTAGCGCCCCGCCCCTTCAGAGGGCGCGGATGGTTCGTGGGATTCGCTCATGGCCGCGGGCCCGGGGTCATGGATCCACGATGCCACAAGGTCGGGGGGGCCTTCCGCGGAACTGCACCCCCGATCCGTCGCGGACTGGCCCTGTCCCCCGCCGGGATCGGGGCGGAACCTGGGGTGCGAGATCCCATGCGCCCAACCGCCCTCCGAAGCCTCCCCCCCGCCCTCCTCCTTCTCGCAGCGTGCGGGACCCAGGTGCGGGACCATCCCGGGGCCGGTCGACCCTCCGCCCTCCAGGCCGGAGAATGCGGGCTGGCGCTGGATGTGGGCAGCCGACCCAGCCGCGTGGTGCTGCGGGTGACCTTCAAGCCGGGCCCCGCCCAGGGCGGCCTTGTGCTCACCCTCAAGGCGGATCCCGCCCACTTCACCTGGGAACCCCTGCAGGAACACCACCCGGGGTACACCGTGGTCGCCGTGTCGGGCGCGGGTCCGGGGGAGCTGCATCTGGGCCTCTTCGTCAGCGATCCCGCGCGCATGCCCCTCTCCCGCGAAGAGGCGGTCTGCTGGGTGGCCTGCCAGGTGAAGGAGGCCGGGGCCTTCACCGGGGATAGTCCCTTCCCCCTGGAGGTCCTGCGGGCGAAGGTGCTGCAGGAGGGAAGCCGGCCCGGCGAGATGCACGAGCTGAAGGACGCCCGGGTCGTCGTGGGCCTCCTGCAGCTCTGAACCGGAAGCATCCTGCACAGGGCCCCGGCCTCCAGGGGAGGACGGGGCCCTGTCGGCCGGGGATCACTCAGCGGGTGTAGGCGTTGCGGAAGGCCTCCGTGAAGAGGAACACGCTGGTGTCGTTCACTTCCGGAAAGCCCCCAATGGAGGCGCGGCCATCGAAGCCCGGGTCGTAGGCGGTGAGGCCGTAGTTCAGGGCGATGGGGGCCAGGTCCAGGGCATCCACCTCGATGTCGTCGTTGGCATCGGCCGCCACGGGGAGGGCCAAGCCGAGGGCGTGCTGCAGGGGCGCGGCCACGCTCTGGGCCTCCACCTCGTAGATCTTGGAGGGGCTCACGCGGACCGGGGCGTGGAAGGTGCCGTCGGCATCGATGCTGCCCCCGCCGCTCACGGTCCAGGTGAGGGCCTGATTCGCGGTGTTCTGGACCGTGACCAGGAAGGGCTTGGAGGGCAGGCCCGCGGCGATGACGGCCGCCATGGGGCCGTAGTAGGTGGAGCCGCTGTCCATGTGCACCCGTGCTGGTTCCGGTTGGCCGTGGAGGGGGCCCACGTTCACGGCCCCGAAGGCGTTCTCCACGGCCGCCACTTCCGGCGAACCCGAGCCGAAGAGGTCCGTGGCTGCCTGGATGGCCTGGGTCCGGGCGTCGTGGAAGTCGCTGAAGGTGGTGAGGTAGGTGGAGAGCGTGCGGTACCAGATCTGGGCGGCCTTCTGATTGCCGATGCCCGCGAAGCCCAGGGGGGCGTAGGCGGAGCTGGTGTCGCCCTGGGCGGTGGCCCCCTGGGAGAGGAAGTAGAACATCCGGTTCCCGATGCCGCTGTTGTAGTGCACGTTGTACAGGCCCGAACCCTCGAACCACGCATCGAGGCTGATGCCATCCCGGCTGGGTCGGTCCATCCAGCGCAGGGCCCCGTGCATCTGGGGCAGCTTCACGATCTGCTCACCCAGGGTCCAATTGCCGCCCGTATCGGGGATGACCGAGCCCGTGGCACCGGCCCCGAGGGTCCAGAATTCCACCATGGTCCCGAAAATGTCGGAGTTGGCCTCGTTGAGGCCGCCACTCTCATCTCCGTAGAAGAGGGCCGCCGTCCAGGCGGTGACGCCGTGGGAGAGTTCATGGCCCACCACGTCGAGCTCGGTGAGGGACTTGAAGATGGGACCGCCATCCCCGAAGGTCATGGCGAAGTCCCGGTCCGACCAGAAGGCGTTGGGATAGGCGGGCAGGAAGTGGGTGCGCATGATGACCGAGGTGCCCTGATCATCGATGCCATTGCGGCCCATGACGTTCTGGTAGAAATCCCAGGTGCGCTGGAGGCCCCAGGCCGCATCCACGCCCGCCGTCTGTCCCGTGGGGGTCTGGCTGTTGGTGGAGAGCTGGGTCACCGGATCCTCGATCTCCGTGTACTCGTTGCCGTCGCCATAGTCGGTGGAGGCGTTGCTGTAGGGGATGCCCGTGGCCAGGGGATGCCAGACGGAGGCGTCCACGAAGGGGCTGTTCTGCATGTCCACCGTGACGTTGCCCACCTCCCCGGTGATGGGGTGCGGCAGCAGCCCCCGGGTGGTGTCGCGGAGTTCGTACTGATTGTCGCTGTCCGTGCGCTGGGTGGCATCGAGGCTCACGGGGCCGTTGTATTGCGAATGGCCCGTGGCCTTCACCGGGGTGTCCGTGTGCAAGGCGTCCCAGCGGCGGAGGATGGCGCCGCTGCGGGCGTCCATGAGGAGTTCCTGCTGGAAGGGGTGCCCATTGGCCCGGAGGGCATCCACCTTGACGCGGTAGGCGAGGAGGTAGGCCGCGTCGGAGCTGGGCCGGCCGTAGGCGGTGTGCTCGGGATCGAAGGACCAGGCCCCGGTCGCATCCTGCTGGAACGCCGCGCCGCTGCGCCCCGGGTTGGGGGCGATGAGCAGCTCGGCCTCCGTGGGGTGGTTGAGCCGGAGCCCCTTCGGCAGGTGCCGCTGGACAAGCTCCACGGCCCGGGCCGCCGAGAGGGCGGGTTCGGTGGTGGGCACCGCCACGGCCCGCAGGGCGCGGTTGGTGGGCGCCAGGGCCGTGCCCTCGGCATCCTGATGGGCGATGATCTCGCCGCCCCACACGGGCAGCCCCCGATGGAGCTGCTGGAAGCGGGCGTGGGTCTGGCCGTAGGCATCCGTGTGGACCCGGCGGAGCAGGAGGTCATCCTGGTCCCCCAGCCCCAGCTCGGCGCGGCCGGACAGGAGGCGGCGCTTGGCCTGCTCGGCCTGGAGCTGGTTGCCCTGCCGCAGGTCGGCCTGGGCGGTCTTGGAGAGGGGCTGCAGGCCACCCGCGGAAGCGGGTGCGGCGGCCAGCAGGAGGCAGAGGGCGGTGAGGCCGTGGGTTCCCATGGGGAGGCTCCGGAAGACGCGGATCAGTGGGCGATGAGGGTTCCGGTGGCGATGGTGATGTCCGGGGTCTGCCGCGTGGAGAGGTCGTCGGGCAGCATCCGCGCCTTCACCACCGTGAGGGGGATGGCGTCGCCCGGATGGAGCCCGGCATTGGCCTTGAAGTCGATGGCCACGCGGAAGAGGGGGGCACCCAGGTCCTTCGGGGACAGGCCCCGATCCTTCTGGAACGCGCCGGCCATGAGGAGGTCGCCATTGATGCCGCCCACCATCAGCTTGGGGTCGTTGGGATCCTGGGGATCGAAGGCCAGCTCGAGGAGCCCGGCATCCTGGATGTACTCTCCTTCGATGCGGCCCCAGGTCAGGCGCGTGGCGTCGCCTTTGAGGGTGAAGGCCGCCCCGCGGCCCAGGGTGCCCGCAGGGCCCACGAGGTTCAGCACCAGGTGCGTGGGCGTGGAGGAGGCATCGCGGGTCAGGCGCCAGCCGGTGCCGGCGGGATCCGTGTAGGTGAAGGTGGTGGCCGCCGGCGCCGGGGCGGCGGAGGAGGAACTGCTGCCACCTCCGCAGGCCACGAGGCCGAGCAGGGCGAAGGGCAGGACGAGGAGGGAGAGGGAAGGCTTCATGGGAGGCTCCTTAGTTTCCAAAGACCGAGTTGAATCCGGCGGTGAACACCTGCACGTCGGCGTCGTCCACCCAGCCATCGGGATAGACGTCCGCGCCGCTGCTGCTGCCCCGGCCGTAGCGCAGAGCAATGCCGGCCATGTCCGTGGCGTCCATGGTCCCGTCGTCGTCCACGTCGATGTTCACCAGGAGGGCGAGCCCCTCGGCGAATTCCAGGGGATCCTGCACGCTGGTGGCCCGCACCCGGTAGAACGAGCCGGGGCGCAAAGGCGCGGTGAAGGTGCCGTCGGGCTGGATGAGGCCACCATCCGGGGCCGACCAGGTGACGGCGGGGTTGGCGGCGAAGCTCACCCGGGCCTCGAAGGGCTTGGCGGGAACCCCCGTCACGGCCACAGAGAGCACGTTGTCCAGGTGCGCCTTGGAATCCAGGAGCACGAGGGGGCGGGGCGCCTGGCCCCAGGGGGCCCCGACGTTCACGGCGGCGAAGGCGTTGGCCACGGCGATCTCCTCGGGGCTGCCGTCGCCGAAGAGGTCGCGGGCCGCGTGCTGCGCGATGGAGCGGGCGCCATGGTAGTCAGTGCTGGGCCAGGTGTAGACCGTGAGGGCGTAGTACCAGATCTGGGCGGCCTTGTCGTTGCCGATGCCCGGGAAGCCCGCAGGCAGGTAGGGGCTGCGGAGGGGACCCACGGCGGGTGCGCCCTGGCTCAGGAAGTAAAAAGCCCGGTTCCCCACGCCCGCGGCGTAGTGGGGGTCGAAGGCGCCGAGGCCGTGGTACCACGCGTCGGGGCTCACACCATCCTGGGAAGGGAGGTCCAGGTAGCGGTTCCGGAAGGCCTGCACCTCGGGATCCAGGATCTGCAGCCCGAAGGTCCAATTGCCGCCCGTGTCGGGGATCGAGGTGCCGGTGCCGCCGGCTCCGCCGATGTAGAACTTCAGGAGGGTGCCGAAGATGTCCGCAGCGGATTCCTCCAGGCCCCCGGCCTCACCGGAGGCCTCCAGACGGGCCGTGGCGCCCACGAGCCCGTGGCCCAGTTCGTGGCCGATGATCTCGGGCATGGTGAGGGGCTGGCCGATCCAGCTCCCGTAGTGCACGGGAACCGATAGATCCGGCATGTCGCCCAGGGTGAGGCTGAAGGTGGCGGGATCCCAGGTGGCCTCGCTGCGGTTGGCGTGGACCCGGGCGTACACGCCGGTGTCCATCCCATCCACGCCGTAACGGCCGAACACCTGCCGCATCATGTCCCACGCGGTCTCCAAACCATAGAGGGCGTCCGCACCGGCCGTCTGCCCGGTGACGGTGGTGGTGTCGCCCCACGGATCCGAGAAGAGATCCAGGTTCTGGCCGTCCCCCCAGGCGTTGGTCCCCGATTCGAAGAACAGCCGCTGGCCGTAGGGCCATTCCCAGAACCGCTGGAGGTTGTAGACCCCGAGACCCGGCAGGCCCGACAGCGGATTCCGGACGGATCCGCGGGTGAGGTCATAGAGACGGAAGCTGCCATTCTCCAGATCCGTCGTGTCCAGGGCCACGGGGCCGCTGTACTGGGTATGGGCGGTGCCCCGGACGGGCTGGTCGGACTTGAGGGCGGGCCAGCGGTCCAGGATCCGGCCCGTGTGAGCGTCCACCATGAACTCCTCGGCTTCCGTCGAGGTCCCCTGGCTCCAGTCCGCCCGCACGTGCCAGGCAAGCATGGGGTGGCGCGGCCCCGCGCTGAACACGCTGTGGGCCATGTCGAGCTGATGTTTGACCTGGCCGTTCTCCACCCGCTGGATCACCCGCAATTTGGGCCCGGCGCTGGCCGGGACCACCACGAGCTCCGGCTGGAGGGACTTGGCCAGGGGGCCGGCCACCCGCCGCTGGATGAGCGTCGTCAGGCGGTCCACATCCACCCCGGGCCGGGTGTCCACCTGAAGCGCGGCCACCACAGGGGCGGAGAGGAGGCCCGGGCGGCCCTGGGCGTCCAGCCGCAGGGTGCCCTCGGTGCCCCAGACCGGGAGGCCCTGATGGGTCTGCTGGACCCGGGCGAGGGTGCTGCCGTCCTTCAAGCGGGTGAGGCTGCGGACGCGGAACGCGGAGCCCTCGGCGAGGCCCAGGTCCACCGCCCGGGCCGCCAGGGCGCTGCGGGCCTGGCTGGCAGCGGGCCCATCGCCCGGCAGGCCCTGGGCCCGGGCGAACCCGGCGGCCAGGAGCAGGATCAGGGGGGATGCGGTCAGGGGTCGATTGGGCATGGAGACCTCGGGAGCGGAGGGGAACCGTCAGGCTATGGACCATCCCAGGACCGGTGTAGGGCCACTTTCACCCAGGGGGCTGGGCCAGCTGGCCCTACCCCATCCGGGGCGCTTCGCCGTAGCCTTGGGATCCGACTGGGGAGCACCTTGAAGAGCTGGGATCACGCCATCGTCCTGCCCGAGGGGCCGGGGCCCATCTTCTTGCGCATCGCCCAGGCCATCGTCGAGGACATCCGGCGGGGCCGCCTCCGGGCCGGGGATCCCCTGCCCGGTTACCGCACCCTGGCCGAGCAGCTCCAGGTGAGCCGGAACACGGCCCTGGCCGCCTACCACGAATTGCTGGCCGAAGGCTGGATCCTCACCCAGGCCGGGGGCGGCACCTTCATCAGCGATCGCCCCCTCGGTCCCGCCGCGCCCCATCCCGGCGCGGGCCCGAAGGGCCTGGGCTTCGCCCTGGAAGGGGTGGCAGGCCCGGCGGACGGACCTCCCGTCCCCGGGGTCCAGCTGGCCGCGGCCAGTGGCGTGCCCGATCCCCGGCTCCTCCCCATGACGGCCCTCACCCGGGCCTACCGGCATGCCATGGAGAACCTGGCCCAGCGCCCCCTCGGGACCGTGGACCCCAAAGGCCAGATCCGCCTGCGGAGGGCCCTGGCGGGCATGTTGGGCTCCCTGCGGGGGCTCGCGGCGGGCCCGGAGGACCTGCTCGTGACCCGCGGCAGCCAGATGGCCATCTTCCTGCTGGCCCGGGCCCTGGTCCGGCCCGGCGATCGCGTGGCCGTGGAGGAGCTGGGGCGCCGACGGGTGGCCGAAGCCTTCGCCAGCTGCGGGGCCAGCCTCGTGCCCCTCCCCGTGGATGACGAGGGCCTCTCGGTGGAGGCCCTGGAGGCGGAGCTGGCGAAAGGGCCCGTGCGGGCCGTCTACCTCACCCCCCAGCACCAGTACCCCACCACGGTCACCCTCCCGGAAAGCCGCCGGGCGCGGCTGCTGAACCTGGCCGAGCAGCACCGCATCGCCGTCATCGAACATGATTTCGATGCGGAGTTCCACTACGAGGGGCCCCCCGTGCTCCCCCTCGCGAGCCAGGACCGCGCGGGCACCGTCATCTACGTGGGTTCCTTCTCCAAGATCTTCTCGCCCACGGTGCGCCTCGGGTTCGTGGCCGGCCCGAAGGCCCTCATCGATCGGTTGGCGCAGCTCCGCGTCACCGTGGACAGCCAGGGGGACCCCGCCCTGGAGCTGGCCATGGCGGAACTGCTGGAGGAGGGCGAACTGCAGCGCCACCACCAGCGCATGCGCCAGGTCTACCTCGCCCGCCGCAACGCCTTCGCCCAGGTGCTCCGCCGCACCTTGGGGGAGGCCGTCACCTTCCAGGTGCCGCGCGGGGGCATGGCCTTCTGGCTCCGGGCCGCGCCCGGCATCGACGTCCCCGCCTGGTCGGCCCGGGCCCTGGCCCGGGGCGTCACCTTCCGGCCGGGCCGGGACTTCCACCTCACTGGGAGGGACCTCCCCCACCTGCGGCTGGGGTTCTCCTCCATCGGCGAGGGCGAGGTCGAGGAGCTGGTGCGCCGGATGCGGGAAGCCCTGGAAGCCGGGAGCTGACGGCGACTCCACCTCCCGGGTGATGATGTCCATCACAAGCCCGGGCCCCTCTTGCGCATGGCCCCCAGTCCCCGGCCTAGATTGGGGCACGAGGTCTCCATGCCCGACCTGCGGCTCGACGTGCGCCAGCTGATCCTCCTCATCGGCCGCGCCGTGGACCTGGTGGGGGTGGACGACTTCTACCATGGTCGCCGCGTGGGGATGATCGCCGTGAAGCTGGCCCGGCACCTGGGCTGGACGCCGAAGGATCGGGACTTCATCTACGAGGCGGGCCTCCTGCACGACTGCGGCGTCTCCACCACCCGGGAGCACCACCGCCTCCTCGGGGGGATCCATTGGGCCGGGGCCCAGGCGCACTGCGAGATCGGCGCGGATCGCCTGGCCTCCTTCGCCCCGTTGGCCGCCTATGCTCCGGTGGTGCGCTGGCACCACACGGCCTGGAAGGACCTCCCGGCGGTATGCCCCCCGGAAGTGGCGCTCCAGGCGAACCTCATCTTCCTGTCGGACCGCATCGACGTGCTGGCCGCCTCCCGAGGCGCCGACCCCACCCGCCCGCATCGGGTCGAGGTCGTGCGCGACCTCCTGCGCTACCACCGGGGGCAGGCCTTCGCTCCGATCCTGGTGGACGCCTTCCAGGATCTCTCCCTGGAGCCCGGCTTCTGGGGGGACCTGCGTTCCGCCGAGGCCATCCAGGCCTTCCAGGCCCGCACGGAGGATTCCGCCACGGGCCCCGCCCTGGACTGGGCCCAATTCCGCGCGGCCGCACAGCTCCTCCAGGAAATCGTCGACGCGAAGTCCACCTTCACCCATGAGCACTCCCTGGGCGTGGCCCGGCTGGCCCGCCTCATCGCCGAGCGCCGGGGTCTGGCCCCCGTCCGCTGCGAGAAGATCGAGGTGGCGGGCCTCCTCCACGACCTCGGCAAGCTGCAGGTGCCCGACGAGCTCCTGGAGGCGCCCCGCCCGCTCACGCACCTGGAGTTCGACACCATGCGGGCCCACAGCTTCGCCACCCTCGACCTCCTGCGGGGCGTGGAGGGGTTGGAGGAGATCACGCGCTGGGCCGCCAGCCACCACGAGAAACTGGACGGCAGCGGCTACCCCTTCGGCCTCGGCGCCACGGACCTCACCGAGGAGGCCCGCATCGTGGCCGTGGCCGACATCTACCAGGCCCTCGCCCAGAACCGCCCCTACCGTGGCCCCCTGGAAGCACCGGTGATCCTCGCCATGCTGAGGCAGATGGCCGCCACGGGTTCCATCGACGCCACCTTGGTGGAACAGCTGGCGGAAGACCCGGAGGCCTACCACCTCGCGGCGACCGGCACCTCCGCCTTCCCGACGCCGGCCTCGGGCTGATCGCCCGCCCACGGTAGCCTGGAGGGCTGCGGTGGAGCGCCACCCTCCCGGAGCCCTGCGAGTCCCCATGCCGATCCCCTTCCACCCCGGTCAACGTTGGATTAGCGACGGGGAGCCCGAGCTTGGCATGGGCGAAGTGGCCTCGCTGGGCGAGCGCACGGTGCGGATGGTCTTCGGCGCCACGGGGGAGACCCGCGATTACGCCCTGGAGGGAGCGCCCCTGCGGCGGGTCGGCTTCCGGATCGGCGACCCGCTCCAGGACGCCCAGGGCGGCACCTGGACCGTGCGCGCCGTGGCGGAGCGGAACCACCTCCTCCACTACGACTGCGGCGAGCGAACCCTCTGCGAATCGGAATTGAGCCACGCCCTGCCCTTCAGCGGCCCGCGGGAACGGCTTCTCGCCGGGCGCTTCGACGGGTCCGCCGCCTTCGAGCTGCGCTTTTCGGCGCTCAAACACCAGTACCGCCGGCGAAAGTCCCCCGTGCGGGGATTCCAGGGTGGCCGCATCGACCTGCTGCCCCACCAGTTGAGCCTCGCCTCCGAAGTGGCCTCCCGCCTGAACCCGCGCGTGCTGCTGGCGGACGAGGTGGGCCTGGGCAAGACCATCGAGGCGGGCCTCATCCTCCATCGCCTCCTGCTCACGGGCCGAGCCCGGCGAGTGCTCATCCTCGTGCCCGAGTCGCTCCTGCACCAGTGGTTCGTGGAGCTGCTGCGCCGCTTCAGCCTCTGGTTCTCCCTCTTCGACGAGGCCCGCTGCCAGGCGGCCGAGGCGGCCTCCCCAGGCAACAACCCCTTCCTTGAGGCTCAGCTGATCCTCTGCGAGCCGGGCCTCTTCACCCGCGACCCGGAACGGCTCCGCCAGGCCCGGGACGCCGGATGGGACTTGCTCGTGGTGGACGAGGCCCACCACCTCGGCTGGTCGCCGGAAGGCGCGAGCCCCGAGTACGCCCTCGTGGAGGCCCTGGGCCGGGAAACCCCCGGGCTGCTCCTCCTCACCGCCACGCCGGAACAGCTGGGACAGGCCGGCCACTTCGCCCGCCTGCGCCTCCTGGATCCGGACCGGTACGCCGACCTGCCCACCTTCCTCCGGGAATCCGAGGGTTACCGGGCCGTGGCCCAGCTGGCGGAGAAGCTGCACGCAGGCATCCCCCTGGATCCGGCGGAGGTCGCCGCCCTGGCGGGCGTGATGCGCGAACCGGAAGCCAGGCTGCGGGATCGGCTCGGCCGCGTGGAGGGCGGGGATGCGGAGGCCAGGCAGGAGCTGCTGACGTCCCTCCTGGATCAGCACGGCACGGGCCGGGTGATGTTCCGCAACACCCGCGCCACGGTGGCGGGCTTCCCCCGGCGCCAGGCCCGGCTCCTGCCCCTCGCGGGCGATGCCGAGGTCCTCAAGGGCCTGGTGCGGGAGTGGAAGGGCGACGTGGATGAGGGCGCCCCCTTCGTCCCCGACCTCGCCCGGGATCCCCGGGTGATCGGGCTGGCGGACCTGCTGCGTCGCCTCGGGACCGCGAAGGTGCTCCTCATCTGCCGCACCCGGCGCAAGGCCGAGGCCCTGGAAGCCGCGCTTCGCGCCCACCTGAGGGTGAAGGCGGCCCTCTTCCACGAAGGGCTGACCCTCGTTCAGCGGGACCGCGCCGCGGCCTGGTTCGCGGATCCGGAGGGCGCGCGCCTGCTCCTCTGCTCCGAGATCGGCAGCGAGGGCCGCAACTTCCAGTTCGCCCACCACCTCGTGCTCTTCGACCTGCCCCTGGATCCGGGGCTGCTGGAGCAGCGCATCGGGCGCCTGGACCGCATCGGGCAGACCGCCGACATCCAAATCCACGTGCCCATCGTCGAGGGCAGTCCCCAGGCGGTGCATGCGCGCTGGTTCCACGAGGGGCTCGCGGCCCTCGAGACGAGCCTCCCGGGCGGCCGGGAGCTGCTGGACCGGTTCAGCGCCGAGCTGATGGACGTGGCCCTGGGGCACGGAGACCTGGAGGCGCTCCTGGCCCGCACCCGCGAGGCGCGGCGCGACCTGACCGCCCGCCTGGAAGCGGGCCGCGATCGGCTGCTGGAGTGGAACGCCCATAAGCCCGAAGCCGCCGAGGCCCTCATCGCGGAGATCCGGAAGCAGGACGCCTCCCCGGCCCTGGACACCTTCCTCCTGGCCGTGCTGGAGCAGCACTTCATCGAGGTGGAGGAGCTGGCCCCGCGCACCTTCCAGCTGGGTTCCGCGGGCGTGCTCGTGGAGGACTTCCCCGGCCTCACCGCCGACGGCCTCACGGTGACCTGCGAACGGGCCCGAGCCCTGGCGCGGGAGGACCTGCAGTTCCTCACCTGGGACCACCCCCTGGTCACAGGCGCCCTGGACCTCGTGCTGGGCGGCGAGACCGGCGCCTGCGCCTTCGCGCGCTGGCCCGACCCCAAGGGTTCCGCCCTCTACCTCGAAGCCATCTTCCTTCTCGAGGCCATCGCGCCGCCCCACCTGCACGTGGACCGCTTCCTCCCACCCACGCCCCTGCGGGTGCTGGTGGATCACCGGGGCGCCGACCTCACCGAGGCCCTGCCCCACCTCGCCCTGAAGCCCATGCTCAAGGCCGGGGAGGGGCACGCCCTCCTGGAGCAGGAGGAACTCCGGGGCACGGTGCTGCCCCGCATGCTGGCCAAGGTCCAGCGCCTCGCCGAGGCCAAGGCCCCGGGGTTCGTGGCCCAGGCGCGGAAGGCCGCGGCCGGGCAGCTGGGCCGGGAACTCACCCGCCTTCGGGAGCTCCAGCGCGTGAATCCCGCCGTGCGCTCCGAGGAGGTGGAGGCCCTGGCCCAGCTCCAGCGCGACCTGGACCTGCACCTCCGCGAGGCCCGGCTGCGCCTGGACGCCCTGCGGTTGATCCACCGGGGCGACCTGCGGGGGCCCGCGACGCCGTGACAGGCCGCGCTGGTGCCTGTGGGAGACTGGACCCATGCTGCACCTCCGCGCCTCCGACATCCGCGTCATGCCCTGGAAGGATGGCGGTGGGAGCACCGCTCAGGTGGCCATCGAGCCCGCTGGCGCTGCGCTCACCGACCCCTTCCTCTGGCGCGTCAGCTCCGCGCGGGTGGAGACCTCCGGTCCCTTCTCCACCTTCCCCGGTCGCCAGCGCATCCTGGCTCTCCTGGAGGGCGCGGGCTTCATCCTCGACCTCGAAGGCGCGGGCCGGCTCCGCCTCAAGAACCCGAGGCAGCCCATCGCCTTCTCCGGCGATCCCGCCGCCCACGCCACGCTCATCCAGGGGCCCTGCCTGGATCTGGGGCTCATCTACGATCCCGCCCGGGTGACCGGGAAGGTGGAGGTGCTCACCCTGGGCCCCGACGCCACCTCCGTCACCCTCGCGACCACCACCTTGATCTATAGCCCCTCAGCCCCCGTGGGGGTGGACCCCGTGGGCGTGGCGCTCGCCGCGGGCGAGGCGCTGCGCTTCGATGGCGAGGCGGGCACCAAGGTGGGCCTGCGCGCCCCCGAAGGCGGGGCCACCGTGGCGGTGGTCCACCTGGATCCCGCCTGACCATGGCCACGCTGGGCATCGCCAACACCCTGAAGGTCCTGCGGCTCACGCGGGAGGGGGCGGTGTTGGAAGGCGGCCCCGAGGGGGAGCTGCTGCTGCCCCTCGCCCAGGTGCCCAAGAGGTGCGAAGCGGGGCAGTCCCTCCCCGTGTTCGTCTACAAGGACGGTCAGGGCACGGTCGTCGCGACATCGCGGATGCCCCTGGCCCAGCGGGGCGAAGCCGCCCATCTGAAGGTGGTCGCCGCCACGAAGGCCGGGGCCTTTCTGGCCTGGGGGCTGCCCCAGGATCTCTTCCTGCCCTGGCAGGAGGTGAAGTCCGCCCAGCGCCGGCTGATCAAGGAGGGCCAGAAGGTCACGGTCTTCGTCTTCACGGACGCCGAGGGCCGCATCGCCGCCTCCGCGCGGTTGGACGACTTCCTCAGCGATGAAGGCGGCGGCTTCCGTGACGGGGACAAGGTGACCCTGCTCGTGGGCGACCGCACCGAGCTGGGCGTGCGCGTCATCGTGAACCACCGGTACTGGGGCCTGGTGCATGCCAGCGACCAGTTCGGCACGCTTACCCGCGGTGAGGTGCGGGAGGGGTGGATCAAGGGCCTGCGCGAGGACCGGCGCCTCAACATCGCCCTCCAGCCCCCGGGTTACGCCAAGGTGGATGCCCACGCCCAGGCCGTGCTGGACCTGCTGGCCAACCACGGCGGCTACCTGCCCGTGACGGACAAGTCCCGCCCCGAGGAGATCCACGCCCGCTTCGGCATGAGCAAGAAGGCCTTCAAGCTCACCCTGGGCGCCCTCTACAAGCAACGGCGCATCCTGCTGGAAGCGGAGGGCATCCGGCTGGTGAAGCCCGCGTGAGCACGGCCCCGCCTCTGATCTACCTGGAGGGCTACGGTCCCGCCGTGGAAACCCAGGTGCGCGCCCTCATCGAGCGGGGCCGCCTGGGGGAGTACTTGGCGGACCGCTATCCCGAGCACCATGACGTGCGCACGGACAAGGCGCTGATGGAAGCCGCCCAGGAGCTGAAGAACCGCTTCCTCCGCAGCTCCCCGCCCCTGCACAAGGTGCGCTACGATCCGCGCCTGCAGGTGCTGCGCGACGCCCTGGGCCTGCACACGCGCACCTCCCGGGTGCACGGCGGCCAGCTCAAGGCGAGCCGCGAGATCCACGTGGACACCGTGTTCAAGGAGGCCCCCGCCGCCTTCCTCCGCATGATCCTCGTGCACGAACTGGCGCACCTCAAGGAGCAGGATCACTCCAAGGCCTTCTACCAGCTCTGCACCCACATGGAGCGGGACTACTTCCAACTGGAGTTCGATCTGCGGCTCTACCTCACCCACCGGGACCTCACCCAGGCGCTCTGAGTGCCGGCGCACCTGTGCCCGAAGGCACGATCCTGCGTCCGTCGCGCAATGCGGTGGACGCCGACGGTCCGTGGGTCCATAACCAAGCCAGGGAGTCCTCCATGTCCGTGAAGCCCGCCGCCCCCAAACCCGCCGACCACGGCTCCGACAACCGCGGCAAGGGGCTCGACGCCCTCGACCGGTTCATCATCCAGAGCTGGGGGCCCCGAGGTCGCTTCGGGCTGTGGACGGAGCACACGGGGCTCCTCTCGGAGCCCAAGGCCTCCGTGGAATCCTTCCTGAATGCCCACCTGGAGGCCCTCTGGCATCGGGACGAGGTGAGCGCGGTGGTCACCCTGGAGCCGCCCTACGATCCCTTCGTCACCTTGAAGGTCTTCAACGATCACCGGCACCTGGGCCCCGACTCCAAGTACAAGCCCAGCCATTGGTCCTGGAAGGTGGTACCCCCTTCCGAGGTGGTGCCCGTGCTGAGGGCCGCCCTGGCGACGGAGCTGCCCCCGGCCGAGCGCACCTACCTGGAAACCCTGCGCGACGGCACCCTCCGGGAGGACTGGATCGCCGCTCCGCCGGAGTGAGCCCCCGCCCGCGTTGACGCTCCGCTTCCGGGGACGCATATTGGCCCCGTCCGGAGGCCACCGGCCTCCCGTGCCTGTCGGGATCGCCTGAACCGGATCCGGAGGTCCATCCACGGGCCTGCCCCGCGGGGCGGGCCGACGTCCTGTCGGGAGGGCACCATGAAGATCCCCTACGAAGTGCAGATCCACACCTCCGACTGCCTGGGAGCCGGCACCGATGCCCAAGTCTTCCTCACCCTCATGGGTACGGAGGCCACCTCACCGGAGCTCCATCTGGAAGGCCAGCCCCACGACTTTGAGCGGAATGGTCTCGATCTCTTCCGGCTCTATGGGCTGGAAGACCTGGGCGACATCTTCGCGGTGCGGCTGCGGCACGACAACCGGGGAACCTCCCCGGGATGGCATGTGGACGATGTGGTGGTCCGCCGGGTCCCCGATGGCGAAGCCTTCCGCGCCCCCTTCGGGCGCTGGTTGGCCGAGGATGAAGGCGATCACGCCCTGGAGGCCACCCGGCTCGCCGCGCGCATGGATACGGGAGGCGATGACCTCGAGCACCCCTTCGACGGGCGCTACACCTTCCACTTCACGGACCACTTCGACCTCCCCTTCGAGCTCCAGGGACAGGATTGGGGCTTCGGGGGGGGCATGGCCGCAGCCATGCTCCGCCGTTATCGGGACCGGGTGCCCGCGCCCTCGGATCCCACGCCCCCCAGGCCCGGCACGGCGCTCTTCGAAGAGATCCGCCACCGGCAGGACCTCACCCTGAGGGGCCACCCCGGGGTGCTCCCCAAAGTGCTCGCCTTCCAAGGGGCTCCGGACACCCGCACTTCCTTGCAGGTGCTGCCCACCCTCGCCGCCAAGTCCCGGGAGGAATGGCGCGACATGCTGAAACCCCACCTCCTGCGCGGCCCCACCCTGGCGGTCCTCCTGCTGCCGGGCAAGCTGGACTGGCCCTCCAAGGTCCATCAGGTCGTCGTGACGGGTTACCGGTGGTACGAGGAGACAGGGGACCTCCTCCTCACCGTGGCCGATCCGGGTCGGCGCCCCTCCCTCACGCAGCTGGCCTTCTGCTTCCAGGCCGACCGCATCCATGGCCGCTACCTGGCCGACGGGCGGCCCATCCGCGGCTTCTTCTGGAACGAGGCCACGGACGCGGCCGTGGACGGAGTGCCCCTCGCCCGCACCTCCCTGGTGGGCGCCACGGGTCACTGAGGCCTGGGCGAAGCCCGCCCCGGCGCTGGGCCGGGGCGGGTGCACAGGCGCGGAGCGGCTCAGGCCAGCAGGTTCAGCCGGCTGCCCACCTTGGGATTGTTGGTGACCTGGGAGGATTCGCCGGATTCCTGGCGACCTCGGCTGGCCTCGGCACGCTCCTGCTGCGCCGTTTCCTGGGCTTCCGGGCGCACCGGCGGGGGCTTGGGGGGCTCGGGACGGGAGGGCGGCACCGCCACCTGCTTCAAACCCTGGACAACACTCATGCTTCCCCCCTTTCTCGGCAACGACGGCCCGCGACCGCCACCCTTCCCTCATCGGCCCCTTCGGCCTCGGGCTGAAGGGGGGGGCAGCCTTCGATTCGTAGGGGTGTTTTTCCCTGGCTTCTTGACGCGAGGATGGTAAAAAGGCAGCGGAAACCCCGGAGTGCCCTTTTGCCTGAATCCCCCATCCCAGGGCCTGACCTGCGCACCTTCGTGCGGGAGCTCCGGCGCCTCGACATGGAAGGGCGGCTGCGCAAGGCCGAGGCACGGGTGGCCGAGCTGGAGCTGAAGCTCTCCGAAGCCACGCAGCTCGATGGGCTCACGGGCCTGCCCAACCAGCACCGCTTCACCGACCGGCTCCATCAGGCCCTCCTCCAGGCCCAGCGCCAAGGCGGGGCCGTGGGCGTGTTCGTGCTGGACCTGGACCGATTCAAGCGCGTGAACGAGCTCCTGGGGCACAGCGGCGGGGACGATGTGATCTGCCAGGTGGCCCGCCGCCTGGAGGGCACCCTGCGCCAAGGCGACACCCTGGCGTGCATGGGGGGCGATCGCTTCCTCATCCTGCTCCCCGAGCTGAAGGACTCTTACAGCGCCACCAAGGTGGGCCAGAAACTGCTGGAGGCCTTCCGTTCACCCTTCCGCGCTGGCGGTCGCGGCCTGCAGGTGAGCGCCAGCATCGGCATCTGCGTGCATCCCGACGATGGCATGGATCCCTCCACCTTGCAGGCCCATGCCGAGAGTGCCATGTACCGCGCCAAGGAGCGCGGAGGCAACCGCCTGGAGTGCTTCACCACGACCCTCAACGCCGTGTCCCTGGAGCGCCAGGAGATGGAGCAGTGCCTGCGGGACGCCCTCACCAACGGCGAACTGCAGATGTACTACCAGCCCCAGTTCCACATGGATGGTCGGCTGGCCGGGGCCGAAGCCCTCATTCGCTGGAACCACCCGCTGCTGGGCGCCGTGCCCCCGGTGAAGTTCATCCCCCTGGCCGAGGAGAACCGCCTCATCCTCCCCATCGGCGAGTGGGCGCTCCGGGAATCCTGCAAGCAGATGGCCCAGTGGCAGGCCCTGACGCCTTCGCCCCTCCTCCTGGCCGTGAACGTCTCCGCCCTCCAGTTCGCCAACGGCGACTGGGATGCCTGCGTGGTGCGGGCCCTGGTGGAATCCGGCCTCAAGCCCGAGTGCCTGGAGCTGGAGCTCACGGAGAGCCTCGTCATGCGCCAGGGTCAGGAAGACATCCTGCCCCTGCATCGCCTGCGTGAGATCGGCACCCGCATCGCCATCGACGATTTCGGCACGGGCTACAGCTCCCTGGGTTACCTCCAGCGCCTCCCCATCACCACGCTGAAGATCGATCAGTCCTTCACCGCCGCCCTGCTGGCCGAGAAGCCCGACATCTCCAGCGAGCACATCGTGCGCGCCGTGATCCAGCTGGCCCACAACCTGAACCTCCAGGTGGTGGCCGAGGGCGTGGAGACCGAAGGCCAGCGCGACATGCTGGAGCTGCTGGGCTGTGACGTGCTGCAGGGCTACCTGCTGGGACGCCCCCTGCCCGCCGACGCCTTCGAGGCCCTGCTGGAGTCCATGGCCGCCAAGGCCTTCCTCGAAGGGGGGCGCCCTTCCGGCGACGAAGTCACCGCCCCCCTGCCCGCCCCCCGCAAGGGCGGCGGGGAGCGCCGGGGGCGGTCCGCCCGCCCCTGACGCCCCCCAAGCGCAGGCCTACTGGACGGACACGATCCCGGCCACGGGCTCGAAGGCCTCGATCATCCCCGCCGTAGTGAGGATCTTGTTGCCGGGGCCGTTGGCGCGGAGACCCGACACCCCCGTGCTCTGGACCTTCGGATCCAGATCGAGGGCCACGTAGGCCAGGTAGCCGTGCAGGGAGGCAGGGGCATCGTAGGTCTTCTGGCTCACGATCACCTGCAGGCGGTTCCCGGACAGTTTGCCCTTCACGATGTGGAGGCCCGAACCCAGGTCGAAGCCCGAACCCGGGCGGACGTACTCCGCATCGGAAGGACCCACCTTGGCCCAGGTGGTGACGCCGGCCTCCGCCTCCAGATCCAGGCTGATGCCCGCCGGCCGGAGGGAGGGATCGGTCACGATCAACCCCAGCACCAGATGGGTGGGGGTGCTCAGGGAGGGGACTCCCACCAGATTGATGCCGGTGCGGTTGGCGTTGGTGTAAGTCAGTTGGTACTTGGGGCCGCCCCCCCCGGAGGAGGAGCTGCCGCCGCCGCAGGCCAGCAGGCCGGCCAGGACGAGGAGGAGGGAGGTGGAACGGAAGGGATTCATCGGTTGCATCTCCGTCACTGGGGATTGAGGGCCGAGAAGACCAGGGCCAGATCGCGGTCGTCCACCACCCCGTCCAGGTTCAGATCGCCGTTCAGGTTGTGGTTGGTGTTGAAGACCACCCAGCCGAAGAGGTCCAACAGATCGACGGACCCGTCGCCATTCATGTCGTAGGACTTCACGCTCACCCGGCGGGTGGCGGCCGCGAAGACACCCGTGGGATCCAGGACGGTGAGGGTGACGGGGCAGGTGCGCGGCCCCGTGCCCAGGGTGGAGAACGTGTGGGTGACCGTGCTGCCCGTGGCGTAGCTGCCATCCCCGAAGACCCACTGGTAGGTCAGGGGGGTACCCGGGGCGCTGCTGGTGGCCGTGGCGGTGAAGGTCACGGTGGTGCCATCCAGCACCGAGACCACCTCGGTGGCCGGGGCGGTGATGCTGGCGGTGATCGTGTTCCCGGTCGGGGTGGGCCAGTTCGCGGCCAGGGCCGCGGCATCCACGGAACCCAGCCCCGTGGCCGCGTCATAGCCCGTGCCGGCCGCGAAGCCCGTGGTGCCCGGCACGCTGTTGTCCCCGATGGTCACATCATGGAATACCGCCGGACCCGAGGCGCCGTACTGGGCGTTGCCCAGCTGATAGAGCGGCACGTTGGCGTTCCCCTGCCGCTGGCCCGTCTTCTGCACGATGAGGGCCATGATGCCCGCAAAGGCCGGGGAGGAGGCCGAGGTGCCGCCCACGATGCCGAGGGATCCTTGCTGGGCGTAGATGTAGCCGTCATGGCTGGCCGCCGTGAGGGAGACATCGGGCACGGCGCGGAAGGTGCCGGCCGGCACCCCGGGGGCCACCTGCCAGGTGGGTTTCGACCAGAGGATGGAGATGCCGCCGCCGCCCGCCCAGAGGCCACTGCCCCCGCTGGCCAGGCCGCTCTCGTTCCAGACCACCTCGGGGATGTACCCGATCGCGGAGCTCTTATCGGGCCCGTTGGTGGGGTTCCAGTAGGTGCCGGTGCCCTCGGAGAACTGGGTGCCGCCCACGCTGATGTTGTGGGTGCTGGAGCCCAGCCCATTGACCGCCCGGCCCGTGCCGGTGGAGGCGGAGCCGGAATCGCCACCGGCCGCCCCGGCATCGCCGGAGGCCACGCACACGGTGATGCCCTGGGCCGCAGCCTGCGCCCAGAGGTTGTCGTAGAAGGTGCACTCGGCCGTGCCGATGAGGGCCTCGCCCGAGCCGAAGCTCACGCTCACCACGGGAGCCAGGTTCGAATCCACGATGAGCTGGTTGGAGAGGTCCACGCCATCCGTGGCGCTGGTGGAGGCGCTGACCACGAAATTCACCGTGGCCTTGGGCGCCACGCCCCCGGACCACTGCACGTCGAGGTCGGCTTCCCCTTCCTCACCCGAGTCCGTGATGCCGGGGTTGCGGCCGTTGTAGGTGATGGCCAGTTGATCCGCGGGAAGGCCGAAGAACTCCCGGAATCCCGCCACATCGTTGGGATTCACATCGCAGCGGCCGGCGATGGCGATGACCATGCCCGAGCCGTCGATGCCCTGGTCATAGAGGGGCTTGAGGTTGTAGATCGTGGCGAAGTCCCCGGGCGCGAGGAAATGGTGACCCGTGGAGGAACTCGTGTAGGTGGGATCGGAGGGCCGCCGCGGGAAGGCCCCGAGCTCCCCGGCCGGGAGCTTCTTGAATCCGCTGTTCATCGCCTTCCGGGGGATGTTGTGGAGCGACACGAAACCGCCCACCAGGTCCTGCAGGGCATTGGGGATCGACGGCGCCGTGGTGTTGGCGATGTAGGTCCGCCCTTCGAACTCGATCCGCGACATCGTGGTGTGGAAGGCGTTCATCACCGCGGCCGCATCCCCGGAGACGGTGAGCGTGCGGCGGCTGGGGGACACCGCATCCACGCGGAGGCCCTGGGCGGCGAGCCAACCCTTCACCTGCTCCACGTCGGCCCGGGAGGGGCCGAAGCGCTCCCCGAACTGCTCGGGGGTGACCCACCGGTGGTAGTCGGGGGAGGTGGGATCCTGGAGCCGGGCCAGGAACGCCGTCAGCCGGGCCTGCGCCTCGGCGGGGGCCTTGAGGGTGAGGAGCATCCGCTCCATGGGCAGCGTGCCCTCCACGGGGCCGGTGATGCGGGCCCGCGCCACCAGGGGGTGCACCTGACCCTTCAGCTCGGCGCGGTCCGAGGGGTCGATGCGGAGCATGGGGGCGGCGGGCACGCCGCCGGCCAGGGCCGACGGGAGGGTGAGGGCCAAGGCGAGGCTGGACAGCAGGGAGGTGCTTCGGAATGGATTCATGGGCTCGCCCTAGTTCGTGGTGAGGGTGCCGACGGCCACGTGGATCTCGTCGATGCGGTAGTTGTTGACGACGCTGCCGTAGCTGAAGGTCGGGGTTCCCGGCACCTCGCCGATGTACTCGGGGATGCTGCGGGCCCGGACCACCTGGAGGGGGATCATGCTCCCCTTGAGCAGCTCGGCCGTCTTCACGGGGTCGAATTCGATGGCGATGCGCATCAGGGGCTGATCCAGGGGAACCGCGGGCCAGCGCCGGTCCTTCTGGAAGGCGCCCACGGTGAGCAGGTTCCCGCCCTCCTTGAGGCCGCCCCCGCTGGCATAGACATCCTTGACCACCTGCTGGCCGAAGAGGCCGATGGGACCGGTCTTGTTGCCCAGGCGGAACACGCCCACATCCTGCAGGTATTCACCCCCGAGTTTGCCGAAGGTCACGGACCCGTCCGTGCGGAGGTTGAAGCCCACGCCGCGGCCGAACTCGCCCGAGGGGCCCATGAGGGTGAGCACCAGCCGCTGGGGCGTGGAGGCGGCATCCTTCACCAGCCGCCACCCGGTGCCCGTGGGATCGGTGTAGGAGAGCCCCTTGGAGGAGGCGGCCACCGCCCCGGAGGAACCGGAGCCGCCGCCGCAGGCGAGGCCCAGGACCACCACGAGGGGGGCGCCGAAGCGAAGCAGAGCTTTGGGATTGCAGGCCATGGGCTGTCTCACTTCTTGAACGCGTTGCGGAAGGCCTGGTTCACCAGCTGGATCTCGGGATCCGCGATGGAGGTCCGGGGTCCGAACAGGGCGTAGGGGTTCAGGTAGTCTTTGACGTAGTAGGGGAGGTAGCAGAGCATCGCGTAGTCGGCGAAGTCCAAGGCGTCGAAGTCCCCGTCGCCATTGCCATCCGTGGCCAGGGCCCAGACCACGCCCTGGGCGAACTGCCGGGGGTCCTGGCGGCTCCAGGCCTGGACGCTCCAGTAGCCATCCCCCTTGCCCGGCGCGTGGAAGGCGCCATCCGCGTTGAAGGTGCCCTGCGTCGCGGTGCTGCCCCCCGAACTGCCCATCATGCCGGGCACGCCCTGGGCCTTCCAGTCCACGCGGGTGTCCGTGGCGTGGTCCACCTGGATGTGGAGGGGCGTCCAGTCGCTGGAGGGCACCACCATGAAGTGCTCCATGTCGAAGAACCCGGCGATGGGCGTGCCGGGCTCCACCTGGCCCGCCGGGAAGGAGACGCGCACGGGGGCGGGCTGACCCACGGCGGGGCCCACGTTGATGGCGGCGAAGGCATTGGTCACCGCCAGGACCTCCGGGGAGCCCGCCCCGTACAGATCCGTGGCCGCCGCGAGGCAGGCCGCGCGGGCCCCGTCGAAGCCCGTCTCATCGGTGGTGTAGTCCGTGAGGGCCTTGTAGGCGATGGCGCCCGTCTTGGCCAGGCCGATGCCGGTCATCCCCTGGGGCAGGAAGGAGCTGTAGGCATCGCTGTCCGGCAGGGTGGAAGCCCCCTGGGCGAGGAAGTACCAGGCGCGGTTCATGGGCCCGCTGCCCGGGTTGAAGCTGTCGAAGTAGGACTGTCCCACCATCCAGATGCCGTCGAAATAGGCATCGGGGGAGATGCCGTCCCGGCTCGGCTTGTCCAGCCAGAACCACGGGCGGCCATCCATGCGGTTGCGGCCGAAGGTCCAATCCACGGGCACGGCGGGCAGGACGTTCGCCGGATCGCCGGGCTGACGCTGGGCATAGGCTTCCGCCATCTGGGCCACCAGGGCGCCCATGGACCGCTCCAGCAGGGAGCGCTCCATGGAGTAGCTGTAGGTGTAGGGCACGGTGGTCTGGTACATCGCGACGCCCAGCTCGTGCGCGATGTTCGTGAGCTCTGCGCCGCTGTGGGTGGAAACTTCACCGAAGACCGAACCCCAGCTGTGGGTATCGCCCCAGCCCACCTCGATCCACTGGGTGTCGGGGTTCCACATGGCCTTCCCGGCCATGTACTTCACGTTGGTGAGCACGAGGATGCTCGTGTCATTACCGTCGTAGCTCTTCCGGCCGAGCACCTTGTCGAACAGGTCGTAGGTCGTCGTCACCGCGTGCATGGCCTCACCGGCGGCGGTCTTCCCCGAATCCGTGAAGGGGCTTTGGGTGAAGCTGACCTTGAAGTAGTCCTGGCCGTTGCCCCAGGTGTTGTCCAGGCTCCCGGTCACCTCGGCGTGCGCGGAGGGCCCCTGATCCATCACGAAGCTGCGGTAGTAGGGCACGCTGAATCCACCGGGCGTGCTCACCACATTGAAGACCTCCTCGCTGAGGATCCGGTTCCCCCGGGCGTAGCCCGTGAGGTCCGTGTAGAGGTGTCCACCGAGGCCCCGCTGGAGGTCCAGCAGGCCGAAGCCATTGGTGCCGGGATCGTAGACCGTGGGGATGGGCACATCGCCGAGGAACTGGGTCCGGGCCAGGCCCACCGCGGGCACATAGGCCGGCGTGGCCACCAGGGGCGCAGCCACCGGGCTTGCGCCCTGGGGCACCGGGAAGGCCTCGGCCGCCACCTGGATGGGCAGGGCCGCCCGCTCGGCCTGGCCGAGGTAGTCCGTGGCGGGCGGCAGCACGAGGCCCGCCGCGATGGGATCCACGCCCTGGCCATCGCGCCACTTGCGCAGGATGGCGCCGGAGTCCCCGTCCACCACCGCATGGAGGGTGATCATCCGACCATCAGCGTCCTTCAACTTGCGGGTGACGTGGTAGCCCCACACGTGGGGCGCCGACACCGAACCCACGGTGACGCTGCGCAGGGGATCGGGGAGCATGCGGCCCGTGGCCTCGTCCAGCTTGGGGACCACGCGTCCGATCAGCCGGGAGGGGAAGAGGATCCGCTCCACCGTGGGCTGGGCCGCATAGGCGCCCGTGGGCGTGAGGTCCCGATGGGCGATGAGGAGGGCCTGATCCGCATCCAGGGTCACGGGCATGGCGGGCATCTGGATGCCCACCTCGACGCGCTTCGCCGTGATCTCGGCGGCCGAACCGACGCGCACCACCACCATGGTGCCCCCGACGGGCACGCCCTGGTGGGTCTGCACGAAGCGGCACACCGTCTGCCCCTGGGCATTGACCAGGGTGTTCAGGAGCTGGAAGTCATCCTGCGACCCCAGGCCGAAGCCCGGCGCCTGGGAGGCGAGGAGGGCCCTGGCCTGCTGGACAGGCGCGGCTTCGGCGGAGGGATGGGCCTGGGAGCGGGGTCCCATGGCCGTCCGCATCTCACCGGAAACGGCCGAGAGGCCCGCGACGAGGAGGAAGGCGATGGACTTGACGGAACGTGAACTGGGAATTCTCAACGGGAGTCCTCTGGGATGGAGTCAGTCCGGGCGGCGTTCTAACGGAGAACGAGCTTCCCCACGGCGATCTGGATGGGGAGGAGGCGCGATTTGGCGATCACGGACGAGTAATCGGATCCGAAGTAGTCCGGATTCGCGGGGATCTGGCCGATGTCCGCGGGAATCATCTTGGCCTTGGTGATCGCGAGGGAGGCCTCGGTCCCCGGCACCAGCTGATCGGCCTGCACGGCCGCCGCATCGAAGTCGATGGCGATGGAGCAGAGGGGCACGCCCAGGGCCTGGGCCGGCTGCCGGCGATCCTTCTGGAAGATCCCCACGGTCAGGAGCCGGCCTTCGTCCTGGGTGCCTCCGATGAGGAACACGTCGTCATAGGCATCGGGCATCAGGTCGGCGTTGCGGAGCTGGAAGATGCCGGTGTCGCGGACATAGCCGCTCCCGCCGCCCAGCTTCGCGAAGCGGACGTGGCCATCGGAGCGCAGGTTGAACCCGACCCCCCGGCCCAGGGTGCCGTCGGGCCCCACGAGGTTGAGCACCAGGTGGGTGGGCGTGGAAGCGGGGTCCCGCACGAGGCGCCACCCCGTCCCCGTGGGGGCGGTGTAGTCCAGGCTGGTGGCCAGGACGGGCTTGGGCGCGGCGGCGGGCGTGGAGGAGCCGCCTCCGCAGGCCATGAAGGCGAGGGAGAGCAGGCCGCAGAGGAGGAAGGGGAGATGCTTGCGGTTCATGGGTCCTCTACTTCTCGAAGGCGTTCTTGAAGGCTTCGCGCCAGAGCTGCACGGAGACGTC
Organism: Holophagaceae bacterium; assembly: GCA_035254125.1. GTDB lineage: Bacteria > Acidobacteriota > Holophagae > Holophagales > Holophagaceae > JAFDVN01. The sequence continues at coordinate 47,244 of DATFAX010000051.1, read as the reverse complement.
ATCCACCACGCCGATGCCCTCGGGGTCCGGCATGGGGCTGATCTGATCCACCACGCTCTTCTTGAGGTTCCAGATGAGGGCCAGCATGCCGCCATCCAGGGCGTCCTCCTCCGCGTCGCCGTCGGCGTCCATGCGGGCGACGAAGACCATGCCCGCGGCGAACTCCAGGGGATCCTGCTTGCTGGTGGCCTTCACGCCGCACCAGAGGGGAGCCACCACGGGGGAGTGGTAGCGACCCTGGTCGTCGAAGGAGCCGTTGGAGGAGGTTGCGTCCATGGGGGTGTTGGCCGGCGACCAGAACCCGGGATAGAGCCCCGCCGTCCAGGTCACCCTCGTGTCCGTGGCATTGGCCACATTCACCTTCAGGTCGCAGACGTTGTGGGCTGGCACGATCAGCGTGCGGCTGTAGACCCCCTCGTAGGAGGTTCCCTGGGTCATGCCATCCAGGGGGGAGCCCGCGGCGATAAGGTTCTCGGGGAAGGTCACCAGGGGCCGGGGCGAGGCCCCGTGGGCGGGTCCCACGTTGATGGCGGCGAAGGCGTTCTCCACGGCGGCGACTTCGGTGGAAGCGGCCCCGTAGAGCTCGGCGGCAGCGGCCAGCGCACCCCGGCGGGCATCGTAGTAATCCGTGGTGTGGGTGAACTGCTCGCTGAGGGCCTTGTACCAGATGCGGGTGGCCTTATCGAGGCCGATGCCGGTCATGCCCTGGGGCAGGTAGGGGCTGAAGGCGAGGGCGCTCGACTGGGCCGGTGCCCCTTCGGAGAGGTAGTAGAAGAACCGGTTCCCGGGGCCGCTGGTGTAGTGGACATCCAGCATGCCCATGCCGTAATAGCGTGCATCGGGGCTGTAGCCGTCCACGGAGGGCTTCACCATGGAACGGAAGGGCTGACCATCCGGGGTGAGCTGCGCGCCGATGGCCCAGGGGGTGGCCACCGCGGGAATCCGGTCGATGGGATCACCGGGGGCCCGCTGGGAGTAGGCCACCACGGCCTGGGACATCATGTCGGAGTTGGCCTCATTGAGTCCGCCGGATTCCCCGTGATAGTCCAGGGCCGCCGTTCGAGCCATGACGCCGTGGCTCATCTCGTGGCCGCCCACATCCAGCGCGGTCATGCTCTTGAACCCGCCGTAGGGATAGGAGCCATCCCCGTAGATCATCATCTTGTAGGAGTCCACCCACGCGGCGTTGTCGAAGAGGTAGCTGTAGTGGACGATCGAGAACAGGCCGGCGTCGTTGCCGTCCATGCCGGGCCGACCCAGCACATCCCGGTACATGTCGTAGGTGTTCGTGGCCGCGAAGTGGGCGTCCACGGCCGCCGTCTGGCCGTTGGCATCGGTCCAGTGGAAGAGGGCCGGCGTGTAGGCCTCGTTGGGAAGGTAGGGCGAGGGGGCCTGGTAGTTCTGCCCGTCCCCCCAGATGTTGAGCCCATCCGGAGTGTTCAGGTTGTAGAGGTGGGCCGTGATCCCGGACTGGAAGATGTCGATGTAGTTGGTGACGATCCCCGTGGTGAGCCAGACGCTGTTGGGATTGGCCGGGTTCATGGCCCGGGTCTGGTCCCGCAGGTCAAAGCCACCCGTGGGGTTGGTGGAGGTCCCGATGGTCACGTCGCCGTTGTATTGGCTGTGGCCGGTTCCCAGGGCGGGCTGGGAGGAGGCCACGCCCGGTTGGACGGCCATGGGGGCCGCCATCGGCCGCGGCATCGCGGGGGCCACCTTCCAGGGCGCCGAGGCCCGCTCCAGATCCGCGTAGGTCCGGGGATGGGAGGCCTTCGTGCGGGGGCGGAACGCCGCGACCGCGTCCCACTTCCGCAGCACGTCGCCCGTACGGGCGTCCACGATGACGTGCAGCTCCTGCAGGCCATCCTGGGCGTTGTTCAGGACCGACACCACCTCGTAGGCCCAGACGTGGGACGCGGAGGGCCGGGGCGCCCGGACACTCTCGTTCCGATCCCAGGACATGCCGTTCTTGAAGTCCACATGGGCCTTCAGGCCGCCCGCGTAGCGGGTGGGGAACACCACCAGCTCGGCGCGGGGCTCCACCTCGTAGGCACCCTGCGGGAGGATCTCGCGGTGGGAGACGCGGAGGGCCTGCTCGCCAGAGAGCAACGGTTCGCCCGTGAGGTGGATCTCGGATTCCAGAACCTGCCGCTTGGCGACCACGCCACCTTCCGGTTCCAGGGTGCCCACCACGGCGGAGCCGAAGACCCGGGCGCCGCGGTGGGTCTGGTGGAATCGGGCGATGGTGCGCCCCTGGGCATCCACCCAGGCGGAGGTGCGCTTCAGACCATCGGCCTCACCCATCCCGAACTCGGATTTACGGGTCAGAAGGGCCTCGGTGATGACTTGGGAGGCGGGCTCGGGGGTGCGGGGGAAGGGACGGTTGGATGCAGTGGGGGCCTGCGCCGCGAGGGCGCCTCCGGCCAGGACCATCGTCAACGCGGATGCGGCGCGGACTCGGGTGTTCATGGGTACTCCTGCAAATGGGGGATCGCGACTCGGATGGCGGGGCGGCTCAGGGTTTCCAGATCTCAGCCGCGGCGTTGGTATCGCCACCGAGGACCACCACCGAACCGTCCGTGCCCAGGGCCGTGGCGGTGTGGAAGCGTCGGGTGGCGATCAGGTTGTCCACGGAGGTCCACGTGTTCGCCGCGGGGTCAAAGCGCTCCACGGTGGCCACCGCGGGCCCGTAGGCGCCGCCGTAGCCGCCGCTGGCGAGGACCTGCCCGTCGACGAGCAGGGTGAGGGCGTGGGACATGCGGGCGCCCGCCATGGGGGCGACCACGGACCAGGTGTTGGTGTTCGGATCGTAGACTTCAGCGGAGGCGGTGCAGAGGCTTCCGTTCACCTGGCCGCCGGCCACCAGCACCTTGCCATTGGGCAGGCGGAGGGCCTGGTGGAATTGCCGGGGCGCGGCCATGGACGGTCCGGCACTCCAGGTGTTGGTGGCCGGGTCATAGAGCTCGGTTGAAGCCAGGAGGGTGCTGCCGGAGCGACCGCCCGCCACCAGCACCTTGCCGTTGGGCAGGAGGGTGGCCGTGTGTTCGTAGCGGGAAGTTGCCAGGGTGCCTGCGGAAGTCCAGGTGTCGGTGGCGGGATCGTACAGCTCTGCCGAGGCCAGGGCCGCGTAGGTGGCATCCGTGCCACCCACCGCCAGCACCTTCCCGTTGGCGAGGGCGGTCACGGTGTGCTCCCGGCGGGGCGCGGCCAGCGGAGCCGCGGCGGTCCAGGTGCGGGTCGCAGGGGTGTAGAGCTCGGTGGCGGTGAGGAAGCCCGTGGGGTTCCAGCCACCGGCGGTGATGACCCGGCCATCGGGGAGGCGGTCCGCCCCGTGCATCATGCGGGGGGTGATCATGGCGCCCGCGGCCGAGATGAGGCCGGTGGCGGGATCCACCCGCTCCGTGAGCGAGGGGTAGGTATCGGCGTTGTTCCCGCCGAAGACGAGGAGGGAGCCATCCTGGAGCGGGACCGTCGTGTGGCGGTAGCGGCTGGCGGCCAGGCCCCCGGCGTTGGACCAGGTGTTGAGGGCGGGATCGTAGATCTCGGCGCTCAACTGGATGTTGCCGAGGCTGCTGGCCCCCACGCCGCCCATGGAGAGCACCCGGCCATCGGGCAGGAGGGCGGCGGCATGGTGGGCCCGGCCATAGGCCACGTCGGAAGCTGAGGTCCAGCGGTTCGTGGCCGGATCGTAGATCTCCGAGCTGGTGACCACTTTGCCGGAATTCACGCCATCGCTGCCGGAGATGACCAGCACCCGGCCGTCCGCGAGCAGCACGGAACGGTGGTTGTAGCGGCCCACGGCGAGGGCGTTGGCCGTGTCACTGAACGCGCCGGCCCCGTTGTTGGCCGTGGGATCGAAGAGGACCGCGGAATTGGAGGGCGCGGTGCCGTTGCCGGCGATGACGAGCACCTTCCCGTTGGCCAGGAGGTGCGCAGAGTGGCCGGCGCGGCTGCCGGTCATGTTCGGGCCCGCGGTCCAGGTGAGGGTGGCGGGATCGAAGATGTCCGAGGTGTTGGTGATGCCCATGGAGCCCTGGCGGGTCTGGCCGCCCACGAGGAACACCTTGCCATTGGGCAGCAGGGCGCCCATGGCGTTGGCCCGGGGGGTGCTCATGGCATTGGTGCTGGTCCAGGTGTCGTAGACGGGATCGTAGATCTCCGCCGAATCCAGGTAGGCGTAGTTGGTGTCCGTGAGGAGGGGGACGCCGCCAGCCACGAGGACCTGGCCATCGGCGAGGCGGATGGCGATGTGGGAGTTCCGGGCCGCGGACATGCTGGAGACGAGCGTCCAGACGCCGGTGGCGGGATCGTAGATCTCGGCACTGGCCAGGGGGGTGGTGTTCGGGTCATTGGCGTTGCCGCCCGTGACCAGCACCCGCCCATCCTTGAGCAGGGTGGCCGTGTGGTCGACCCGGGCCACGTTCAGGGCTCCGGTGGGGGCCCAGGTGCCGGAATAGGGATCGTAGAGCAGCGCCACCGCCGAGGCGGGCTGATGCTCGCCCCCACCCACCACGAGGATCCGTCCGTCCAGGAGGGTGGTGGCCGTGTGGCTCTGGCGCTCGATGCCCGTGTGGACCTCGCGGAGGAAGCGGTTGGCCACGGTGCTCAGGGTGCGGGTGGCGGTGACATGGTCGCCCGCGAGGTTCTGGACATCCACGGAGAGCTGATAGCTGCCCACGGTCGGAGCGGTGGAATAGGAGGCCACGGGGCCAGTGGCCGCGGCCAGGGAACCCGCGCCGGTGCCGCTCAGGGTCCACTGGTAGGTCATGCCGCTCTGGGGCGGGACCGAGGCCAGGATGCCGGTCTTCCCATAGTGGGATTCACCCTGCGCGAAGATCGGCGCGAGGGGGGCCGCCACGGTGGTCACCGTGGCCGTGCCCGTGGCGGAGCCGCCCAGGTTGGTGGCCTTCGCCTGCACGGTGAGGGGCCCCACCGCCCCGGCGCGGAAGGTGATCGAGGGGGTGCCCTGTCCGGCCGTGATCGTGCCGTTGGTGAGCGTCCACTGATACCCCATGCCGTTGGCGGTGCCCTGATCCTGGGTGGTGGCCACGTAGCCGGCCTTGCCCGTGGTGGCGTAGGCCACGGTGGTCACGATCGGGGTGGCGGGGGGCGCGATGGGCTGGCCCACCACGGAGGTGACCAGATTGCAGGTGGTGGAGCCCGTGGCATTGCTGCCGGTGATGACGTAGGTGGCCGCGGCGCTGAGGGCCGTGGGGGTCCCCGAGATGACGCCGGTGCCGGGATCCAGGCTCAGGCCCGCGGGCAGCGCCGGGTTCACGGAATAGGCGGTGATGACGCCCCCGGAGTTGGAGGGCACGTTGGGCTGGATGGGGGTGGAGATCGTGTAGGCCGAGGGATTCGTGGTGTAGGCCAAGCCCGACGGCGCCTGGTCCATCACGGTGAGGACGAGGTTCGCGGTAGCGCTGCCCCCGGTGTTGGTGGCGGTGACCACGTAGGTGGTCGTGGCCGCCAGGGTCGTGGGCGTCCCGCTGATCACGCCCGTGGCCGCATCCAGGCTGAGCCCGGAGGGGAGGGCCGGCGCCACGGTGTAGGTGACGACCGCGCCGCCGGTGCTGCTGGGCCGATCGGGGGACAGGGCCAGGCCCTTGTAGGCCACCAGGGGGTTCGTGGCGTAGGTGAGGTTGGCCGGCGGCGGCGCGATCACCGTGAGGGCGAGGTTGCAGGTGGTGCTGCCGCCGCTGTTGGAGGCGGTCACCTGGTAGGTGCCGGCCTGGGTGGCCAAGGGCGTCCCGCTGATCACGCCGGTGGCGGCATTCAACAGAAGGCCGGCCGGAAGGGCGGGGCTCACCTGGTAGGTCGTGGGGATCCCGCCCTGGGAGGTGGGGACGTCGGGCGTGATCGCCGCGTTCAGGTAGTAGGTGACGGGATTGGCCGCATAGGAGAGGGCCGTGGGCGCCAGGTCCTTCACCGTGATCTCCACGGGGCAGGTGGTGCTGCCACCCGCGTTGAAGGCCGTCACCGCATAGGTCGCGTGGGCCACCACCGCCGTGGGGGTGCCCGAGATCGCGCCGGTGGTGGGGTTCAGGGCGAGGCCCGAGGGCAGGGCCGGGCTGACGGTGTAGCCCGTCACGGCCCCGCCGGACACGGTGGGGGCATTCACCGCGATGGGGGTGCCCTTGACGTAGACGGCCACCGGGGTCGCATAGGTCAGCTGGGCCGGGGCCTGGTCCGTCACCGTGATCACGAGGGCGCAGGTCGTGCTGCCCCCCGCATTGGTCGCGGTGACCGTGTAGGTGGCCTGGGGCGTGATGGCACCCGGCGTACCCGAGAGGATGCCGGTGACGGGATCCAGGCTCAGCCCCGTGGGGAGGGCCGGAGCCACCGCGTAGTGATCGATGGCGCCGCCGCCGGCGTGGGGGGCGTTGGCTGCGATGGCCTGCCCCAGGTGGTACACCGCCGGATTGGCCCCGTAGCCCAGGGCCGTGGGCGCCGCCACCGTGGGCGTGGGGGGCTTCGGCGCGGCACTGGAGGAGGACCCCCCGGAGCTGCAGGCCAGCTGGAAGGTGGTCCCACCGACCGCGAGGGCGGCCAGGGCGACGGAGAAGAGCAAGCGGCGATGGATCTTCACGGACTGCCTCGGTCGTTCAAAAAGGAGGGGGAATCAGGGCTTGAAGAATTCGGGTGTGACCGCGGGACTTCCGCCGAGGAGGAGCACCGTCCCGGCCGCATCGAGCACCGTGGATGTGTGATAGGCCCGCACGCCCGCCAGTGGGAGCGAGGTCGAGGTCTGCGCGGCGGGATCGTAGAGCTCCCCCGTGCCATCGGTCTGGAAGCTGGTGTTCCGGCCCCCGGTCACCAGCACCCGGCCATCCGGAAGCAGGCACGCCGAGTGGTTGTACCGCTGGCCATTCATGGAGGCCTGGGCGGACCAGGTGTTGGTCGCGGGGAAGTAGCGCTCCACCGTGCCGAGGCCGCCGTTGAAATCCCGTTGGCCGCCCATCATCAGCACCGAGCCATCCGGCAGCAGGGTGGCGGTGTGGCCCATGCGCGCCGAGATCATGGCGGCGACGGGGGTCCAGGCGTTCGTGGCCGGATCGTAGAGTTCCGCCGAGGCGTGGAAGGTGGCGGAAGTGCCGCCGCCGGCCACGAGGACCTTGCCGCTGGGCAGCAGGGTGGCGGTGTGGTCGTACCTCGCGGTGGCCAGGCTGCCCGCGGGGCTCCAGAGGCCCGTGGCCGGGTCATAGAGCTCGGCGCTGGTCAGGGTGGTGGCGCCGATCTTGCCGCCCACCACCAGCAGTCGACCATCCGTCAGGACCGTGGCCGTGTGGTTCGTGCGGGCGGAGGCCGGCGTCACCAGCGTGCTCCAGGTATCCGTGGCGGGGACATAGCGCTCGGCGTGGGCCAGTTCGAGGCCGCCGATCCCCAGCCCCCCCACCACGATCACGCTGCCGTCCGCCATGCGCGAAGCCGTGTGGTAGACGCGGCCCTTGGCGAGGGAGGCGGCCGCGGACCACGTGGCGGTGGCGGGATCGTACTTCTCCGCGGAGGTGATGTAGGCGACGGCGCCGGAGCCGCCGGCCACCAGCAGCGTGCCATCGGCGAGGAGGGTGCTGGTGTGGCCGAAGCGGGAGGAATCCGCGATGCCTTGGGTGGACCAGGTGCCCAGGGTGGGGTCGTACAGCTCGGGGTTGGCGATCACCTGGGTGTTGTTGCCCTGGCCTCCCGCCACCAGCACTTGCCCCGAAGGCAGGAGGGCGGCCACCGCCCGGCTCCGCCCTGTGAGAAGGGGTTGGACAGGCGTCCATCGGTTCGTGGTCGGATCATAGCTCTCCACCTCCGCACCGGCGGTGCCGGCGCTGCCGCCCACCACGAGCACCCGGCCCGAGGGGAGCAGGGCGGCGGCGTGCGCGGTGTGGCCCGAGGCCATCTTGTTGGCGGTGGTGGACCAAGTTCCCGTGGCGGGGTTGAAGAGCTCCCCGCCGTCGAGGGGCCCGGACACGCCCTGCCCCGCCGCCACGAACACCTTGCCATTCGGCAGGAGGGTCGCGGTGTGATCCTGGCGGGCGGTGGCGAGGGACCCCACCGTGGACCAGGTCTGGAGCACGGGATCGAAGACCTCCGCGGAGCTCAGCCAGCCGCCGACGTTGGTGCCCTTGGCACCGGCCACCACCAGGACGAGGCCATTCTGGAGGCGCGTGGCGGTGTGGCTGGCCCGGGGGGAGGACATGGGGGCCACCACCATCGTGGATTGGCTGGCCGGATCGAAAATCTCGGCGCTGGCAAGGTAGCCGCCCTGGGCGCCCCCGCTGTCGAGGCCGAAGCCCCCGGCGATGAGCACGGTGCCGTCGGCGAGGGCCGTGGCCGTGTGCTGCTGGCGCGTGGCGTTCAGCGTGGGCCCCGGGGTCCATGCGTTGGTCGCGGGATCGTAGATCTCCGTGGAATCGAGGATCACGCTGGAGGGCAGCACGCCGCCGGAGACGAGCACCTTGCCGTCGGGCAGGAGCGCCGCCGCGTGGTAATTGCGGAAGCTCGTCATGGGGCCCGTGGGCATCCAGGTGCCGGAGTGGGGATCGTAGATCTCCGCCGTGGGGACCGTGGAAGCATGGTTGGGATCCCCGCCGGCCAGGAGGAGGCGCCCATCCTGGAGCACGGTCAGGGTGTGCGCCATGCGCTGCCGTCCCGTCTGGGCATCCGGGAGGAACTGCCCGGCCACCACTTCCAGGGTGCGGGAAGCGGCCGCGCTGCTGCCCACGGGGCTCTGCACCGTCACCCCGAGCTGGTAGGTTCCCGGGGTCGGCCCGGCCAGGTAGCTGGCCACGTTGCCGGTGTTCGAGAGGAAGGTCCCCGCCCCCGTACCGGAGAGGGTCCAGGTGGTGGTCATCCCGGCCTGGGGCGCCACGGAAGCCCGCACGCGGGTTCCCCGCAGCACCTTGGGCTGGGCGAACAGCTGGGCCACCGGCACCGCCAGGATGGCCACATCCCGGCTGCCCGTGGCGGAACCACCGAGGTTCGAGACCTTCACCGACAGGGTGAGGGTGCCCGGCGCGCCGGCGGTGTAGGTGATGGTGGGGGTGCCCTGCCCCGCGGTGAGGGTGCCGCCGGTGACGGTCCACAGGTAGGTGGTGCCGTTGGCGGTGCCCTGATCCTGCGTGGAGGCCTGGAGGCCCGTCTGCCCCGTGGTGACCGGGCTGCTCGCCGTCACCGCGGGCACCGCCGGGGGCGCCACGGCGGAGGGCACCACCGAGGTCACGAAGGCGCAGGTGGTGGCGCCCGTGGCGTTGCTCGCCGTCACGACGTACGTGGCCTGGGGGGTCAGGGCGGTGGGCGTTCCCGAGATCACCCCGGTGCTGGGGTCCAGGCTGAGGCCCGCCGGCAACCCGGGGCTCACGGCATAGGACGACACCGCCCCGCCGCCGTGGCTGGGGACGTTGGGCTGGATGGCCGTGCCCAGGGCATACGCCGTGGGATTCGTGGCGTAGGTGAGGTTCGTCGGAGCCGCTTCCCGCACGGTGAGGGCGAGGGAACAGGTGGTGCTGCCGCCGGAGTTGGCCGCCGTCACCGTGTAGGAGGTCAGGGCTTGCACGGCGGTGGGGGTTCCCGTGAGGGCACCGGTGACCGGATCCAGGCTCAGACCCGCGGGCAGGGCCGGCGTGATGCGGTAGTCGGTCACCGACCCGCCGAGGTGGCTCGGGTAGTTGGCGGGGATGGCCTGTCCCCGGGTGTACACAGGGGCGGCATCCGCATAGGTGAGCTGGGTGGGCGCCGGATCATTCACGGCGATGGAGAGGTCGCAGAGGGTGCCCCCGCCGCTGTTCCGGGCCGTCACGGTGTAGGTCGCCCGGGCCTGGCTGCGCGTCGGCGTCCCCGTGATGACGCCCGTGGCCGGGTCGAGCACGAGGCCGGTGGGCAGGGCCGGAGCCACCTGGTAGCTCACGACGTCCCCCCCTTGGTGGGAAGGCCGGTCGGGCATGATTTCCACCCCGGCGACCCAGGTGGCCGGATTGGTCCCGTAGGTCAGCGCGCTGGGGCGCACGTCGTTCACGGCGAGGAGCAGGTCGGTGGTGACGCTGCCGCCGCTGTTGGAGGCCGTCACGTGGTAGGTCGCCCCGGCCGTCACCACGGACGGGGTGCCGGAGATCAGGCCCGTGGGGGCATCCAGGGTGATGCCCTCCGGGAGGGCCGGGGACACGCTGTAGCGGACCACCGCGCCCCCCGAGACCCCCGGCGTCAGGGGTGCGATGGCCTGCCCCTTGGTCCAGGTGGCGGAGGCCGCGCCATAGCCGAGGCCCTGGGGCGGGAGGTCGATCACCGCCAGAAGGACGTAGCAGGTCACCCGCGCCCCAGCCTTCCCGGCGCTCACGGCGTAGGCGGTCTGGGGGCTCAGGACCGAGGGGGTCCCCGCGATCACCCCCGTGGCGGAGTCGAGGGTCAGCCCCGAGGGCAGCGCCGGAGCCACCGCATAGTCGGTCAGGGTGCCCCCGGTGACCTGGGGCGCGAGGGGGGTGATGGCCGCCCCCTTCGTGCCGGTGGCGGGGTTCACCGGATAGGTGAGGGTCACCTGGGGTGTGGGGGCCGATGCGTGGGTGCCCCCGCCGCCGCTGCTCCCACAGGCGACCTGGGACATCCCCACGAGGGCGAGCAGCGCGAAAGCGAAGGCGGCCCCCCGAAGGACACGAGCTTCCAACCACACCTGGTCCCCGGAGAACCCCTTTGTCACTCCCATGCCACCACCCTCCGGAACACGCACCCACTGAGGCTTGCGGCGGTCAAAACGGCAACAACGGTGCCACAAAATAATAAATCTCAAAATTTTTGCTATTTATTGTTTTGTTTTTATTTAAATCGCATCAAAAGATCACAAAGTCGCTCGTTTTCTATCCTCGAAACCCGCGATATTCCGTGGCTCGCGAAATACCGTGCCCCTCCCCGTGGCCCGCGAATTGAGACATCGGGCCGTTCCGTGTGACGAGGTCATGGCCGAGCTCATCCATGGGAGCGCCCTGCGGGAACCCAGCCCGTGCACCCGGTGCCCGCACCGCGAGACCGGAGGGTGGATTCCGAAGGCCTCGGCCTTCGCCATCGGCTCTCCCTGATCCACCCCGGGCCATGAAAAAGCCCCCGGGTTTCCCCGGGGGCTTGGGTCAGGAGGCCCGAAGGTTCGGGCCCGTGGGGACTACGGACGGTAGATCTGGGTGAGGCAGTCCGAGTTGAAACCACCCATCAGCATCACATCCCCGTTGGCGAGGGTGACGCCCATCTCATTCGAGTCCTGGCCCATGGGCAAGGCAGGGCCGATGGTGAGGGTGTCCGTGGCCGGGTCGTAGATCTCCGAAGTGGAACCCCCGGTGCTACTGACGGAGCCGCCGGCCAGGAGGATCTTCCCGTTGGCGAGCATGCACGCCACGCCGCTATTGCTCTGGCGGGATTCCGTCTTGAAGAAGGCATTGAGGGTGGGCACCGTGGCACCCGCACCGTTGTTGGCGAGGGTGTCGTAGATCTCGAGCGCTCCGGCCATGCCGTTCATGCCCGCTGCACTCATGTTCCCGAATTGGGGGTTATAGATACGACCACCCAGGAGCACGAACTTCCCATTGGGAAGGGCGAAGGGGAAGGCCCGATCCCGAGACTTGCTGAGCGGCGTCAGGGTCGTCCACTTGTTGGTGGCGGGGTCGAAGATCTCCACCGCCGCGGTCCAGGTGAACTGGTCGACGCTGTTGCCGCCGGCCACGACCACCTTGCCATTGGAGAGCAGCACGGCGGCCGCGTTGAACTTCGGTTCCGACAGGGTGGTCTGCCCCGTGCCGTCATTGGTGTAGGACCAGGTGTTGGTGCTGGGATCCCAGATTTCCGCGGTGTTGGTCGAGGTTCCGTTGCTCGTTCCACCGAGGACGAGCACCTTGCCATCGGGCAGGGCGATCATGCTGTGACCGAAGCGGGGGATGTTCATCGTGCCGGCCGAGGTCCAGGCACCGGCCCCGTTGTTGGCCGTGGGATCGAAGATCTCTGCGGAAGCCAGGTTGGTCTGACCGCCAATGGTCTGGGCACCCGTGCCACCGGCCACCAGGACCTTGCCGTTGGGCAGGACCACCGTGGTGTGGCTGCAACGCGCAGTCGCGATGGCGGGGCCCTTGGACCAGGTGCCCGTAGTGGGGTTGTAGATCTGGGTGGTCTTGGAAATCGAGACGTCGGTGCTGGGGGAGGTGCTCGTATCGAGACCCTGCAGCGCCGCCTTACCGCCCACCACCATCACTCGCCCATCCTGGAGCCGCACGGCCGAGGTCAGATAGCGTGCATCCATGGTGGCGACCGTGGTCCAGGTGCCGGCACCGGCATTGGCCGCGGGATCGAAGATCTCGGAGGTGGAGGTATTGCTCAGGTTGGGGCAGTTACCCGCCACCACCATGGCCGTGCCGTTGGGCAGGGCCACCATGTTGAACTGGAAGCGCCCGTTGTTCATCGGGGCGCTGGTGCTGGTGAAGGTGCCCGTGCTGGGATCATAGAGCTCTGCGCTCTGGGCCACGCCGTTGCTGGAAGGCTGCCCACCGGCAATGAGGACCTTGCCATTGCTGAGCAGGGTGGCGGCATGCTGGTAGCGGCCCGTGTTGGCGCTCAGCGTGCTCCCCTTCAGGTTGCCCGTGGTGGCCGTGAAGGTGCCATCGGCGGGGTTGAAGAGTTCCGCGGTGGTGGGGGACTGCTGGCCTCCGGCGATGAGGACCTTGCCATCGGGCAGGAGGGTGGCCGTGTGGTAGAGGCGCTGCTGGAGGTTGAGGGAGCCCACGCGGGCGGAAGTCCAGGCGTTGCTGGAAGAGGCCGTGAGGTCCACCACCTCGGACTGCTGGTAGGTCTCGTTGGTGAGGCCCTGGCCGCCCACGACCAGGATGCGGCCATCGTTCAGGGCTGTGGCCGTGTGCTTGGCCCGGGGCAGGCTGAGGGTGATGGGCGCGGTGGTGAAGGAGGCCGTGGTGGCGCTGGTCACCTGGTAGAGGCCGATCTGACTCGTGATGTCCGTGGTCTGGCCGGAACCCTGGCCGCCGATGATGGCGATCTTGCCGGCATTGGCACCGGAGGTGATCAGCGTGGCCGTGTGGAAGCTGCGGGGGACGGTCATGTTGGTGGCCACCACCGTCCAGGTGTTTGTGGCGGGGTTGTAGATTTCGGCGTTGTTGTAGTGCGTGCCACCGCCGTAATTGCCGCCCGTGACCAGCACCACCCCAAATGCCGGCACGTAGGTGGCGGCGTGGTTGGAGCGGGGGAAGTTCATGGGCGCCACGGGGGTCCAGCGGCCCGTCGTGGGGTCATACATCGACGCGTTGGCCGGGGTGTAGGAACCGTTCGTCACGCCGCCGCAGACGAGGACGCGGCCATTGGGCAGGGCGGCCACCGCGGCCCCGGGGGCGTTGGTATAGGCGCCACCGATGTAGTAGCCGGGGTTGCCGTCCTTGGCGATCCAGGTGCCGGTGCTCACCGTGACGGTCTTGGTGGTCGTGGGGGCGGCATCACCCGCGGCGTTCTGCACGTTGGCCGAGAGGTTGATGAGGTCGCCGGCCACGGCACCCGCATTGGCGCTGAAGGGCAGGTTGAGGGCGTTGAGGCCTCCCGTCGGGGTTCCCGCGCCCGTCACGGTCCAGAGGTAGGTCCCCGCCTGGTTGTTCATGCCGGCGTTCATCCAGGTATCCCCGGGGTGCACGCTGGCCGGGGCCAGGATCTGGGGCGTGGTGGCCGCGGCAACCACGGTGGCGGAGGCGGAGGCCACCGCACCGCCCGTGCTCTTCGTGACCACGACCGTGGCCGTCAGGGGGAGGGCCGTGTTGTTCCCGGCGGTCACCGTGATGGTGTTGGTGCCCGCACCGGCCGTGATGCTGCCGTTGGTCACGCTCCACTCATAGGCCGCGCCGACCTGGGCATCGCAGGAGATGAGGATGCCCGTCTTGCCCGCCGTGTAGTTGGTGGAGCCCATGGTGATGACCGGCGTCGTGACACCCGTGCCCACACCCACCGCGGCGATGGGGCTGGTGGCCGTGGCCGTGCTGGCGTTGGAGGTGCCGGTGGCCACATAGACGTTGCTCACGTCGCAGGTGTAGTTCCCCGCACTGGTGCTGGTGATCTCATTGATGGTGTAGACGTTGTTGATGGCGCCGCTGATGGAGGTGCCGTTGCGCTTCCACTGGTAGGTGAGGTAGCCACCGGCATTGGGGTTGGTGGGGGTCACGGTGAGGGTGACGGGGCCGGTGGTCGTGCTCCCCGTCACGACGGGCGTGAGGTTGGTGGGCTTCTGGTTCACCACCAGGTTGGCGGCACTGCTGGTGACCGTCTGAGCGGTGGTGCCCGTCATGGAGCTGGTGACCACGCAGGTATAGCTGCCCGCATCCGCAGCGACGGGGCTGGTGATGACGTAGGTGGACCCGTTGGCCCCGGCAATGTTGGCGCCGTTCTTCTGCCACTGGTAGGTGAGGACGGCGTTGGGGGCGCCGGTGGCAACCACGCCCAGCGCCTGGGTGGACCCGAGCTGGAAGAGGTTGGCGGTGCTGGTGCCCTCGGTGGCCACTGGCGCGGCCATGGGCTGGGTGACGATGGTGGGTGCGGTGTTCACGCCCAGCCGCACGATGCTGCTGGTGACCGTGCTGAGGGCGGCACCGGGGTTGGCCCCGGCCACCGTGTTGGTGACGATGCAGTAGTAGTAGTTGGCATCGCTGGCATCCGCGGCCGGGATGCTCAGGGTCGCGGAAGTGGCGCCGGGGATGGCCACGCCCACGGTGGTGCTGAAGCCCTTGTACCACTGGAGGGTCTGCACGGTTCCGGCGATGGTGATGGCCGCGGGCACCACGGTGAGGGAAGCCGGGCTCCCGGCCACCACGTTGGTGGCGGCGGGCTGGGTGGTGATGACGGCGTTCTGGAAGAGCGCCGGGGTGCAGATGGAGCTGTTGGTGGTGGCAGTTACACCCGCAACGGTGTTGGTGATCACGCAGTAGTACTTGTAGGCGGTGGCGGTGCTGACGGGCGCGCTGTAGCTGGCGCTGTTGGTGCCCACGTTGATCCAGGTGTTTCCGCCGTCCGAAGACTGCTTCCACTGGTAGGAGAGGGTGCCGCCCTGGGGGATGGAGGCCGCCACGCTGAGGGAGGTGTTGCCCGTGGTGGCGCCGGCCGCGGCACCCTGGTACTTGACGGCGGGCAGGTCGGTGGTGAGCACCGGGGCCGCGAGCACGTTCATCACGAGGGCGCTGGAGGTGCCGGTGGCCACGGCGCCATTGTAGGTGTTGGTGACGGAGCAGGTGTAGGAGCCCGCGTCCGCGCCCGTCACGGTACCGGGCAGGGTGTAGGTGGAGCTGGTGGCGCCGAGGATGGCCACGCCACCCTTCTTCCACTGGTAAGTGGGGGTGCCGTTGAGGGCCGGGGCCGCATTGGTGATGGTGGCCGTGAGCACGGGAGCGGCTTCACCCCCGGTGAAGTTATTGGGGGATGCACCTGCGCTGCTGGCGATGGTCACCGTGGGAAGCACAGCCACGGTCAAGGCCACGGGAGTCGTGGTGGTGGTGGTGGTGGTGCTGTTCAGGGTGCTGGTGATGACGCAGTCATAGGTGGCGCCATCATAGGTGGCCAGGGTTGCGCCCGTGATCGAGGGCGTGGTGTAGGCATTCGAATTGGTGCCGACGTTGGTGGTCGTCCCACCGAGCGTCTTCCGCCACTGGTAGGAAAGCACGGCCCCGGGGGTACAGGTGGCGGTCACGCTGAAGGTGGCCGTCGAGCCGGTGGCGACGGGCGCGGCCACAGGGGCCGCGGTGATGACGGGAGTGGCGTTCACCGTGAGGACCGCGGCCGCGCTCGTGAGGCTGCTGGAGGTCCCGTTCAGGGTGCGGGTGACCACGCAGGTGTAGCTGGCGGCATCGGCGGGAACCAGGCTGGCGAAGGACAGGGTGCTCGCCGTGGCCCCGTTGATGTCCGCCCCGTTCTTCTTCCACTGGTAGGAGAGGGTGCCGGTAGCGGCGCTGGCGGTGACGCTCAGGGAGGTGGCGCCGCCCTCGATCTGGGTGACGCTGGCAGGCTGGCTGGTAATGGTCACCGGGGCGTTCACGGTGAGCACGGCCGGAGTGGAGGTCACCACGTTGGTGACGCCACCCAAGGTATTGGTAATCGTGCAGACGTAACTGCCGGCGTCGGCAGCTCCGATGGTGGCCACGGCGTAGGTGGCGGCGGTGGCGCCCACAATGGGGCTGCCGTCCTTGGCCCACTGGTAGCTCAGGGTGCCGTTGGCGGCATTGGCCGCCACGGACATCTGACCAGCCTGGCCCTGCACGAAGGTGGCAGCGGCGGGCTGGGCGGTGATGACAGGGGTGGCCACGACCACGAGGCCCGCGGCATTGGAGGTGCCGGTGGTGACGATCCCGTTCAGGGTGTTGGTGACCACGCAGCTGTAGTTGGCGGCATCGGCCAGGGCCAGGCCCGTGAGGGTGAGGCTGGCGCTGGTGGCACCCGACACGTGCCCGCCATTGCTGAGGGCGGCCCCGTTCTTGTACCACTGGTAGGCGAGGGTACCGGCCGTGCTGCTGGCCGTCACGCTGAAGGTGGCGTTGCCGCCTTCGGCCACGGTCTGAGTTCCCGTGGCGCTGGCGATCACCGGGGAGGTGGCCAGGCTCAGGGTTGCGGCGGTGGTGGTCGTGGTCGTGGTGGTGGAGCCCAGGGTGTTGGTCACCACGCAGGTGTAGCTGCCCACATCACCCACGGCGACCGAGGGGATGCTCAGGGACGCGGCCGTGGCGCCTGCGAGGGTGGCACCATCCTTCTTCCACTGGTAGCTCAGGGTTCCGTTGCCGGAGGCCACCACCGCGAAGGTGGCGCTGCCCGAGGCGAGGGCGGCCTGGTTGGTGGGCTGGGCCAGGATCACGGGGGCCGTATTCACAGACAGGGCGGCACCGGCGGAGAGGGCGATCTCCGTGGAGCTGCCCTTGGTGTTCGTCACCACGCACTCATAGATGCCGGCATCGGCGGAGGTGGCGGCCGTGATGGTGAGGGAGGCGGAGGTACCCCCGGCAACATTGACCCCGTTCTTGCGCCACTGGTAGCTCAGGGTTCCATCGCCCGAAGCCACGATCGTGAAGGTGGCGTTCGCACCGGACACCACCGTCTGGGCCCCAGGCTGGGTGGAGATCACGGGCGTGGAAGCCTGGGCGGGGGCAGGGGACGAGGATCCACCGCCGCCGCACCCTACGACGGTGATGGCCGCGAGACCCGCGGCGATCTGGAGACTGGTTCGGCCAAGTAGGCTCATGGACGGTCCTTTTCAGAGGGAAAGGAGGGAGGGGGTGGGGAGGGGGTAGAAATTATTTTTTTCAATCAACTCGAGAAGCCGCCTCGGATCCCGGGGTGCCTTGGCCCGGCTTCGCCGGATCCGAGGGGGCACCGGCGGGCCGTATGAACGGGGGGCCGTTCCGGCTGCTGGGGAGGTTCACGTCCATGCCTGGGGTGCTCCTGGGGTTCGTCACGCTGGGGTCACAGTGGATCTGTGGCGAAGCCATTTGCATGGGCTGGGCCATTTTCAAGCTATCCAACTCCTGTTTATTAACTCGTATCAATTATTTGTTTATGAAAAATTTGGATAAATTTAAAACCCCCATCCACGGGTCACGACCCGTGAAATACCGTGGCCCACGACATTTCGCGACTTTCCCTATCGCTCCGGGCCGTCCCCGTCCAGATGCGGCTCTCCCCTCCCCCCGTGAACACCGCCCCTCCACTCAGCCACCTCAAACCAGGCCGGCGACCACGGTTCGGAAGCTCGGTCGGGCACGAGGTCGGATCCCTGCCCTGGCACGCCAAAGGGCCACGCGAAGTGGCCCTTGGGAGTGCGATGGCGATGGACGGACCCGGGGCTCACCCCCGAATGACGTCAGAAGGTCACGTTGAGGGACACCCGGTCTGTCATGAACAAGGTGTTCTTGGTGGCATCCGTCTGGTTGGACTCGAAATAGATGCGGAGGGTCTGCCCCCGGTAGGGCATCAGGTCGAAGCTGTAGGACGTCACCACCGGGGCGCCGTTCTGGACCGCGGAATCCTGGTCGGACTTCGCCACCAGGGGCAGCACGTCATTGCCGGAGGTGTCCTTCAACTTGGCCGTGTAGGTGTTCACCACCAGGCCTTGGGTGAGCACGAAGGTGTTGGCCACGGCCAAGGTGAAGGTCAGGTTGGCCGTGACCGCATCCACGGGAACCGTGAAGGTCTGGTAGACGGAATCACTCTTCACGGCGCCCCAATACCCGTTCCCCAGGAAGTTGAGGCCGGCACTGGGGGGAGCCTGGAGGCTGAACGCACTGTAGGGCACCGTCATGTTCGCATCGGAGAAGGTCCAGCCCGTGGCGTTCCCACCGGGACCCAGGGTCTCGAAGCTGCCGTTGACGATGACCTCCCGGTCGGCCGCCAGCACATGAAGCACCGCGGCCTGACTCAGGGCCTTGCCTCCCGGGTTGGAGACCTCCACGGAATAGCGGGCCCCATCCAGGTCCTGGGTGGCCAGGAAGGAGTAGTAGGTGGCGGAGCTGAGGCCCGGGATCGCGGCTCCATTCTTCATCCACTTGTAGGTGAGGTCGGTGCCCGTGGCGGCCACGGAGAGGCTGACGTATTGCCCTGCCGTGGCGGTGTGATCCATGGGCTGGGTGGTGATGACGGGCTTGGCCACCGAGGGGGCCGAGCTGCCCCCGCCACCGCCCCCGCAGTTCACGGCGAGGACGAGGGTGAGGACCGGGGCGGCACCGCGCGCGAGCGCGCGGGTGGATCGCAGATTCCATGGGGAGGCCACGGGTGCTCCTATGTGCAGAAGAGGAAGGCTCGGATTGGCTTACTGGAAGGTGCCGCGGAAGCACCCGTGGGAGGGGTTCGCACCCGTCGTGAAGGGGATCTCTCCGGAGAAGTTCGCCAGGGACTTGATCCGGCCCTGGGCATCGCTCTGGTAGACCATCAGCTGGTTCGTGTCCGGGAGGATGTAGACGAAGACGGTGCCGCTGCGGTCGTCCAACATGTTCTCGCCGCCGGGGGACATGATCATGCCGTTGCCGATGAAGAAGGGCGATCCCCCCGTTTCCAGGAAGGGGTCGGCGGTGTCCCCCAGGATGGTGCCGCTCGGCACGTCCACGTCATACACGCTCAGGATCAGGCCGTAGGTCTCGGTGGTGTAGGCGTGGAAGAGCTGGTCGATGCCCGGCTTCTTGCTGAAGCTGAGGCCGTGACGATAGGGCGCTTCGTTCCGGCCGCGGACGAGGGCCACGTAATAGTCGTACCCCACGGCCGCGCTGAAGTAGGGGTTGATGTCGTAGCCTGCGTATTTGCTCTTCTGGCTCAACACCCCGGTGTTGAAGTCCATGCCGATGACGTTGATGGCGGCGTTGAACGCGTGGCCATTGCCATCCGTCCCGGCGTCGGTTCCCCGGGTGTAGAGCTGGGAAGCGGAACGGTCGAAGGTGAGGCCCGAGGGATTCGGAGCCGTGGACACGGAGCTCGCAAAGGTGAGGGCCCCCGTGGCCGGGTCGATGGCCAGGGCGATGACCTTGGCGTGGGCGTTGTCGAGCACGAAGAGGTAGGCGCCCGAGGGATGCATGAGCAGGTCGCCCTTGACTCGGCCGGGGATGGCATAGGCCAGGCCCGGGGCGGCCAGGGGCGCGCCGGAGGCCAGGTTGAACACCTCGATGCCGTTGTCGCAGGCGACGTAGAGCCGGGTTCCCGCGGGGTTCACCGCCGAGCACCAAGGCGAGCCGTAGGTGGACAGGGGCACGGGCGCCCCCAGGGAGGTCAAGACCCCCGTGGCGGCATCGGCACTGTAGGCGCTGATGCTGTTGCCTGTGTTGTTGGCCACGTAGAGGTAGGCCTCATCCGGGGAGGTGGTCACATGCACAGGGCCGGTACCCGTCGCCAGGGCGCTGCCCGCGGCGGCGCTGAAGTACATGCTCTTGGTGAGGTCGATGGGATAGCGGGCGATGGTGCTATCCCCGAAGTTCACGGTGTAGAAGTGCTTGGGGGTGTAGGTCTTCACCACGACGCTCTGGGTGAAGGGGGTGGTGACGCCACCATCGGTGACGGCCAGGGTGTAGGTGGTGTTGGTGCTGGGATATTGAACGGAGTTGCCGCCGCTGGTGACGGCCACGGGGGTGCCGCTGCCCACCTGGAGGGTGGCCGAGGTGCCCGGACGGAAGGAGTAGGTGAGGATCACCCCTTCACCCAAGGTGAGGGTCGAGGTGCTGGCCGTGAAGGTGGCGAGCACGTCGATCACCGTGAGGGTGGCTTCATCGCTGGTGGTGGAGCCGAAGCTGTTGGTCACGGTGCACTTGTACTTGCTGCCGCTGTCCGTGAGGACCGTGACGGGCGTGGTGTAGGTGTCGCTGGTGGCGCCGGGGATCAGGACGCCATCCTTGTACCAGGCGTAGGTGAGGTTCACGCCCTTGGCGACCACATTGAAGGTGGCCGTCTGTCCCTTGATCACGCTGCGGTTGCCCGGCTGGGTGGTGATGGCAGGGGCCCCCTGGACCACCACGACGGCGGCCTGGCTGGTGACCGTGGCCGAGGTGCCGGCCTTGGTGTTGGTCACGTCGCAGGTGTAGGTGCCATCGTCGCTCAGGGTGACGCTGGCCACGGCATAGGTGGCCGAGGTGGCGCCGGGAATGGCCACGCCACCCTTCTTCCACTGGTAGCTGAGGACGCCGTTGGCGGTGGCGGCCACGGAAAGGGTGAGGGGATCACCGGGGAAGATCGTGGTGCCCACCGGCTGGGTGCTGATCACAGGCAGGCTCACCACGCTGAGGGTGGCGGGCAGGGAGCTGCGGATGTCGGTGGCCCCGTTCTGGGTGTTGGACACGAAGCAGGTGTAGCTGGCCTGATCGGCCTCGGTGACGGAAGGAAGCGTGAGGGAGGGACCCGTGGCCCCGGCGATGTCAGCCGTGAGGCTGGCCGTGCGGATGCGCCACTGGTAGGACAGCGCGGTGCCCGTGGCCGTCACGGAGAAGGTGACGGGGTTCCCCTCGACGATGGCCTGAGACACAGGCTGCCCCGTGATGACCGGGGGATCCACCAGGGCCAGGGTGGCCGCGGCGCTCTGGACGGTGGCCGTGGTGGTTCCGTTCAGGGTGCTGTACACGTCACAGGTGTAGCTGGCCATGTCCCCGGCCCCCACACCCGTGAGGGTGAGGGTGGCGCCGGTGGCGCCGGCCATGGCCACGCCGCCCTTGCGCCATTGGTAGTGCAGGGTGCCCCCCACGGGCCCCTGGGCGCCCACCTGGAAGGTGGCCGTGCCGCCCGTGGGGGCGAGCTGGGTGGTGGGCTGACCGGGAAGGGCGACAAAGTTCACATGGAGCGTGGCGGAGCTGCTGGTCACGGAGCCCGTGGCGTTGGACGCCGTGACGGTGAAGGTCGCGCCGTCATCGGCAGCGGAAGTGGCCGCCGTGGTGTAGCTCGTGCTGGTGGCGTTGGCCACGGGCGCGCCATTGCGGTTCCACTGGTAGGTGACCGTGCCCCCCGTGGCGGCTGCTGTGAAGGTGGCCGGGGCCGGGGCCACCACCGTCATCGAAGCGGGAGCGGTCGTGAAGGTGGGCGCCGTGGGAGCGGCCGGGGCGGGCTTGGAGGAGCTGCCACCCCCACCGCAGGCGGTGAGGAGGGCGAGCAGGCAGGCCGTGACGAAGGAGGCCTTCGGGGCGGCGGGGAGGATGCGGAGGGTCTGCATGGTTCGCTCCCTACTTGACCGGATAGCCGTTGGTGAAGGCCTGGTTGAACATCACGAAGTCCCACTCACCGCCCCCGAACACATGGGCGTGGGGCAAGGGGCTGCTGTAGGAATTGAAGCCATAGGACATGGCCGTGGCCCCGAGATCCAGGGCATCGACTTCCGTGTCCTGATCCCCATCCAGCTCCACCAGGATCACCTGGCCCCGGGCGAACTGGTTCGCATCCGCATGGGCGCTGACCTGGAACTGCAGGAGGTCGCCATAGAAGGGCCAGTTGGGGGTGGTCCAGGTGCCGTCGGCATTGATGGTGCCCGCGGGCCGGTAATTCCAGCTGGGGGTCTGGTCGAAGTTGACGCTCTGGTCGGCGGCGTTCAGCACGGTGGCGTGGATGCGCACGTTTGTCCGGGTGGGGAAGGGCTGCACTTTGCGGAGGACGCCATGGGGATACGCGTTGCCGTCCAGCCAGCTGCCCGGCCCGTTGACCACGGGCAGGGTGACATAGGGCCGGGGCGCCTGTCCGGGGGCGAGCCCCACATTGATGGCGGAGAAAGCGCTCATGACCGCCGCCTCCTCGGGGGAGCCGGGGCCGTAGAGTTCCCGGGCCGAGAGGATGGCGCCTGCACGGGCCGCGGGATAATCCGCATCACTCGCCAGGTGCTCGGTGAGGGTCTTGTACCAGATGCGGGCGGCCTTGTCGTTGCCGATGCCGGCCATGCCTCCGGGCAGGAACACGCTGTGGGTGAGATCGCTCGGATTGGCGGAGGCCCCCTCGCAGAGGAAGAAGAACATGCGGTTCAGGGGGCCGCTGCTGTAGTGGACGTCGATCTCATCCAGGCCGTCGTAGAGGCCATCGGCACTGATGCCGTCCAGGCTGGGCTTGTACATGTAGCGCAGGGGATGGGGGGCGGAATTGCGCCCGATCTCCCAGTTGCTCAGGGACTTGGGGTTGAAATCCGGAACGGTGCTGCCGGTGGCGCCCCCATCCGCGTAGGCCTGGATCATCTTTCCGAAGCAATCGGAGTTGGCCTCGTTCAGGCCGCCGGAAAAGCCGCTGTAGATGAGGTTCGCACTGTTGAAGCACACCCCGTGGGACAGCTCGTGGCCCGTGATGTCGAGTTCCGTCAGCGCGGTCATCCCGGCCCCGGCCCCGAAGAGGTCCCGGGTGCCCTCGCCGAAGGTCATGCCGAAGAAGGTGTTGGACCAGAAGGCGTTGTCCGCGTATGGGAACTGGCCGACAGAGTAGTTGGGCACCATCTTGTGCACGATGGCGAAGGTGGAGCTGTCAACGCCATCAGGCCCCAGGCGGTTGAACACGTTCTGGAAGAAATCCCAGGAAACGCTCAGCCCATAGTGGGCGTCCACGGCGCTGGTCTCGCCCTGGGGAGCGAAGGCCCCCCGCAGCCAGGCGGTGTCGCCGTCGGGGCTGAAGTCCAGGAGGGTCTGGGCCGTGTCCATGTCGAAGGGGAAGGGGATGATGGTGCCATCGCCCCAGGTGTTGCCGACGTGGCCCGCGTAGGGGAGGAAGCCGAATTCCTGCGTGCTTACGGTGTAGGTGCCGCAATAGGCCGTGAGGCCCGTCTGCGTGATGCCCTGCCCCGCCAGCCAGGGCTGGGGGAGGGTTCCCCGGGTCATGGATCGCAGGCTGTAGGTGCCATCGCCGGCCAGGGTGGTCCCCAGGGGGACCGTGCCGCGGAAGTAGCTGTTGCCCGTGCCCGTGGCGGGGGTGTCGGCTGGGGGCGGAAGGGCGGCCACGGCCTGCAGATCGTTCCACTTGCGGAGGATGCGACCGGTGGTGCCATCGATGATGTAGCACATCTCCTTGTGGCCATCCTTCGGATTGAACAGGAGGGTGCGCACCTCATAGGCCCAGACATAGTCCGCCGTGGGCGCATGCGGAGGGAGGCTCATCTCGCGGTCGAAGACGAAGCCCTGCTTCTCCGCGTCCCAGCGGGTGACGATGCCGCCGTTGAACCGGGTGGGGAAGGCGATGGCCTCCACCTTGGGTTCCATGCCGAGGGGGCCCTTGGCCGCGAGGTCCTTCAGGGCGATGGCCTTCACGTCGTCGAGCCCCAGGCTCGGGCCTGCGCCCTCGAGGGTGATGCCCGTCTTGAGACCCTGGGTCTCCGTTTTCACGGAGCCTTCGGCTTCCACGTGGGCGATGGCTTCACCGCCCCAGACCCGGAACCCCTTGTGGGTCTGGTGAAAGCGCACCACGGTGCGCCCCTGCGGGTTGGTGAAGGCGTGATGGGGGATGAAGCCGGCCGCTTCACCGAGGCCGAGCTCCGTGCGGAGGCCGAGCAGGGCGGACTGGGCCTGGATGGCGCGCGCAGGGCGCTGGGCCTCGAGGGCGGCCAGTTCGGTCTTGGCCAAGGGCAGGCGGGCGGCCTGGGCCGACAGGGGGTTCCCCAGCGCCAGGGCGAGGGCCAGGGTCGTCAGCGGGCCGGCGAAGGACCGCGGAAACGGGCGGGTCATGGAATCTCCGGAGATGGGCATGGTGGGCTCGCTCACTTGGCGCTCAAGGTGCCGACGCTGATGGAGATGTCCACCATCTTCATCTTCTGGGCGAGGACCGGGAGGGGATCCGTGAGGAGGCCGATGTCCTCGGGGATGGCCTTCGCCTTGGGGATGCTCAGCTGGAAGGGAGTCCCCGAGGTGAGGGTCTGCGTGGTGTCCAGGGCGAGAGCGATCTGGCAGAGGGGCACGCCGGAGTCCTTCGCGCTGCGGTCGCGATCCTTCTGGTACACGCCCACGGAGAGCTTGTTGCCCGGCAGCAGGCCGCCGGTGAGGGCCAGCGGCTCCACGGGATCGTGGGAACCCACGGCCCGGAGTTCGTACACATTCAGATCATTGATGGGCAGGCCGTTGTCAAAGGTCTTGAACTTCACCCCAGCGGGGGCCACGAGGTTGAAGCCCACGCCCCGGCTCTTGAAGCCGGCGGGGCCCACGAGGTTGAGGATGAGGCGGTTGGGGGTGGAGGCGGCGTCCTTCATGAGCCGCCAATCCCCACTGGTGGGATCGACATAGGCGAGACCCGTGGCCGTGGTGGCGGTGGGGGCCGGGGCGGAGGCGGAGCTGCCGCTCCCGCCACCGCAGGCCAGGGCCAGGGTGAGCGTGAACCCGGTGAGGATCAGGGAGAAGGGAGTCGTCATGCGCATGGGGATCCTCACTTGACCGGCCAGGTGGCTTCCATGGCGTCGATGAAGCCGGCGACGTCGGCATCATCCGTCCATGGGGCATTGAAGATGGAGTGGGAAGGGCTGATGGCCCGGCCCAACCACCAGGAGAAGGCGAAACCGCCCATGTCCATGGCATCCACCTCGAGATCCATGTCGGAGTCCAGGTTCACCAGGAAGCAGCGGTTCTCCGCGAACTGGGTGGGGTCCGCCACGCTGGTGGCCGAGAAGTCGTACCAGCCCAGGTCCCAGGGGGTGGTCCAGGAGCCATCGGCATTGATGCGGCCGCCCTTCCCCACGTAGTACTCGGAACCATTGAACATGGCGGGCCCGCCCAGGCTGATGGTGAAGGCGGTGTTGGCGTTGTTGAGCACCGTGGCCTTGGGGAAGACCGTTTCGCCGCAGGGGAAGTACTGGCGGGTGTTCATGAAGCCGCCGGGGTTCCCGGTGTTGTGGCTCAGATCCATGTAATCGCCGTTGCGGAAGCCCTCGAAGATCACCTGGGTGCGGGGAGCCTGCCCGGGGGCGAGGCCCACGTTCACAGCGGAGAAGGCCCGTTCCACGGCCTGGGACTGGAGGCAGTCGGCCCCGTTCCCGTAGAGGTCCTTCGCCGCGGCGATGGCCTCCGCCCGGCAATCGGCAAAGGTGAGGTTGCCGCGATTGCCCACGAGGCGCTCGGTGACCGTGGCGAACCAGATGCGGGCGGTGGCATCGTTGCCGATGCCGGACATGCCGCCAGGCAGGTAGGGGCTGTGATTGTCCGCCCCGGGGATGGCTGAGGCCCCCTGGGAGAGGAAATAGAGGACGCGGTTGACGATGCCCGCGCTGAAGTGACCGTCCATGAAGCGGGCGCCGTCGAACCAGGCGTCGACGTTGCGGCCGTCCTTGCTGGGCTTGTCCAGATAACGCAGGGGGAGGCCGTCCTGCGTGATGTTCTTGCCGATCTGCCAGTCGCCGAAGGTGTTGGGGATGGCATTGTCGGGGGCCCCCGCAGGCCGCGCCGCCCAGGCCCGGATCATGGCGGAGAAGAAGTCCGAGGTGCCCTCGGCCATGCCGGCTTCCTCGTACCCCGCCGCATTCACGAAGTTGACCGTGGGGCTGGTGACCCCGTGCGTCATTTCATGGGCGATGACGTCGAAGTCCCCCATCTCCTTGAACCCATGGGGATCGTAGTAGGGGTGCCCCGGGGGCAGCGTGGAGCTGCCCGCGCCCACCGCCAGCTGCTTGGTGAAGGGGTTCCAGTAGGCGTTGTCCACGGTGTACTGGTCGGTGGCGTGCACCACGGCGTAGGTGGCGGTACCCAGGCCATCAGGACCGTTCCAGCCCAGCACCTTGGCGTAGAAATCCCAGGTGGTGGCCATGGACCACATGGCGTCCACGGCGGCGCTCTGGCCGTTGGCGCCGCCCAGGTTGCCCCAGGCCGTGAAGGGGTGACCATCGCCCCAGGTGTTCACCGGGTTGTCCGAGTAGGACCACATGGAGTGGTCGTTCACACCCTGGGCGTCGGAACCCGAGTAGAAGACCTGCAGGGCCGAGGGGGTCCAGCCAGAGGCATCGGGGGTCCAGGTGGCGAGCCAGGGGTTGGGCAGGGTGCCCCGGGTGGGATCGAAGAGGGCGTAGGTGCCGTTCAGCATCTGGCTGGTGGGGATGAAGACCGTACCCACGTAGCGGCCATGGCCGGTGCCCTGCTGGGGGGTGACCTCCACGCGCTGCATCAGGTCCATCACGCGGAGGAGCTGACCCGTGTTCCCATCGATGGTGTAGGAGATCAGCCGGGGACCGAGGGGGCCCGTGGGCTCGAAGGCCTGCACCTCGTAGGCCCACATGTACGGGCCCGTGAAGATGGGCACCACCATGCGGGTGCGATCCGGGATCTGGCGGCCGGTGGCGGGATCCAGCGTCATGACGAGGTCGCCGGCGGCGTCCACGGGGAAGACGATGCGCTCCACCCGGGTGGTCACCCGGGCCGGATTGGCGGGAGCCATCACCTTGAGGGCGGCGGCCACGGCGACTTCGGGGGCCAGGGTCGGCTCACCGGAGAGGGTGATGCCGGCCTGCACAGCCCGCGGCAGGGCTTTCATCTCCCCTTCCGGCGACACGTGGACGATGGCCTGGCTGCCCAGCACCCGGTAGCCCTGGTAGGTGTGGTTCAGGCGAACCACTGTCTTGCCCGCAGGCGTGGTGAAGGCCGTGGCCGGGGCGAAGGTGTCCCGCTCCGTGAGACCCAGCTCAGCGCGCAGGTTCATCACATGGGCCTGGGCCCGGGCCTGGCGGCTCGGCTGCTCGGCCCGGATCGCCTGGAGGCGGGCCGGGGCGAGGGCGGGCTGGGGGGCCGCGGTCTGGGCGAGGGCGGCGGGCGCCCAACCGAGCGTCAGCGCCAGGGCCAGGGCCGACAACGATCCCCCACGGCGGTGCGGATTCGGGCGGTGCATGGAAACTCCTTCAAGGGGGGAGGCGGAGGGGCGCTCAGTTCGCATGGAGGCTCCCCACGGCGATCTGGGTCTTCACCAGATGGGCCTTGTCGATCAGTTCGAAGGTCAGTTCGAGACCCTGGCCCACGTCTTCGGCCATGTACTGGGCCTTGGGGATCACCAGCGGGAGCACATCCCCGGCCGCGGCCTGGGCGGCGGGGTTGAACTCCAGGGCGATCTGGCAGAGGGGCGCCCCCGAGTCCTTGGCGGGCTCCCGACGATCCTTCTGGAAGATGCCCACGGTGAGCACGTTCCCCTTCTTGAGGCCGCCTCCCAGGAGGGTCGGTTCCAGGGGATGCCGGACGCCGGGGGTGTAGGGGAACCAGCCCAGCTGGGGCGTGGTGTTGAGCAGGTAGTAGACGCCGAGATCCTTGATGGGGTGGTGGGTCGTCTTGTCCGTATCGGGGACGGGCACATCGAAGGTGCCGAACTTCACTGCGGCCGGGGCCTGCAGGTTGAAGCCGATGCCCCGGCTCTTGAGCCCCGCGGGTCCCACCAGGTTGAGCAGGAGGCGGGTGGGGGTGGAATTGGGATCCTTCACCAGCCGCCAGCCGGTGCTGACGGGATCGGCGTAGGCCAGCCCCGTGGCGGGAACCCCCGCGGGCGCGGACACCGGCCCGCCCGAACTGGGAGCGCTGGCGCCACCGCCGCAGGCCACCAGGAGGCCGACGAGGAGGACGAGGGGGAGGAGGCTGAGCTTTCGCATGGCGGTCCTTTGGGGGCGGAGCGGGAAAATTCGAGGCGACGATGGGCGCGAGGTCAGGGGGCCCGGATCGAGATCCGGAGGCCGGCAGCTAAGGTTTCGGTCGGACCGGGCCCGGATGGAGTTCCGCAGCATCGGGCTCGCAGGAGGCGGTGTCGGTGGCGATGTACTGGAACCCCGAGGGGTAGGCGAGCACGTGGGTGGCCCCCAACAGCACCCGGAAGGCCTCGGAATCGAGGTGGGCCTCCAGGTGGGCCTGCCCTTTCCAGACCATGAAGATCAGGAAGCGGGAATCATCCTCGGCGTCCAGGCCGATGGAGCACTCCTGGCAGCCGCTTTGGAGGAGGATCTCCCGGCGGAGGCCCAGGAGGGTCTGGCGGAGCTCCATCTCCTTCCCGGGATGGGCGGTCAGCCGGGCGCTGAGCACCTTCGCCTGCTTGTGGGCCTGGATGTTCATGGAAGGGGGTACCTCAGAGAAGGGAATTGCAGACCTTCCCAAAGGCAAACCCGGTGCCAGTGCCCCCACGCCGGAGAGCGGCACACCAAGCCTCTTCAATGAAGCACTTAGCCGCCTTCCCTCCGAGCTTCAGTCCATCCTGGAAGGCCACGAATCCCGCGAAATATCGCGGTTGGCGGTATTTCGTGGCCGTCTCAGTCGGTGCCGCGCTCGATCCCGAGCTTCTGCATCCGGGACCGCAGGGTGCTCGGCCGCATGCCGAGGATGGCCGCGGCCCCCTGGGCCCCTTCCACCTTCCAGTTGGTGGCATTGAGGACCTTGCAGATGTAGTCGCGTTCCAGCTCCACCAGGGTGGGCATGGCCGTCGACCCCTGGGCCTTGCTGGTTTCGGCGGCACCCAGGCGGTCGGGCAGCCGCAGGACCGTCCCATCGGAGACCAGGACCGCCTGTTCCATCAGGTTCTGGAGTTCCCGGATGTTGCCGGGCCACTCGTAGGCCTGGAGGGACTGGATCACCGACTTGGGCAGGGCCAGGGTCGGACGGCCCAGCTTGTGGCAGACCCGCTCCAGGAAGGCCTGGGCCAGCATGGGGATGTCCTCCTTCCGCTGCCGGAGGGGGGGCAGGCTGATGGGGAACACGTTGAGGCGGTACCAGAGGTCCTCGCGGAAGGTGCCCTTGGCGACCTCCTTGGCAAGGTCCCGGTTGGTGGCGGCCACGACCCGCACATCCACCTTGAGGGTGCGCGTGCCCCCCACCCGCTCGAACTGGCCGTCCTGGATCACCCGCAGGAGCTTGGCCTGGATTTCCGGGGAGAGCTCGCCCACTTCATCCAGGAAGAGGGTGCCGCCGTCCGCCAGCTCGAAGCGCCCCTTGCGCTGGCCCTGGGCACCCGTGAAGGCCCCCTTCTCATGGCCGAAGAGCTCGCTCTCGGCCAGCCCCGGCGGGAAGGCCGCGCAGTTGACCTTGATGAGGGCGCGATCCTTCCGCGTGCCCAGAGAGTGGATGGCTTCCGCCACCAGTTCCTTGCCCGTGCCCGTCTCGCCCTGGATCAGCACCGTCGTCTCCGACGGCGCCACCTGGCGGATCCGGAAGAGCAGGTACTTCATGGGATCGCTCTCGCCCAGGAGCTTGGTGGAGCCCTCCACCGCCTGGATCTTCTCCCGGTAGTAGGTGTTCTCCGCCTGCAGCTGATCCTTCAGGATCCCGATCTCGGAGTAGGCCTTCTTCAAGTCCAGCTCGGCCTGCTTCCGGTCCGTGATGTCCTGGATGCTTCCCCGGGTGCCCGCCACCTGGCCACCTTCGAGGCGGACCGGGTTGTTGATCTGCTCCACCCAGCGGATCTCACCTTCCCGGTTCCGGATGCGGTATTGGAGGGTGGTGGCAGCCTCCTCCTGGAAGGCCTGGTCATGGTGCGCCTTCCAGAGGGTCCGATCCTCCTCCAGGACCATCCCCTCGAAGAGGGACGGATCCTTCAGGAAGTCCGCGGGTGGGCGACCCGTGACCCGCTCGCAGGCCGGGGAGATGTAGTCGAAGGCCCCATCGGGTTGCTCCCAGAACTCCCAGTCATGGGTGAAGTCGGCCACCGTGCGGTACCGCGCCTTGGCCTCGGCCAGCTCGCGCTCGGTGCGCTTCCGCCGGCGCAGCTGGATCACCAGGCCCATCACCAGGAGGCTCTCCACCACGATGAGGCCCAGCCCCAGGCTGATCTCCTTCCAATAGGCATCCCAGAGGGTGGGTTCCTTGAAGTGGATCAGGGAGCCTGCGGGGAGGTGGCTCTCCCGGATGCCCCAGCGCTTGAGCTGTCGCCAGTCGAAGGTGGGGGCCGCCCCGGTATCCATCGCCAGGGGGATGGCGGCGGCGGATTCCCCTTTGAGCACCCGCCGACCCACGTCCGCGGCCGCGGTACCCGAGAGCTCCATGCTCAGAAGCACACCCCCCAGGAGGCCGTTCCCGAGGTCTTCGGTGATGACCCCGAACACCGGGCGGCTGCTCCGGGCGGAGATCCGCGCCAAGGCGTCGTTCGTGGGGTAATCCCGCCCGGCCGCATCCCGAATCAGGCTACCGAAGAGCACGAGGTCCTCCTCGGGCAGGGCGTGCACCTTCGCCTCGATCTGCTCCAGGGAGAGGTCATTGAGGTACTCCATCTCCACCCGGTTGGAGAAGGAACTGAAGATGAGGCGGCCCATCTCCGCCTGGTTCCGCTCGTACTCGCTGGCCCCCAGCACCACATGGATGCGCTTGGTCTTCGGGAACATGCTGAGCATGAGTTCCAGGGTCATGGGGGCGTTCCGCGCGGGGATCGCCCCCGTCAAGTCGGGCCGCTTCTTCTGGGCCTCCTCCACGAAGCGGCGGGCCACATAGCAGCTGACCACCGGCACCCCGGGCAGAAAGTCCTTCTTGACCAGGAACTCGAGGGCCGAGGGCCCCACCACCACCACCAGGTCCACCTTGCGGCCCGCATATTTCGCGTTGTAGAGGTTGAGGAGGCTCGCCTCGTAATGCGCGCCGGAGAAGCGCCCCAGCCCCGTGTACTCGCTGTAGAGGTCCAGGGCGCCCCCAGCCTCCTTCCGGAGCCCCTCGGTGATGGCATTGCCCAATTCCCGCAGTCCCGGAACATCCTGATCCAGGGAATAAAGAACGACCACCGTCTTCCGGGGGGTCGCGGTTGGCTCCGCTTGCGCGGGGATGGCCCCGCCGAAGGGAAGCAGCAGGCAGAGGACCACGAGGAGGAAGCGGGGGAGCGGGCGCATCTGAACGGATCTTATCGGCGCACGCCGGAATTGCTGGAATCCCCAGCGTCAACACATCCCTGTCGAGACTCCCGGGGTCCAGGTCCACCCAGGCCCCGGACGCGCTCCCCCTTCGGCTCGCGGCCGAGGAGGACAGGAGGGGCGGGGCGGAGAGGCGGGCACATGGCGAGCTACAAGAGGAAGCCCGCCCCTGCGCCCCCCTGGTCGGGGGCCTCGCAGGGGCGGGGAGGTGGTGGCGGACGGGACCTCGCACCGGACCGGGTCGGTCGGTGGGGGCCGGAGCGCTAAAAAGATCGGGCCGGGATTCAGGCAACCACCCTATTTCGGGCCAAGGAGCCACCGCGGGCCCCGAAAATAACTTATTTCGCAAAAGTCTTAACGATTTAGACAAATTTATTCAAATTTAATATTTGTTTAACCACATGATGCCCGTTTATTCAACCATTTCGATTCCTATCCAGATGGTCAGCCCGAATCACCTCGCACAGGCTGATCCCGGAGCTGGGCCCCCCTTTCCGAGCCAGGCCCATCCAATGCCCGGAGCGCCCCCGGACGGACCCTTCGGAGCCCTGCCCATGAAGCCCGCCACCGACAACCAGACCCTGATCCCCGGAATCGTGGAGGCCGTGCGGGAACGCGTATTCCGGGGGCAGCTCCGGGCCGGCGAGGTGCTCCACCAGACGGATCTCGCCCACTCCCTCGGCGTGAGCCCGGTGCCGCTGCGGGAGGCGCTCCGCCGCCTGGAAGCCGAGGGCCTGGTCACCTTCCTCCCCTATCGGGGCACCATCGTCACCCCCGTGAGCGCCTCGGAGATCCACGAGATCCAGGTGGCCTCCGTGGCCCTGGAACTGGCCCTCCTCCCCTTCGCCATCCCCCGCCTGACCGAACGCGATTTCAGACGGCTCTATGAGCTGTGCGATGAGATCGCCACCCCGGAGGCCACCCCGGAAAAGGTGGTCCAGTTCTACCGGACCCTGCTGGGCCCCGCGGGCATGCCCTTCATCCTCCAGAGCATCGAGCACCTGGTCTGGCGCTCCGTGCGGTTCTTCGAGGCCCTCCAGGGTGTCCGCCAGATCCGCAGGACCCTGCAACCCAGCCGCCGGGACGTGGTAGCGGCCTGTGAATCCGGGGACGTGCCGGAAGCGTGCCGGGTGCTGGAGGCCTTCCTGCGCGTCCACACGGAGGACCTGCTGAAAGTCATGGCCGAAGGGGGGCATGCCGTTCAGTTCAAATATTGAAGAATCGGCATCAATGCACACCCCCTCCGGCCAGCAGCCCCGTCCCCCCAGGAAGCACACCTCCCTCCGCCCTGAGGGCGTGATCCAGATGCCGGGAGCTCCCTGGTGAGCCTCCTCGATACCCAGACCCTCGTCCCGGGGATCATGGAGTCCATTCGGAAGCAGATCCTCAAAGGGGAACTGCCTGCGGGCCAGCGGCTCCGCCAAGCGGACCTCGCCCAGCAGCTCCGGGTGAGCCCCGTTCCCCTCCGG
Source organism: Holophagaceae bacterium (assembly GCA_035254125.1). Taxonomy (GTDB): domain Bacteria; phylum Acidobacteriota; class Holophagae; order Holophagales; family Holophagaceae; genus JAFDVN01. The sequence continues at coordinate 14,547 of DATFAX010000051.1, read as the reverse complement.
GAAGCCCTCCGAGGCCTGGAAGCCGAGGGGCTCGTGACCTTCCTCCCCTTCAAGGGCGCCGTCGTCACCCCGGTCACCGTGGACGAGATCCGTGAGATCCAGGACGTGAGCATGGCCCTGGAGCTAGCCCTGGCCGACCTGGCCTTCCCCCGCCTCACCAAGGACGATTTCAAGCTCTTGAGGGTCCTCTCCCAGGAACTGAGCCAGGGGGGCGGCTCCCCGGAGACGGTGATCGAGTTCTACCGCGTCCTCTTCCAACCTGCGGGCAAGCCCATGATGCTCCGAATCGTGGAGAGCATGGTGTGGCGAACGGTCCGGTTCTTCCCCGTGATGCAGGCGATCCGTACCCAGTTCAGGGACGTGACCCCCACCCGCGAGGACCTCATCCGGGCCGTGGAATCCGGCGACCTGGCGCAGGCCAAGCGGGTGCTTGTGGATTACCACCAGGTCCGCGTGGATGCCCTCGTGGCCGCCCTCAATGGGCCGGGCACACCCGGCGCGGAAAGCCGGGGAGACCAGCCATGAACCGCGCCCCTCTCCAGCAGACCCTCATCCCCGGCATCGCCAATGCGATCCGGGAGATGATCGTGCTCGGCAAGCTCAAACCCGGCGAGGTCATCCACCAGACGGAGCTGGCCAAGGAACTGGGCGTGAGTCCCGTCCCCCTGCGTGAATCGCTCCGGAGGCTGGAGGCCGAGGGGCTCGTCACCTTCCTGCCCTACCGGGGCACCATCGTCAGCACCATCTCCCCCACGGAGATCCGGGAGGTCTACGCGGTGGGCCTGGCCATGCTCGGGATCATGATCCCCGAAGCGCTCCCCCGCCTGCGTCCCGCCGATCTCGATAACCTCAGAGACCTCGCCCACCGACTGGATGACGGTTCAGCCGGCTTGGAGGACCACCTGGGTTTCTACACCACCATGGTGCGACCCGCAGGCATGCCCTTGGCCCTGGAGGTGCTGCGGAGCGTTCTCACCCGGGGCGCCCGCCTCTTCGCCCAGGCCCACGCTAACCGGTTGAACCTCCGGGATGTGAAGCCCACCCGTCTGGACGTGGTTGAAGCGCTGGCTACGGGCGATCCGGAGCGGGTGCTCCTGGCCATCGGCGAATATCACCGCATCCGGGAAGAAGGTCTGCTTCAGATGGTCGCCGATCTGGGCTGACCGATCGGCGAACCGACGGGCCTCCGAACCCGCGCATTGGGGGGGATGGAATGTCCGCTGGGACATCCACCCTCCTGGGGACCGACCGGCGTCCGATGAAACCCTCAGCGCGGGGTCGCGCTTGCTGATGGGATGCGCCGTGATTCGTTCGGGCCTGAGGGTCGCCTGCCTGTGCAGCCTGGTGTTGGGGGCCCTGCTCTGGATGGCGAGACCCGCATCCCAGGTCCCTTCCGTCGATGACGGTCCGAGGCTCCGCGTACTGGCCGCGGCCCGCGGCCTCCGTTGAGGGCGCCGGTCCCGGCCCCGGATCGCCCTGCCCCAGGTTCGGAGGCGAAGCTGGCTGCCTGAAGGGTCCGGCTCTACCCTGGGTCTTCCTTCCCGGATGACCCGATGCCCCCTTCCCTCCGCCTGCTGAACCTCCCCGCCTGCACCCTGGCGCTGGCCTGTGCCGGGCTGGGCGCCCAGAGCGTGAAGAGCGCCGCCGACCTCCAGAAGGCCCTCGACAAACTGCAGGTGCTGGGCAGTGTGCTCTACGTGGCCGCCCACCCCGATGACGAGAACACCGCGGCCCTCACCACCTTCGCCAAGGGCCGTAACCTCCGGACGGCGTACCTGGCCATGACCCGGGGCGGCGGAGGCCAGAACCTCATCGGCCCCGAACTGGGGGATGGTCTCGCCGCCATCCGCACCCAGGAGCTGCGGGCGGCCCGCCGCATCGATGGCGCCGAGCAGTACTTCACCTCCGCCGTGGACTTCGGGTTCTCCAAGTCCGCGGACGAGTCCCTGCGCATCTGGAACCACGACCGGATGCTCGCCGAGGTGGTCTACCGCATCCGCGCATTCCGGCCCGACGTCATCATCACCCGCTTCGACCCCACGGACCTGAACACCCATGGCCACCACCGGGCCTCCGCCATGCTGGCCGTGGAGGCCTTCACCGCCGCGGCGGACCCCAAGCGCTTCCCCGACCAGCTCGCCACCGTGCGTCCCTGGCAGGCCCAGCGGCTGTTCTGGAACACCTACCACACCTTCATGGGGGGCAAGCCCGCCCCCTCCGAGGGCACCCTGACGGTGGACCTCGGGACCTATGATCCGGTGCTCGGGAAGTCCTACGCCGAGCTGGCCGCCGAGAGCCGGAGCCAGCACCGCAGCCAGGGCTTCGGGGAAGTGGCCCGCCGCGGAACCCGCCCGGATTACTTCAAGCAGCTGGCCGGCAGCCCCGCCAAGGTCGACCCCTTCGAGGGGCTGGACTTCGGGTGGACCCGCATCCCCGGCAGCCGCAACGTGGCCGCCCTCCTGCGCGAGGCCCGCATGGGCTTCCGGGCGGATCGCCCCGGCGCCATCCTGCCCCTGCTCCACCGCGCCCTGCTCGCCCTGCGCGAGCTCCCTGCGGAGGCCCAGGCCGATCCCCTCGTGCAGACCAAGGCCGCGGAACTGGAGGAGACGATCCGCGCCGCTGCGGGCCTCTGGGTGGAAGCCATTGCCGACCGCGCCAGCGCCGCCCCCGGGGACTCGCTCACGGTGAACGCCGCCGTGGTGGGCCGGGAGGGGGCCCTCACCCTGGAATCCCTCACCCTCGAAGCCATGACGCCCGAGGGCGCCCGGGCCCTGGAGACCCGGACCCTCCATCAACCCTTGCCGGCCAATGTCCCCCACCCGGAACCCTTCACCATCGCGGTGCCCGCCACCACACCGCTGGCCCAGCCCCACTGGCTCGGGGGCCCCGGCGCCTCGGCCTGGGCGGGCTTGCCCGAATCTCCGGCCCCCTTCCGCCTGCGGGCCCGGCTCTCCCGGCTTGAAGGTTCCTTCGAAGTGACGGTGCCCGTGGACTACCGGTTCCGGGATCCGGTGCTGGGCGAGCGCCATCAGCCCCTGGCCATCCTGCCTCCGGCCCTCGTGAACCTCACGGAGCGGGTGCAGGTCTTCGAAGGCCCTGCCGCCAAGGAGCTGCACGTCCAGGTGGTGGCGGGCGCCGGGAAGACCCGGGGAAAGCTCCGCCTCCAGGCCCCCGCCGGTTGGAAGGTGGAGCCCTCCGAGGCGACCTTCGACCTCGCCCGCAGCGGGGTTGATCAGGACTTCGCCTTCCGGGTGACGCCCCCCCTGGCGACCGCCTCCGGCGAGTTGCGCGCGGAGGTCGACACCGGTTCGGGGTTCGTGCAGGCTCGCAGCCTCGTGAAAATCGACCATCCCCACATCCCCCTGCAGACCCTGTTGCCCGAGGCCCGGATTCGCCTGGAGCGCTTCGAACTGAAGCACGACGGCCGCCGCATCGGTTACGTGATGGGTGCTGGGGACGACATCCCCCAGGCCCTCCGGCGCATCGGCTACGAGGTGGAGCTGCTCTCGGACGAGGCCCTGGCCCGGGAGGACCTCGCCCGCTTCGACGCCATCGTGCTGGGCATCCGCGCCTTCAACACCCGGGCGGCCCTCCAGGCGCTCAAGACCCGCCTCCACACCTACGTGGAACAGGGTGGCACCGAGGTCGTGCTCTACACGGTCAATACGGGTTTCCCCGGCATCAACGCCGGCATGGTGACGGACACCATCGGACCCTACCCCTTCAAGGTGAGCCGCACCCGCGTCACCGATGAGACAGCTCCGGTGCGCTTCCTGGAACCCGGCCACCCCGCCTTCCACTGGCCCAATGAGCTCACAGCCCGGGATTTCGACGGCTGGGTGCAGGAGCGCAGCCTTTACCACGCTGAAGGCTGGGATGCCCGCTACCGACCGCTGCTCGGCATGGGTGACCCCGGTGAGCGGGAGGACGGCGGGGCCCTGATCGTGGCCGATCACGGCAAGGGCCATTACGTGTACACGGGCCTCAGCTTCTTCCGCCAGCTGCCCGAGGGCGTGCCCGGCGCCACCCGGCTCTTCGCCAACCTCCTGGCCCTGGGCAGCCACCGATGATGGAACCCCACGCCGAGTTCCCGCCGCCCCTCATGGGCACCTGGAAGAAGCTCTACGCCGTGGTCATCGGGGAGCTGGTGCTCTGCATCCTGCTCTTCAAGCTCTTCAGCCGGATCTTCTCATGAGCCGCCTGGACTGGTTCGTGCTCGGGGCGGCCCTGCTCCTCGTGGTGCTCTGGGGACTCTACAAGGGCCGCGGCGCGAAGACGGGCGACAGCTACATCGGCGGGGGCCGGGATCACCAGTGGTGGCTCATCGGCATCTCCATCGTGGCCACCCAGACCAGCGCCATCACCTTCCTCTCCACGCCGGGCCTGGCCTACGTGGATGGCATGCGCTTCGTGCAGTTCTATTTCGGCCTGCCCCTGGCCGCCGTGGTGCTCTCCATCACCGCCATCCCCCTCTACCACCGACTCAAGGTGAGCACCGCCTACGAGATCCTGGAGAACCGCTTCGACCTGAAGACGCGGCTGCTGGCGGCCATCCTGTTCCTCATCCAGCGGGGCCTCTCCGTGGGCCTCACCATCTACGCCCCCGCCCTGGTGCTCTCGGTGCTGTTGGGATGGAGCCTCCACGTCAACATCCTGCTGGTGGGCACGCTCGTGATGATCTACACGGTCACGGGCGGCACCAAGGCCGTGGCTTGGGCCCACAGCTCCCAGATGGTGATCATCTCCCTGGGCATGGTGCTCGCGGGAGTCATGACGGCCCACCGATTGCCCGCCCACGTGAGCCTGGGGGACGCCCTCCACGTGGCCGGCAGCCTGGGCCGCCTCAACCCCGTGGATGCCTCCTTCGATCCCAACAACCGCTACAACCTCTGGTCGGGGCTCATCGGCGGCTTCTTCCTGATGCTCTCCTATTTCGGCACCGACCAGAGCCAGGTGCAGCGCTACCTTGCGGGCAGCTCCGTCACCCAGAGCCGTCTGGGCCTGCTGCTGAACGGCATGGTGAAGGTGCCCATGCAGTTCCTCATCCTGCTGCTGGGCGTGCTCGTCTTCGTGGCCTACCAGTTCCAGGCCCCGCCCATCTTCTTCAACCCCGGCCCCGTGAAGCAGGTGCTGGCGGGCCCCGACGCGAGCCGCTACCGGGCCCTTGAGGCCGACTTCGCCCGCGCGCGTGAGGCCCAGGCCCTGAAGGCCGAAGCCTACGTGGCCGCACGGCACGGATCCGATGCCGCCGTCCTCGGGACGGCCAAGGCCGACCTCCAGCAGGCCCAGGTCCGGAGCGAAGCCCTGCGCAGGGAGGCCATCCAGCTCATTGAGAAGGCGAATCCCGGCACGCACCCCACTGACACCAACTACATCTTCCTCACCTACGTGCTTGGCAGCCTACCGGCTGGGCTCATCGGCCTGGTGCTCGCCGCCGTATTCTCCGGCTCCATGTCCTCCATGTCCGGGGAGATCAGCGCCCTGGGGGCCACGTCGGTGGTGGACCTCTGGCGCCGCCTCCGCGGCGGCGACCCCGCCCGGGAGATCTGGGTGGGGCGAATCGCCACCTTCGCCTGGGGCTGCTTCGCCATGGCCTTCGCGGAGTACGCGGCGCGACTGGGTTCCCTCATCGAGGCCGTGAACATCCTGGGCAGCCTCTTCTACGGCACCATCCTCGGCATCTTCCTCACGGCCTTCTACGTGAAGCGGGTGAAGGGCGGCACGGTCTTCTGGGCGGCCCTCGCCGCGGAGGCCGTGGTGCTCGCCGCCTTCGCGTTCTCGAAGGTCTCCTTCCTTTGGTACAACGTCATCGGCTGCCTCTGCGTCATCGGCTTCGCCCTCTGCTTCCAGGCTTTCGCACCCGCGGCCCCTCCGGCCGAGGTCTGAGTCATTGAAGACCTGCGGATCCGAGGCCCGGATCCGCCCATCGGGTGTACCCTTTCCACCCCTCAAGGAGAAACGACATGCGCACGCTCCCCCTCGCCCTCCTGCTCGCCTGCGGCCTCGCGGCCTCCGCCCAGGCCCCCAAGCCCGCTACCCCGGCCGCCCTTCCCACCGTGGGTGAAGCCATGGATGCCACCTACCAGTGGGTATCGGGCCAGTTCATCCCCGCCGCCGAGGCCATGCCCGAGGAGAAGTTCGAATTCGCCCCCACCAATGGCGAGTTCAAGGGCGTGAAGACCTTCGCCCAGCAGATCAAGCACGTCGCGGCCGTCAATTTCTTCATCGGCTCCCAGATCCTCGGCGAGAAGCCCCCCGTGGAGGTCGGCGACCCCGAGATGGGCCCCGCGAACCTGAAGACGAAGGCCGAGATCGTGAAGTTCCTGAAGGAATCCTTCGACTACGCCCACAAGGCCATCCGCAGCATCACGGCCCAGAACGGCAGCCGGGCCCTGAAGTTCCCCTTCGGCGAAGGCCCCTCCATGACCCCCATCGGCGAGGCCACCCTGCTCGCCTTCCACGGCATGGACCACTACGGGCAGATGGTCGAGTACCTCCGCATGAACGGCATCATCCCGCCCGCCAGCCGGCCGCGGCCCGCCGCTCACTGATTCCACCCGACAAAAAGGGGCGAGGCGCCAAGCGCCTCGCCCCTTTTCCGTGGAAGGCGCCTCAGAGCGTCTTCATGTCCAGCACGAACCGGTAGCGCACGTCGGACTTGAGCATGCGCTCATAGGCCTCGTTGACCTTCTGCACGGGGATGAGCTCGATGTCGGAGACGACACCGTGCTCGGCGCAGAAGTCGAGCATCTCCTGGGTCTCCCGGATGCCGCCGATGAGGGAGCCCGTGAGCACTTTGCGACCGCCGATGAGGCTAATCGCCCCGACCGGCGCGGGCTCCGGGGGCACGCCCAGCAGCACCATGGCGCCGTCGATGCGCAGCAGGCCCAGGTAGGCGTTGAGATCGTGGGGGGCGCTGATGGTGTCGATGATGACGTCGAAGTGGCTCGCGAGGCGCTGGAAGGTGGCCTTGTCCGAGGTGAGCCCGAAGCCCGTGGCGCCCAGCCGGCGGGCATCCGCTTCCTTGGAAGCCGAGGTGCTGAGCATGGTCACCTCGGCGCCCATGGCCGCCGCGAGCTTTACGGCCATGTGGCCCAGGCCGCCCAGGCCCACGACGCCCACCTTCGTGCCTTTGCCCACGTTCCAGTGGCGCAGGGGGGAATAGGTGGTGATGCCGGCGCAGAGCAGGGGGGCCGCGGCAGCGAGGTCCAGCTTGGGGCTCACCTTCAGGGTGAAGGCCTCGTCCACCACGATGCTGGAGGAGTAGCCCCCGTAGGTGGGCGTCTGCTTGTCCATCTCGGTGCTGTTGTAGGACCAGGCGCAGCCGGCCACGCAGAACTGCTCCAGGTCCCGCTGACAGCTGGGGCAGGTGCGGCAGCTGTCCACCATGCAGCCCACGCCGGCGAGGTCGCCGACCTTGAAGCCCTTCACCTCGGCACCCACCGCGGTCACCTTCCCCACGATCTCGTGGCCCGGGACCATGGGGTACATGGACCTCCCCCACTCATCGCGCACCTGGTGGATGTCGGAGTGGCAGACCCCGCAGTAGTGGATGTCGATGACCACGTCCTTCGGGCCGGGCTCCCGGCGGGAGATCTCGTGGGAGGCGAGGGGGGCGGTGGGGGAGAGGGCGGCGAACGCCTTGGCGGTGGGCATGGAGACTCCAGGACCTGAATGGTACCGGCGGCGGGCCCTGGTTCGGAGATCCAGGTCTGGACAGGCCCCAGGTCACTTCCGACTCCGGGTTCCCCCCGCCCCGACTGGGGATTTTCGAGGGGATCGGGTGCCCTAGATCACATTCAGGACCCGCCCATCCTAATGCTGATGCATCTTGGGGACATGGAACGCTGGGCCCAAGCTCCCCTCTTCCGTGGCATCACGGGTGCCTCTTTCGAGAGGCTCGCGGCCATGAAGGAGCCCCTCACCTTGAAACGGAAGGAGATCCTCTACCATCGCGGGGAGCCCTGCAAGGGTTTCTACGTGCTGGTGAAGGGCCGCATCCGGCTCAGCTACCCCGCCTCCGAAACCGCCAAGGCTGCGACCCTGCGCCTCGTCTCCCCGGTGCAGACCTTCGGCGAAACGGCCCTCTTCAGCGGTGAGACCTACTACGCCACCGCCGAAGCCCTCGAGGACTCCAAGCTCTTCTTCTGGCCCATCCAGCCCTTCCTCGCCGCCCTGGCCCAGGACATGGAATTGAACCTGGGGTTGCACCACGCCCAGGCCCTCTACATCCGCAACCTGGCCCAGAAGCTCCACCGCGTGGAGGCCGAGGACGCCCAGACCCGCCTCATGGAGTGGCTGCACGAGCACGCCCGGCCCGGCCTGGCCTTCCGCCTCGACATCCCCAAGGGCCTGCTGGCCGAGGAGCTGGGCATGGCCCGGGAGACCCTCAGCCGCCAGCTCCGCAAGCTCCAGGACCAGGGCATCCTCCGCATGGAGGGCACCCGCCTCACCCTGCTCCAGCCCGGCTACACGGCCGGCCGCGGCTCCGCGTGACGCGCCGGACCCCGCGCCGAAACCGTACCCCACCCGAGAGCCGCTGATGGATCCCCGCGCCGTATTCCTGGGCCCCCAGGGCCAGAACGCCGATGCCCAGGAACGGATGTTCCTGGATGCCCTCCGGGATCATGTGCACTGGCGGCGCAGCTTCCACCCCGGTGATCCCGACGCCGTGGATCCCATCGTCCAATTGGACAGGGACTTCCTCATGACCCAGGCCCGCACGGAGGCGGCCCTGCGCCGCCTCCTCGCGCGCCTCAAGGGTTCGGCCCCCGTGCACAGCCCCCGCTACCTCGGGCACATGGTGGGCGATACGCTCCTGCCCGCCCAAGTGGGTTACCTGGCGGCCATGCTCTACAACCCCAACAACGTGGCCCAGGAGGCCAGCCCCGTCACCAGCGAGTTGGAGGTGGAGGTGGGCCGGGACCTCTGCGAGCTGCTCGGCTTCGATCCCGAGACGGGCTTCGCGCACCTCTGCAGCGGCGGTACGGTGGCCAACCTGGAGGCCCTGTGGGCCTATCGCAACCTCGCCCGCCGCGGCGGCGCCGCCTTCGGTCGCTGCAGCATGGATGAGCTCCTGGCGAACAGGCCCGGCGAGGGGCCCGAACCCGACTGGGCCGTGCTCGTCCCCAGCACCGCCCACTACTCCTGGGCCAAGAGCGTGGACCTGCTGGGCATGCCCCCCCGGGCCCTGGTGAAGGTGGCCGTGGACGCCTCCCTGCGCATGGATCCCACCGACCTCGCGTCGACGCTCGCGGCCCTGGCCGCCGAAGGGCGTCCCGTGCTGGCCTGCGTGGCCGTGGTGGGCACCACGGAGGGGGGCGGCCTCGATCCCCTGCCGGAGATCCTCGCGGTGCGCGAAGCTTTCCGCGCGAAGCACGGGGCCACCTTCTTCATCCACGCGGATGCCGCGTACGGCGGCTACGCCCGGGCCCTGGTGCGGAATCCCGACGGCGGCCTGCTGGACCTGGAGGGCCTGAGACGACTCGTGCCCGATGCCACCGATGCCCAGCGAGGCGCCCTCGCGGCACTGTCCGAGGTGGATGGCGCCACCGTGGATCCCCACAAGCTCGGCTACATCCCCTACCCCGCCGGGGCCATCGCCTTCAGGGACAAGCGGGTGCGCACCGCCGTGGCGAGCCCCGCCGCCTACATCAACCAGGGCAACCCCGATCACCCGGGCACCTACGCCCTGGAGGGCAGCCGCCCCGGGGCCGCCGTGGCCGCCTGCTGGATGGCCCACCGGGCCGTGAGCCTGGACGCCGCCGGATACGGGCGCATCCTCGGCGAGAGCCTGCGCACCTCCCGGGGGATGGCCGAACTGCTGGACGGCAAGCCCTTCGGACGGTCCACGGCCCACCTGCTCACCGCCCCGGATCTGGACGTCATCCTCTTCGCCTTCACCGAGGGTGGCCCCTGCTCCCTTGAGGACCTCAACGCCCTCAGCACCAAGGTGCTCGCGGCCTTCAATCCCGCCGGGCAGGGCCCCTTCTCCTTCACCAGCACCGTCCTCCGCGCGGCCACGCACGGGCCCGGCGTGAAGCCCTTCCTGGCGAAGCTCGGCGCGGATCCGGCCACATGGGAAGGGGATGCCCAGCTGCTGGTGCTACGCTCCACCATGATGACGCCCTTCGTCTCCGACCCGGAGCTGAAGGCCTTCTACCGCGGCCAACTGCGGGCCGCCCTGGCTGAGGTGCTGGCATGAGCTTCCCGCCCCGTCCCCTGAACTTCCGCGCGCTCCTGCCCGCGGAGCACGGGACCTGGGCCCTGCTGCTGCTGCCGGTGGGCGTGGGACTCGCCCTTCGGCCGGGCCTCGCCGCCGGCGCCATCGCCCTCCTCGGCCTTTCGGGCCTCCTGCTGCGGGAGCCCCTCGCGCGCTACCGGGCCGGGGCCCGCGTACCCTCCGCCGCCGCCCTCCCCGCCCTCGGGGCCGCCCTGGGGCTGGGGCTCCTGGGGGCCCGGAGCGCCTGGGTGGCCCTGCCCTGGCTGGCCACCGCCGGATTGCTGGCCACCCTCGCCCTGGCTCGCCCCCGTCGGGATCAGCGCAGCTGGCTGCCCGAGGCCCTCGGGGCCCTGGCCTTCAGCCTCCTGCTGCCCGCCATGCTCCAGGTCCAGCGCGCGCCGCTGTCCGAAGCCCTGCAGGCCTGGGCCCCCCTGGCGCCCACCCTGCTGGCCAGCTTGGCCTTCGTGCGGCTGCGCCTGAAGGGGCCCCTGGACCGGTCCGACCTGATCCGCGCCCTGGCCTGGCAGGCCCTCGCCTTCGGCGCCGCCTTCCTCCTGCCCCACCCCATCTCCAAGCTGTGGGCCGCCTGGTGCGTCCTCGGCCTCGCCCGCCCCTTCCTCCACCGTCGCCTCGTGGCGCGGGAGCCCGGCCCCCGCACCGCCGGCGTGGAAGAACTGCTGCACCTGACCCTGAGCGGCGTCTTGCTCAGCTTGATCCGATAGGGGGTCCCATGCCCATGTCCGTGTTCCCCGGCTCCACCCGCCTCACCCTCATCCAGGGCTGGTTCCCTGAAGGCGGCGACCGCCTCACGGGGGCCTTCGCCGCGTCCGGCGGGGCGGGCGTGCTGCGCCTGCCCGCCTTCCCGGATCCCGAGGAGCTGCGCGCCCGCATCCGGGCCCTGAACCTCTCGCCGGGCGCCCTGTTGGGTCTGGATGTGCGCGGCCTGCGTGGCCAGGTGCGCGCGGCCCTGGAAGCGGCCCGGGAGGAGGGCGCCTCCTTCCTCGTGCACGGCCCCTCGGTACCCGAATCCCTCCGCAAGGCCTGGGAAGGGCTGGACCTGCGCCGCTTCGCCCTGGCCTCGGGCGAAGCCGAGGCCCGCCAGGCCATCGACGCCCAACCCGATGCCCTCGTGCTGGAAGGCCTGGGTTCCTGGTTCGATTCCCTGCGCGCCAGCTGCCGCCTACCCATGCTGGGCAGCATGGATGCGGCCCTGGAGGACGGCCGCGAATGGCTGAAGCGGGGCCTCGATGGCTTCAGCTTCCGTTCCCCCAAGGCCCTGCGGGATGCCAGCGATCTCTTCGCGGAACTCCGCCAGAAGCTGGAGGCCCGCTTCCCGAAGGCCCTCGCTTCAGAACCCGAGCCCCTGCCCCGTTTGCGCATCGGCAAGCTGGACCTGCCTTACCCCATCATCCAGGGCGGCATGGGCGTGGGTGTCTCCTGGTCCCACCTCGCGGGCGCCGTGGCCGAGACCGGCTGCGTGGGCATCGTGAGCGCCATCGGCACCGCCTACGGCCATCCCGAAGGCGTCACCTTCGCCCAGGGCCGCCCCGTGGGGCCCGGCAACCTGAACCATGGCCCTGCGCTGGCCCGCCTCATCCGCGATGCCCGCGACCTTTCCAAGGGCCACGGCGCCGTGGGCATCAATGCGCTCTGCGCCATCGAGGATTACGACCGCGTGGTGCGCGAAGGCGTGGAAGCCGGCGCCCAGCTCGTCATCAGCGGCGCGGGCCTGCCCCTCAAGCTGCCGGAGCTGGCCGGCCCCGACGTGGCCATCGTACCCATCGTCTCCAGCGCCCGGGCCCTGAAGCTCCTCTGCAAAACGTGGGAGCGGAAGTATCACCGCCTCCCTGACGCCGTGGTGCTGGAGGGTCCCCTCTCCGGGGGCCACCAGGGCTACTCCGTGGAGCAGTGCGCCGATCCCGCCTTCTCCCTGGAGGCCATCCTCCCCGAGGTGCTCGCGGAGCGGGACCTCTGGGGCACCTTCCCCGTGATCGTGGCCGGAGGCATCTGGGACGGCGCCGACATCCGACGCTTCCTGGCCCTGGGCGCCGGCGGCGTGCAGATGGGCACCCGCTTCATCGGCACCCATGAATGCGACGCCGCCGACCACTTCAAGGATGTGATCCTCCGCTCCCGCCCCGAGGACATCAGCCTCATCAAGAGCCCCGTGGGCATGCCCGCCCGGGCCGTCCACACCCCGCTGCTCGACCACGTGGCCGACGGTTCCGCCCCCGCCATCAAGTGCATCAGCAATTGCCTCCTGCCCTGCAGCCGCGGCGAAGGGGCCCGCGGGGCCGGTTACTGCATCGCCGACCGACTGGCCGACGCCCACCTCGGAGACCCGGAAAACGGCCTTTACTTCACTGGATCCAATGGTTGGCGCCTCCGCGAGCTGGTCAGCGTCCGGGAACTGGTGGAGGAGCTCACCGGGGACTACGGGCTCACGGCGAGGGGCTAATCCCCTCCAACGGATCAAGGACTCCGCTAGGCTGGTTCCAACGCCCCCCTCCGGGCGTTTCCCACTCCAGGCGCGCCGCGCCTTCCTGGAACGGAACCGCCATGATCTTCTCCTCCGCCTCCGCCTATGCCCTCCGCGCCCTGGCCGCCCTGCCGGAGGACGGGTCCTTCGTCATGGCCAAGGACCTTGCGGAACAGCTGGGCCTGCCCGGTCCCTACCTCGCCAAGGTGCTCCAGGGGCTCGTGCAGGGCGGCATGCTGGAGAGCGTGCGCGGTCCCAAGGGGGGGTTCCGCCTGGCCCGGGAGACCCGGAAGATCACCGTGGAGGAGGTGGTGCACCTCCTGGACGGCGAGGACACCTTCAAGGCCTGTGTCATGGGCTTCCCCGAGTGCTCCAGTGAACAGCCCTGCCCCATGCACGATGCGTGGACCGCCGTGAAGGAGCAGATGGCCTCCTCCATGACCAACGCCACCATTGAGGATCTCAAGCAGGTCACCCGGGCCCGCGGATTCGCGGTGAACCCCGGGGTGGCGGGCCTGAAGGGCCCCAAGTCGTTGTGACCTGAGACAAATTCGGCTCTTTTCATAAAGACTGTTGCATCTGGAATTAATCGGATGATCCTGTGACTCTGGATCTCCGATGCAAAACCCGGCCCTCTTGCGACGACTCGATCTCCAGTTGCGCCCCCTGATCCGGGCGTTGCTCACGGTGATGGGGGTGGTCGCGTCGGTGGTGGCCGGCAGCCGGGTCGGCCGCTGGCTGGATCCCGCCCTCCTGGGCTACCTCCTGTCGGCCCTGTTCGCCATCTTCGGCATCGCCTACCGCTACTGGTCCTGGGTGGAGCGCCCAGCCACCGCCATGTACTTCCGCCACAGCGTCGCCCGCCTCCTCACCCCGAAGGGCCTGCTGGAAGTTCCCCGCCTCGGGCTGTTGGCGCTGGACCAGCTCTTCCTCCAACGCTTCATCGAGCGCCGTTCCATCAAGCGGTGGGGCGCCCATGCCCTCATCGCTTGGGGCTGCCTCCTGGGCTTCGCGGTGACCTTCCCCCTCGTTTTCGGCTGGGTGCGCTTCACCTCCCACGGCCTCGACGTCACCCACTACCAGGCCTGGGTCTTCGGCTTCCCCGCCGGGGACTTCCCCCTGGATTCCCCTGTGGCCTGGCTCACCTTCCACGTGCTGGACCTGGCCGCCGTCATGGTGATCGCAGGCTGCCTCCTGGCCTTCATCCGCCGCCGGCAGGACGAGGGCGACATGGCCACGCAGCGCTTCGACCTGGACATCGCGCCCCTGCTCCTCCTGCTCGCCGTGAGCATCACGGGGCTCATGCTCACGGCCTCGGAAAAATTCCTCCAGGGCCGCAACTTCGGAACCATCGCGTACCTGCACGAGCTGTCCGTGATCCTGCTATTGCTGAGCCTCCCCTTCGGCAAGCTCTTCCACATCGTGCAACGTCCCGCCCAGTTGGGTGTGAGCTTCTACAAGGCCGATGGCGAAGCCGAGGGCCGGGTGGCCTGCAAGACCTGCGGCGATCCCTTCATCCGCGCCAATCAACGGCGGGATCTGGAAGAGCTGTTCAAGCGGCTGGATCTGGACGCGGCGCGGCATTCCGGAGACGTCCACCATCTGGACCTCTGCCCCAGATGTAAGCGCCGCCTCATGGCGAAGGCGCAGAACGTGCGCCTGGGCGGCGCCTTCGATCCCTTCCATGAAGCCCCCGAGATGGTCCTGCCCATCGACGACCCCACCACGATGAGGCCCTGAGATGGCGCGCACCCCCCTGACGCTCGATGCCCTCCGCACCACCTACGGCCCCCACCTCAACCTGGCCCCCCCGGGCGGCTGGGACGCGGATCCCGAACCCGACAAG
>DATFAX010000050.1:0-26008 GCA_035254125.1 Holophagaceae bacterium | reverse complement strand
CGACACCACCTTCGAGCCCGACTACTACCGGGACGAGGTGAACCTGCCCATGCAGGAGCGCATCCCCTCCACCGCCGTGTGCAAGCTCAAGGCGGGCTGGGGCGGCCTCTACGACACCAACACCGCCGACCACAACGCCATCGTGGGCTGGCACGAGGAGCACCCCGGTCTCCTGCTGCAGGTGGGCTACAGTGGCCACGGCGCCATGGAGAGCCCCGCCGTGGGCATCGGCCTGGCCGAGCTCATCATCACGGGCAAGTACCAGACCATCGACTGCACCCCCCTGCGCTGGAGCCGCTTCCGGGAAGGGGCCCTCGTGCACGAAAAGATCGTCATCTGAGGACTTTCCAGCCCGGTGACACCCGGGGGGCCCCTCCTGCTGAAGTAGCATGGAGGGGCCCCTCGGCCCTTGTTGGACACCCGTGTTCGAGAACATCAGCCTTCAGACCATCCTGGTGACCTACGTCGCCATGCTCTTCAGCCTCAGCGTCCACGAGGCCAGCCATGCCACCGCCGCCTACTGGCTCGAGGACGACACCGCCCGCCGCCTGGGCCGCATGACGCTGAACCCCATCGCGCACATGGACATCCTGGGCACGCTGATCCTGCCCCTGCTGGGGATGCTGAGCGGATGGCGGATCCTCGGCTGGGCGAAGCCCGTACCTGTGGATCCTCGCCACCTCAGCCGCAAGTTCACCCAGCGGGTGGGAATGGCCATGGTCGCCGGTGCCGGTCCAGCCAGCAACCTGCTCCTGTCCCTGCTCTTCATTCCCGCTTTGGGCTTGGTGATCCGAATGTGGACGCCGGAGGAGCCCTTCATCCGGATGAACGTCTTCAATGCGGCCATGTTCGCCAAGGCCGAGGCGTTTCACCGGGCTGGCGGCTGGGGTCCTGGGGAAGTCCTCACGATGATGCTCCTGGGGCGGCTCGTGATCATCAACATCGGCTTGGCCATCTTCAACCTGCTGCCCGTGGGACCGCTCGACGGGGCATCGATCCTGCGCGGGTTCCTGCCCTGGCGCTGGCTTCCCACCTTCGATCGCATTCAGCCGACCATTTCCATCATCCTGCTCATCGGATTCTTCCTGGGATTCATCGGCTACCTGCTCCTGCCCTTCTTCTACGTGGCGGAGCGCTTCTACCTGAATCCCTTCGCCCGCCTCGTCCTCGGAGTCTAAGCCATGCAGCGCGTCCTCTCCGGGATCCAACCCTCCGGATCCCAGCACATCGGCCACCTCATCGGGGCCCTGGACAACTTCACCCGCCTCCAGGGGCAGGGCGAGGCCTTCTACATGATCGCGGACTGGCACGCGCTGACCTCCAAGTACGAGAAGGTCTCCGAGATCTGGCCCTCCACGCTAGAGCTCACGGCCACCTACCTGGCCGCGGGGCTGGATCCCAAGCAGGCCACCATCTTCGTGCAGAGCCTCGTGAAGGAACACGCGGAGCTGCACCTGCTCTTCAGCATGATGACGCCCCTCTCCTGGCTGGAGCGCGTGCCCACCTACAAGGAGAAGCTGCAGAACGCCGTGGCGGACTTGGGCTCCTACGGCTTCCTGGGCTACCCCCTGCTGCAGGCGGCGGACATCCTCATCTACAAGGCCGCCAAGGTGCCTGTGGGCGAGGACCAGCTCTTCCACCTGGAACTCACCCGCGAGGTGGCGCGCCGCTTCCACTTCCTCTACGACGTGACCACCTTCCCCGAGCCCCAGGCCGTGCTCACGTCCACGCCCAAGGTGCCGGGTCTGGATGGCCGCAAGATGAGCAAGAGCTACGACAACTGCATCTTCCTGCGCGACACCCCCGAGGTGATCCTCGAGAAGTGCACCCGCCAGATGGCCTCGGACCCCGCCCGGGTACGCAAGACCGATCCGGGCAATCCCGACATCTGCCCTGTGTTCGAGTTCCACAAGCTCTTCAGCTCGAGGGAGACCATCGACCTCGTGAACACCGAGTGTCGCCAGGCGGGCATTGGCTGCTTCGATTGCAAGAAGCGCGTGGCCAACGCCATCATCGAGCGCACGGAGCCCGTTCGGCAGAAGATCGAAGCGAATCTGGCTGATGAATCCGGGTTGAAGGACGTGCTGATGGAGGGCAGCGCCCGGGCCCGCAAGGTCGCCGCGGAAACCATGGTCGAAGTGCGGGAAGCCATGAAGTTGCCCGCCCTGGGGTGAGGCCGTCCCCGGGGCCTGCGCGCATTTTCCGCTTGCCCTATTCCCCCCCGCTGGTACACTTTCTTTCTGTTGGGTTCCTTAGCTCAGTTGGTTAGAGCAGCTGACTCTTAATCAGCGGGTCCACGGTTCGAGTCCGTGAGGAACCACCACAACAAGCCCCGGGTTGAATCAACCCGGGGCTTTTCCTTTGGAGCCAAGCGGATCAGGCGGTGACTTCGCTGCCATCCACCAGCTCCCGGGCCTTGCCGCGCAGGCGGTTGCCGAGGTCCTTGATGTCGCCGCGCAGCTCCTTCCCCGTCTTGGGGGTCGTGAGGGCGAGGACGATGGCACCCACAGCGGCTCCCGCGAGGAAGGTGAGGGCGATGGTTCCGAGGGGAGCGTGGTTTTCCTGGCTCATGATTTCTCCTGCTTGAGGCTGCGACCCTGGGAGCCCTGGGGTGGGACAGGGACCAGGGTGGTCTCAGGGTTGAGAGGCCCCACCCATGTCTGGAAGTGCGGCATGCGCCCGTTCCGTCCTTGACTCCGTGGGGAAGGCGGAACCTCCGATCAGCACCGCTTGGGGCTGGAGGAAGATCGGGCGAAGCTCCTGGAGCCGCTCCATCGCCGGAGCGGTCTCGAGGTGGCCCAGATCCAGGGGGAACGAAGCCACCACATGCCCCAGGACGCCCTCGTCCAGGGCCTGCCGGAGGAGGCTCAGGAAGGGGTATGGCGCCACCAGGACCAGCTCCTGGAATTCATGGAGATCCAATCCGTGTTTCAGGAAGCGGGCCTGGCTCTGGGCAAATCGAAGCCCTCCCGCGGCTTCCGATTCCGTACCGGAACCCTCCGGGTGGGGAAACGCCGCGAACAGATCCAGCTTCGCTCCCGTTTGGGTGAAGATCCTGCCCCGTGAGGCATTCGACACCAGGATCCAGGTCGTCGGTTGCACGGCACCCTCCCGCAACGGACTCGTCCCCAACCTAGCCCCCGGCCCCTGGCGGGCAAGGTGGGGCCGGCGAATCCCCGAAGTCATGTGGATCATCACAAGGTCGACCCCCCGGGGCGGAGGCTTCCGGTGGTCCGGGAGACGGGAGGCGCGCAGACTGGGCACCCACCCCGGAGCGTCCCATGGCCTATGCCTACCTCGACCTCACCTTCCCCGACGGTCTGCCGGGGCTCTCCAAGGAATTGCTCGCAGACCACCTCGCCCTTCACCGGGGCTATGTGGATCGCACCAACCAGCTGCTCGAAGCGGTGCGCCTGGCCGAAGCCGAAGGCCGATTCAGCTTGGAGCTCAAGGAGTACCGCCGCCGCCTGGGTTTCGAGTTCAGCGGCATGCGGCTCCACGAATCCTATTTCCGGATGCTCTCGGCCACGCCCGGCGCGCCGGATCCCGCCCATCCCCTCCAGCGGCGGATCGCGGCCCGGTGGGGAAGCTTCGAAGCCTGGTGGAAGGCCTTCGCCGACACCTGCACCATGCCCGGCATCGGCTGGGGGGCCCTGCTGAAGGACCCCACCACCGGCGAGCTGGCCCATGCCTTCCTGGAGGACCATCAGAATGGCGTGCCCGTGGGCATGCAGGTGGTGCTGGCCCTCGATGTGTGGGAGCACGCCTACGCCACGGACTTCCGACCCACGGGCCGGGCGAAGTACGTGGCGGCGGTGCAGCCGTTGATCGACTGGCGGTTCGTGGAGGCCGCCTACGGGGCATGATGGAGGGATGCGAGTTCTGATCATCGGCGGCGGAGCGGCGGGTATGGTGGCCGCCTGGAAGGCGGCGTCTACCGGGCACCGAGTGGTGCTCCTGGAGGCGAACGGCAAGCTGGGCGTGAAGCTCCGCATCAGCGGCGGCGGCAAGTGCAACATCACCCACGATGGCCCCGTGAAGGAAGTGCTTGCGGTGTTCCCCAAGGAGCAGGCCCGATTCCTCCGGCCCGCCGTGCACCGCTTCACCAACGCCGACGTGCTCAGCCTGTTGCGCCGCGAAGGGGTGGAGACCTACACCCGGGACAATGGCCGTGTGTTCCCCGCCGATCGCCCCGGCAGCGCCGCGGCGGTGGTCGCCGCCTTCCAAGGCCTGGTGGAGCGGGCGGGCGTGGAGGTTCGGTTCCGGGCCCGTGTGGTGGACGTGGAGGGCAGGGCGCCTCAGGTGAAGAGCGTCCTCCTGGAGGACGGTCAGCGCCTGGAAGCGGACGCCGTGATCCTCGCCTGCGGCGGCGCCAGCTATCCGGAGACGGGGACCCGTGGCGAGGCCCTGGGGTGGCTCAGGACCCTGGGCCTGCCCGTGCGGCCCTGGTTTCCCGCCCTGGCGCCCATCCCCCTGAAACGCCCGCATCCCGAATGGGAGGGCGTCGCCCTGCGCGAGGGGCGCCTCTGGCTCCGGGCTGGCGCGGAGGGGAAGCGGCTGGCGGATTTCGCCGGGGATCTCGTCTTCACCCGGGAGGGCATCAGCGGTCCTGCGGCCTTGGAGCTGAGCCAGGCCACAGAAGCCGCCCGACGTGCGGGGGCCGCCTGGCTGGGCTACGCCTCGTTGGCCGGAACCCCCGAAGCCGTGGACCTGCAGCTGCAGGCGGAAATGAAGGCGAATCCCCAGCTCAAGGTCGTCACCTGGCTGCAGCGGCACCTGCCGGAGCGGCTCTGCGAGCCCCTGGTGAAGGCCGCCGGCATGGAGGCCGAGCAGCGGCTGAAGGACCTTCCCAAGTCCGGCCGCCGTGCCCTGGTGGCCGCCGTGACGGAGCTGCCCCTGGGCGAACCCGGCTCCGTGAACCTCGCCCGGGGCGAAGTGGCGGCGGGCGGCCTGCGCCTGGAAGCCGTGGACCCCCAGACGATGCGGGTGAAGGGTTTCGAAAACCTCTGGGCCTGCGGCGAGGTGCTGGACCTGGATGGACCGGTGGGCGGCTACAACCTGCAGGCGGCGTTCAGCACCGGATTCGTCGCGGGGGAGCTGGGGTGATCATCCCTCGAACCAGGTGATTCCGGCTTCCGTCACGAGCCCATCCACGGGCATGTCCAGCGGCCCCACGGGCACGGCTTCGGTGCGCTGGGCCTCGAAGCCCACGGCCACGGTGAGCACGTCCTCGTTCAGGTGGGCGAGCAGCGCGTCGTAGTAACCGCCGCCGTAGCCCAGGCGGTAACCCTGCGCATCGAAGGCGAGCCCGGGCACCAGCACCACGTCCACGGGCGGCGTGAGGTGCTGGGCGAAGGCGGGCTCCATGAGGCCAAAGGTCCCCCTCTCCAGAGGCTCGGGACCCCAGATGAGGCGGGGCGGCTTCTGGCTGGCCAGGCGGGGGAACAGGAAGGTCAGATCAGGATGGGCCGCAAGGAGGGGGCGCAGGTCCACCTCGCTGCGGATGGGCCAGAAGGTGGCCACGCTGCGGATTCGGCGGTCCTTGAAGAGCTTGCCCAAGTGGGCGCAGACCCGTGCCGAGGCCTCCGCCCGCGCTGCCGCACCGAGGCCATCCCGCCGCGCGCCGAAGCGCGTGCGCAGCTCGGCCTTGGTCTCGAAGGGCTCCATCAGGGCAGGGCCGCGCCCGTCTCCAGATCGTAGGTCTGGTAGAGGTTGTCCCGCTCCAGGGCCTCGAAGCCAGCCTCCTCGATGAAGCGCACGAGCTCGGCCTTGGAGAGGGCCTGGGGGCTCGTGGCGCCGGCGTCGTGGGCGATCTCCTCCTCGATGATGGTGCCGTCGAGGTCGTTGGCGCCGTAGTGGAGGCCCACCTGCGCCAGGCCGGTGCCGATCATCACCCAGTAGGCCTTGATGTGCGGGATGTTGTCGAGGAGCAGCCGGGCCACGGCCACCTCGCGGAGGTCCTGCACGCCCGTGGTCTCGTGGATCACGTGCTTGCGGCTCAGCTCGTTGTTCTCGTTCTGGTAGGCCAGGGGGATGTAGGCCAGGAAGTGGGCCTTGCGGGAGGCCAGGCTCTCATCCTGCAGGGCCCGCAGGCGCAGGAGGTGGTCCACCTTGTGCTCGGGCTGCTCGATGTGGCCGTAGAGCATGGTGCAGTTGGTGGGGATGCCCTTCTCATGGCAAAGCGCGGCGTTGTTGAGCCACACGTTGGCGTCCTTCTTCCCGATGCAGATCTCCTCGCGGATGCCCGCGTCGAAGATCTCGGCGCCGCCGCCGGGGCAGCTCTCCAGGCCCGCCGCCACGCAGCGGTCGATGAACTCGGATACGGTCAGCCCGGACACCCGGGCGTAGTAGTCCATCTCCACCATAGTGAAGACCTTCAGGTGCAGTTGGGGGAAGGCGGCCTTGATGCTGCGGAAGAGGTTCTCGAAGTAGTCGATCTTCAGCTTGGGGTAGTGCCCCGCCACCATGTGCAGCTCCTTCACGCCCGCGTTCTCGGGCTTGGAGAGCTCCTTCACGATGTCCTCGGCGCTGAGCACGTAGGCCCGGGGATCACCGGGTTTCGCCTGGAAGGCGCAGAACTGGCAGTGGGTGTAGCAGATATTGGTGTAGGAGAGGCGGCGGTTCTGCACGAAGTAGGTCTTGAGCCCATGCTTCTGCACGCGGACGTGGTTCGCCAGGGCGCCCAGGCCCGTGAGGTCGTGGGTGCGGTAGAGCACGAGGCCGTCCTCGAAGGTCAACCGCTCGCCCTTCTGAACCTTCTCGGCGATGGGGACCAGCTCGGGGTCGCGGACGTACTGGGGGAGGGGGCGGGAAACAGGGCTCATGTCACATCCAGTGTACCGGGAGGCTTCCCCCGGCCGGGGTCACGCCCTACCCTGGGATCCGGACATGAAGGCCCTCCGGTTCATCCTCCTCGCCTTGGCCCTGCTGCTGCAGGGGGGCGGAGCCTTTGCCGAGGGTGTCCCGGAGCCCCCGACCAGCTGCTGTTGTGAGGACCGTTGCCCCTGCCCGATGCCCCCCACGACCCCCCGGGCACCCCAGGCCCCCACGGCCCTGCAGGGGGTCCAGGCCCAGGCCCCCGAGCAGGCCGCGCCCGCCCGGGCCCCCCGGCCGGAGGCCGAGCCCTGGACGGGCCTTCCCGTGGGAGGCGAGACCCCAGCCCAGGTCGGTCAGATCCTGGCTGTGCGCCCGGAACCGGACCCTCCGGGCGGCCGGGACCACCTTCGGAAGACGAGCCTGCTCCGGATTTAGGTAAGACCTTCGACGAAGGTCCGTCTACCTATTCCGGAGTGTGCTCATGCGCCGACTATCCCCCTGGTGGGTTGCCTCGGGCCTCGTGGCCCTGGCCCAGACCCCGTCCCCCGTTCCCCACCCCGAGCTCGACCGCTTCATCCAGGAAGCCCTGGATCATCACCCGGACCTGGCCCGGAGCCGGGCCCAGGCCCGCATGGCCGCGACCCAGGAGGGGGCGGCCCGGGCCCTGCCGGATCCCGAGCTGAGCCTGGGGGTGGAGCGCACCATGGCCGGTGAGGTGACCGTGCCGGACGCCATGGGCGGGATGCCCATCATGGGCCGCCTGGAGCCCATGACCCAGCAGTCCCTCATGCTGAGCCAGAGCCTGCCCTGGCCTGGCAAGCGCGCGGCCCGCGCCCGGGAGGCCCGGGCCCTGGCCGGGGCCGCCGGCGCAGAGGTGGAGCGGCTGCGCCTGGACCTGATCCAGCAGGTGAAGGGCGCCTGGCTCGAGGCCCAGGCCTTGCGCGCGCGGCTGGAGCTCCTGGCCCGGGAGGAACGGGTGCTCGCCGAGACGGAGGCCCTGGCCCAGAGCCACTACGCCCATGGGCAGGGCAGCCAGGCGGAGGCCCTCCAGGCCGCTCTGGAGCGCAGCCGGCTGGCCCAGCGCAAGGTGGCCCTTGAAGCGGAGCTGGAGACGGTCCGCTGGACGCTCAACCGCCTCGCGGGGCGGGATCTCGAAGCGGCGTTGCCGGACCTGGGGGAGCTCGGCGATTTGCCGGCGACCCTGGAGGTCCCGGTGGATCTGGAGGCCCGCAGCCCCGAGTTGCAGGGGGCCCGCGCCCGCCAGGGCGCCGCCGCCGCGGGCATGGAGCTGGCGCGCCTGGAGCGCCGGCCCGATGTGCGCGTGGGGGCCGGGGTCATGCGCGGGTCCATGGGGCCCCTGGGCTGGAAGGCGGAAGTGGGCATTGCGCTGCCCTTCGGCCGCCGCCCCGCCGCCATGGCCGCTCAGCGCAGCGCCGAAGGGCAGGGGGCCGAGGCCGAGCTCCGCGGTCTCCGCAGTCTTCTGGCCCTGCGCTTGCGGGAACGGGCCACCCGCTTCGAGGCCCTGCGGGCCACGTTGGCCCTCCTGGATCAGCGGGTGCTGCCCCAGGACGAGGCCCTGATGGAGACGGCCCAGGCCCAGGTGGAGGCCGGTCGCGGTGCCCTTGGGCCCCTGCTGGACGCCCTGCGGGCCCGCCTCCGGGACCGCAGCGAGGCCCTGGATCTGCGCGTGCAGGCCTTCCAGCTGATCCAGGCCCAGGAGGCCCTGAGCCTCGCGCCCTCCTCGCCCTTGGGCACGGGGTCCCCGGGCATGGTCGCCTTGGGAACCCCCTCGCCCGCCCCGACCGCTTCCGCCGCCCCGGCGACCGCACCCAATTCCGCCGCGCCCGCGGCCCAGCCCATGAAGATGTGAGGCCGACCATGACGACGAATGGAACGATGAAGGGACTCGCCCTGGGCCTCGCGGCCGGGCTCGTGGCCGGCGGCGGCGTCACCTGGGCCCTGCTGCGGAAACCCGCTCCCGTGGCGGCTGCGGCCCCCGCGGCGAAGAAGCAGATGTACCAGTGCCCCATGCACCCGCAGATCCTCCAGGACCACCCCGGCACCTGCCCCATCTGCGGCATGGAGCTGGTGGCCATGGAGGGTGAAGGCGCCACCTCGGAGGTGGAAGGGCAGGCCACGGTGACCCTCAGCCCGGAGCGCCAGCAGCTCATGGGCCTGCGCTTCGCGGAAGCCGCGGAGGGGCCCATGGGCGGTGCCTGGACGGCCCCGGGCCGCGTGATCGTGGACGAGACCCGCGTGCGCAAGGTGGCCCTCAAAGTGGAGGCCTACCTTCAGCGCCTCCGGGCCGACTTCGTGGGCAAGCCGGTGCGGGCCGGCGAGCCCCTGTTCGAGTACTTCAGCCATGACCTGCTGGCGGCCCAGAAGGAGTACGTGCTGGCCCTGAAGAACCGCGGCGCCCTCGGCGAGGGCATGGTGGAGGCGGCCCGGCAGCGCCTCCGGGTGCTGGATGTGCCCGAGTCCGCCGTGGCGGCGCTCGAAGCCGGCGGCGCGCCGCAGTCCACCCTGGCCTACCTCAGCCCCGTCACGGGCATCGTCACCGCCAAGGCCGTGGTGGAGGGCCAGCGCCTGCCAGCCGGCGACACGGCTCTGGAAGTGACGGACCTCGGCGTGGTGTGGGTGGCCGTGGACCTCTTCGAGGCCGATGCCGCCAGGGTGAAGGTGGGGCAGGGGGCCCGGTTCTCGGTGCCCGCTCTGGGCCGCACCTTCCAGGGCCACGTGGCCTTCCTGGACGCGGGCCTGAACCCCCAGACCCGCACGCTCCGCGCCCGCCTCACACTGCCCAACCCCGGCATGGCCCTCAAGCCCGAGATGCTCGGGGAGGTCACCTTCGAGGCCTCCGCCCGCAAGGCGCTCACGGTGCCCGTGGACGCGGTGCTCGACAGCGGGCAGCGGCGCATCGTCTTCGTCGACCTGGGCCAGGGCCGGCTCCAGCCCAAGGAGGTCACCTTGGGCGAGCGTAGCGGCGATACCGTCGAAGTGAAGACGGGCCTCATGAAGGGCGAGCGCGTCGTGCGCGGCGCCACCTTCCTCGTGGACTCCGAGTCGCGGCTCAAGGCCGTGCTCCAGCGCATGACCGATACCGGTCACGCGGGCCACTAGGAGGCGCGCCATGCATGGTTCCGTCTACGATCCCGAGAACCCCACCTTCCTCCAGAAGGTCATCCGGTTCAGCGCCGAGCGACGCTGGCTGGTGCTGGCCTGCACGATCGCGCTCCTGGCCTTCTCGGCCTGGACCCTGAAGCGCATGCCCCTGGATGCGCTGCCGGACCTCAGCGACACGCAGGTCATCGTCTATTCCAAGTGGGACCGCAGTCCCGACCTGGTCGAGGATCAGGTCACCACGCCCATCGTCACGAGCCTCCTGGGCGCCCCCAAGGTGAAGGCCGTGCGCGGCCTCTCCGACTTCGGCGCCAGCTACGTCTACGTCATCTTCGAGGACGGCACGGACCTCTACTGGGCCCGCAGCCGGGTGCTGGAGTACCTCTCCAAGATCCAGGCCAACCTGCCCGCCGGGGCCAAGACCGAGCTGGGGCCCGATGCCACCTCCGTGGGCTGGGTCTACCAGTACGCCCTCGTGGACCGCAGTGGCCGGACCCCCACGGAGACCCTGCGGCACCAGCAGGACTGGTTCCTGCGCTACGCCCTGCAGAGCCTCCCCGGGGTGGCGGAAGTGGCCACCGTGGGCGGCCAGGCCCGGCAGTTCCAGGTGGAGGTGAACCCCAACCGGCTGGCTTCCTACGGCATCCCCATGGAGGCCGTGGTGGCCGCCGTGAAGGGGGCCAATGTGGAGGCCGGCGGGCGCTTGCTCGAGCAGGCGGGCCGCGAGTACATGGTGCGGGGTCGGGGGTATGTCCGCACGCCGGAGGACCTGGACCAGGCCGTGCTCCGCGCCGCCAACGGCACCCCCGTGCGGCTGTCGGAGGTGGCCAACGTCTCCTACGGACCCGACCTTCGGCGCGGCGTCACGGACCTGGACGGGCAGGGGGATGCGGTCAGCGGCATCGTGGTGATGCGCCAGGGCGAGAACGCCCTGAACGTGATCAAGGCCGTGAAGGACAAACTCGCCGAGCTGAAGTCCGGCCTGCCCGAGGGCACCGAGATCGTGGAGGTCTACGATCGCAGCACGCTCATCAACCGTTCGGTGGAGACCGTCTCCCACAAGCTCATCGAGGAGATGATCATCGTCTCCTTGGTGATCCTCATTTTCCTGTGGCACGTGCCCTCGGCGCTGGTGCCCATCATCACGATCCCCGTGTCGGTGGCCCTGGCCTTCCTACCCATGGCCTGGACGGGGCAGACCACCAACCTCATGAGCCTCGCCGGCATCGCCATCAGCATCGGCGTGCTGGTGGACGGCGCCATCGTGGAGGTGGAGAACGCCTACAAGCGCATCCAGGAGTGGGACGCCAAGGGGCGCCCCGGGAATTTCCACCAGGTGCGCCTCGGTGCCCTCATGGAGGTGGGCCCCAGCGTGTTCTTCAGCCTCCTGGTGGTGGCGGTGGCCTTCATCCCCGTCTTCGCCCTGGTGGATCAGGAGGGCCGTCTCTTCCGGCCCCTGGCCTTCTCCAAGAATTTCGCCATGGCCATCGCGGCCCTGCTGGCCCTGACCATGGACCCCGCCCTGCGCATGCTCTTCGCGCGCATGGAGCCCTTCGGCTTCCAGCCCCGCTTCCTCGCGAAGCTGGCCACCACGGCCCTGGTGGGCACCTACCATCCCGAGGAGAAGCATCCCGTCAGCGCCTTCCTGCACCGAATCTACGAAGGGCCCTGCCGCTTCGTGATCCGCCACGCCAAGGCCACGGTGGGCGCCGCCCTCCTCCTGGTGGCCATCACCGTGCCCGTGTTCCTGTCCCTCGGGAGCGAGTTCATGCCGCCCTTGGACGAAGGCACGATCCTCTACATGCCCTCTACGCTGCCCGGGCTCAGCCAGACCGAGGCCCAGCGCCTGCTCCAGGTGCAGGACCGCCTCATCCGCACCGTGCCCGAGGTGGAACGGGTTTTCGGCAAGGCGGGCCGGGCCGAGACAGCCACGGACCCTGCGCCCTTCTCCATGATGGAGACGGTCATCGTGCTCAAGCCTCAGGACCAGTGGCGGGAGAAGTCCCGCTGGTACTCCGGCTGGGCCCCGAATTGGCTGAAGGCCCCCCTGCGGCCCTTCTGGCCGGACCGCATCAGCACCGCCGACATCATCCATGACCTCGACCAGGCCGTGCGCCTGCCCGCCTTCCCCAACGCCTGGACCTACCCCATCAAGGCCCGCATCGACATGCTCAGCACGGGCATCCGCACGCCCGTGGGCTTGAAGGTGAACGGTCCGGACCTGGCGGTGATCCAACGCCTGGCCGTGGAAGCCGAAGGCAAGCTCCAGCACGTGCCCGGCGTCCGCAGCGCTTTCGCCGAGCGCACCGCCGAAGGCTACTTCCTGGATTTCGACCTGAAGCGCGATCGCCTCGCCCGCTACGGGCTCAGCGTCGAGATGGCGCAGATGGCCGTGATGACGAGCATCGGCGGCGACAACCAGGCCGTGGTCCTGGAGGGCCGGGCCCGCATCCCGGTGAACGTGCGGCTGCAGCGGGACTACCGCGAGGACCTCACGGCCCTGGCCCGGGTGCCCCTGGCCCTGCCCGGCGGCGGCTTCGTGGCCCTGGGCGAGGTGGCGGACCTGAAGCTGGCCACGGGACCCGCCATGATCCGCAACGAGAATGGCCAGCTCAACGGCTACGTGCTGTTGGACTTCGATGCCGCCAAGGTGGACATCGGGGCCTTCGTCACCCAGGCCAAGGCCGCACTCCACGATTTCAAGGTGCCTCCGGGCTACAGCCTCACCTGGAGCGGCCAGTACGAGAACATGATCCGGGTGCGGGATCGCATGGCCATCATCGTGCCCCTCACCCTCGTCCTGATCTTCGGGCTCCTCTATGCCAACACCAAGTCCGCCGCCAAGGCGAGCCTGGTGATGCTGGCCGTGCCCTTCAGTGCCATCGGGGCCTTCTGGCTCCTCTGGCTCCTGGGTTACAACCTCAGCGTGGGCGTCTGGGTGGGCCTCATCGCCCTGCTGGGCCTCGATGCGGAGACCGGCGTCTTCATGCTCCTCTTCCTGGACCTCTCCCTGGAGGAGGCCCGGAAGGCCGGGAAGCTTCGCACCACCGGCGACTTGGTGGAGGCCCTCATCCACGGTGCGGTGAAGCGGGTACGACCCAAGGCCATGACCGTGCTCGCGGCCTTCATGGGCCTGCTGCCCATCCTCTGGGCCACGGGCACCGGGGCCGACCTCATGAAGCGCATCGCCGCGCCCATGGTGGGGGGCCTGCTCACCAGCTTCCTCCTCGAACTGCTCGTCTACCCCGCCGTCTACTACCTCTGGAAGCGCCGGGAGGTGGTGGAAGGCCCCGTCACCGGTTCGCCGGTCCTCTGAAAGGAATCCTCATGATCGCTCTCCTCCTCACCGCCGCCCTCTCGGGCCAGCCCGCTCCCGCCACCAACACCGTCTGCCCCGTCATGGGCGGCAAGGTCACGCCCGGGAAGAGCCCCACCACCGTGGTGCGAGGCCGCACCTACCTCCTCTGCTGCAATGGTTGCGACGCCAAGCTCAAGGCCCATCCCGACCAGTACCTGGAGAAGGACGGCCGTGTGAAGGCGAAGGCGGGCGCCGGGAATCCGAAGGGGAAGTAAACCCCGACGGGGATCGGGGTGTCCAACCCACCATGGACCCCCGAATCCCCGCCTCGACCTTCATCTCCCGAATGCCTCGGAAGGCCTGGCACCCGGGGGCCTGGAGGCTGGCTGCCGTGCTGGCGTCGGGCCTCCTCGGCTGCGGCGGGGGCGGGTCCGACCCGGTCCCCCCGTCGGCTCCCCAGGGTTCCCGGGGGGAGGTGCTGCCGGCGTCGTCCATCGTGGCCGACGTCAGCCGCCAGGCCATCGATGCGCAGACCGCCCTCGACCCCTCGCTAGTGAATGACACGGCGAAGGGGGGCGTTCAGCTCGTGAGCCTCCGGTACACGACCGTGGATCCCCAGGGGAACCTCGTCACGGCCGGGGCGGGTCTGCTCATCCCCGACGAAGCCGCGCTTCCAGGCCCCCACCCTCTGCTGTCCCACCAGCATGGGACCAGCGTGGACCGCACCTTCGACACCGCCTCCGCGGCTCCGGACAGCCTGGCCGCCTCCATGGCCGCCCTGTACGCCTCCCACGGCTACGTGGTGGTGATGCCGAACTACCTCGGATACGCGGGGTCCTCGGTGGATTGGCATGCCTACCTTCAGGCGCGGCCCAGCGGGGAGGTGGTGGTGGACGCGCTGCGGGCGGCCCGGAATTGGCTGAAGGCGAACCATCCGGCCACCCACCTGAGCGGGGATGTCTACCTCAGCGGAACCTCGCAGGGAGGCTATGTCACGTTGGCCACCCAGCAACTCATCGAGGCCTCCTATGCCTCGGAGTTCCACCTGCAAGCCGTGGCGCCCACCTCGGGTCCCTACGATCTCGAGAGTACGTTCGTGGGGTTCCTGTCCCAGCCCGACGATCCCCAGGCGCCCAAGACCACGGCGGCGGCCTTCTCGCTGTACGGGTTCCAGCGGAGCTACGGCGATGTCTATCCCTCCTCCGCCACCCAGGTCTTCAACACGCCCTGGGCGGGTAACTTCGTGGTGGGTTCCGGCGTGGCGCCCTTCCTGCCTGGGCCCTATCCAGGTGAGCCCGCCTTGCGGTCCCACTGCATCCTGCCGACCAACGTCTGGAGCGATGGAGGGCCGCAGGTCGGATCCTGCTCCGCCACGCCGCTGCTGCAGGCCGGCTTCCGGACCGACTTCCTGGCCGCCACGGCTGGTACACCCGGGGGGGAGGCGCGCCGGCACACCCACGACAACAGCCTGGTGCGGGCCACAGGGAGCCAGACCTGGACGCCCATGGCACCGCTGACGGTCCTCTACGGCAGCCTCGATCCCATGGCCACGCCGAATGCGCAGACCGTGGCCGCCCGCCTCGCCGGCGCCCGGGCCGTGGACGTGCAGACGGACACGGCGACCACCCCCCTCTACGTCCAGGCCTGGATGCAGGCCAACGCCCATCAACCCGACTACCACGGGGGTGTCGAGGCCCCAGGCTGCACGTCCTACACCCGCAACGTGCTGTTCCCGATCCCCCACTGAGGGCCTAGGCGGAGGCCCTTCGCATCCCCTTCACCGCGATGGTCCAGATGAAGGCGATGAAGAGCAGGAGCTTGGCGGCGTGGACCCAGATGACGTCGATCCCCACGCCGCGCATGACGATGGCGCGCATGATGCGGATGAAGTGGGTCACGGGGATGAGCTCGCTGATGATCTGGAAGGGCACCGGCATGCCGTGGATGGGGAAGATGTAGTCCGACAGGAAGACCATGGGTAGGAACATCATGAAGCTCATCTGGCTGGCCTGGGCCTGGCTCTGGGCCACGGTGCTGATGCGGACACCGACGCCGAGCATGGCCACGATGAAGAGGAAGGCCGAGGCGTAGAGCAGCAGGATGCTGCCCGCGATGGGCACCTGGAACACGACCCGGGCCAGCACGAGGAGCACGGTCATCTGCGTGTAGGCCATGCCGATGATGGGGATGACCTTGCCGAGGAAGAGCTCCAAAGGGCGCACGGGCGTGACCATCACCTGATCCAGGGTGCCGCGCTCCTTCTCCTTCACGATGCTCGCGGCGGCGAACATCACGCAGGTCATCGAAACGATGATGGCCACGAGGCCGGGGATGATGAAGTTGGGCGTGCGCAGGTTGGGGTTGTACCAGGGCCGGATGCGGAGGTCGATGGGCACCTGGGGCTTGGTGGCCTGACCGTAGCCCATCCGATCGAACATGATCTGGGTGCTGCGGGTCTGGCCCACGCCGAAAGCCACGCTCATGGCGCTGCCGGCCACGGTGGCGTTGCTGGCGTCCACGATGACGAGGGCCTGGCCGGTGCCCCCGCTGCGGATCTGGCGGGCGTAGTCGGTGGGGAACCAGATGGCCACTTCGGCCTTGCCCTTGTCGATGAGCTCCCGGATCTGGGCCTCGCTGGAGACCTCGCCGAGCACATCGAAGTATTGGGTGGCGGACATGGCCTGCACGAAATCGCGACTCTCCTGGCTGCGGCTCTCGTCCAGCACGATGGTGTGCAGGTGCTTCACGTCGTTGTTGAGGAACCCGTAGATGGTGATCTGGAACAGGGGGATGAACAGGATCATCACCAGGGTCAACTTGTCCCGGCGGAGCTGGAGCAGCTCCTTCCACACGAGGGCTCGGATGCGATTCCACATCTCAGGAATCCTTTCTGGAGTCTTGGACCAGCTTGATGAAGAGGTCCTCGAGGCTGGGCAGCTCGGGCGTCTTGGGTTCGAAGGCGAGGCCGAGGCCGCGGAGGTGGGCGAGCACCGCTTCGGGCGAGACGCTGGCGGGCAGGCTCAGGCGCACGCCCCGGCCCATGAGCTCGGCATCGATGACGTCAGGGTGCTTCGCGGCTTCAGCTTGCAGCTCCCGGAACCGCTCGGTGCGGACTTCCAGCACCTGGCGGCCCATGTCTTCCTTGAGGGCCCGGGGTCGGCCGTAGGCCATGAGCTGGCCGGCCATGATGAAGGCGAGGCGGTCGCACTGGTCCGCTTCCCCGAGGTTGTGGGTGGTGACGAGGATGCTCATGCCATCGAGCACCAGATCGTCCATGGCCTCCCAAAAGAGGCGGCGACGCAGGGGATCCACGCCACTGGTGGGTTCATCCAGGAAGAGCATGCGGGGGCGGTGCAGGGTCGAAGCGGCGAGCGAGACGCGCTGCTTCTCCCCGGTGCTCAGCTTGGCCACCAGGAGCTTCTCCAGGGGCTTGATCTGGAGCTCCTTCTCCCGCTGGGCGATGGAATCCTTCAAACGCTCCCCGTCGAGCCCGTAAAGCTGTCCGAAGTAGGCGAGGTTCTCGCCCACGGTGAGATCGTCGAGCAGGCTGAACTTCTGGCTCATGTAGCCGATCTGCTGGCGGACCTTCTCGGCATCCGTGAACAGGTCGTGGCCCAGGGCCTGGGCCTTGCCCGAGGTGGGCATGAGCACGCCGCAGAGCATCTTGATGGTGGTGCTCTTGCCGGCGCCGTTGGGGCCCAGGAAACCGAAGATCTCCTCGGGCTGCACCTCGAAGCTGAGGTCCTTGACGGCGGTGAAGGTGCCGAAGGTCTTGGTGAGGTTCTCCACCTCGAGGATGGATTCAGCCATTGAGCTGCTCCTGCTCGTGGAGGGCATGGAGGAAGGTGTCTTCCAGCGTGGCCTGGCTCAGTTCCACCCGCTCCACGCCCTCCAGGGCGGCGATGCGGTCCATCAAGGCGGTGGGATCCTGTTCGGGGAAGCGGACGCGGATCTGCTCGCCCTCCCCGAAGAGGTCCAGGGGGTGCAGGGCCTCGAGGGCGGTCATCACCTGGCGGCGCTTGCGGGTGAGGACCCGGAGCACCACCCCGGGCAGGGCCTCGCGGAAGGTCTCCGGCGTGCCTGAGGCCAGGAGGTTCCCGTCATACATGAAGTGGATGCGGAAGGCGTACTCGGCCTCGTCCATGTAGGGGCTGCTGAAGAGGATGGCCACGCCGTCGTCGTGGATCTGGTGGAGCAGGGCCCAGAACTCGCGTCGGCTCACGGGATCCACGCCGGTGGTGGGCTCGTCCAGCAGGAGGAGGCGGGGTGAAGGCAGGAGCGCCACGCACAGGGCGAGCTTCTGCTTCATGCCCCCGGAGAGGGCCCCGCTCATGCGGTCGGCGAAGCGATCCAGGTCCACGCGCTTCAGCAGGTCGAGGATGCGGGCCTCGGCCTGCTTCATGCCGTAGAGCCCCGCCTGGAGTTTCATGTTCTCCATCACCGTGAGGTCCGGGGCTAGCGAGAAGACCTGGGGCACATAGGCCACCTGCGCGTCGGGCACGGTGCGCTGGAGGGTCCCCGCCGTGGGGCGCTGCAGCCCCACGAGCATCCGGAAGGTGGTGCTCTTGCCGGCGCCGTCGGGGCCGATGAGGCCCACAAGGTCCCCGGGATGAAGGGCCAGGTCCAGGCCCTTCACGGCCTCCTTGGGGCCGAAGCGGCAGACGAGGCCCTTGGCCTCAAGCAGAGGCGTGCTCATTTCCCGGCGGCCCCCAGGCGCACGTCCACGGAGATGCCTGGCAGGAGGCCCTGGTCCCAGCCCCGGGCGATGTTCACGCGGGCGGGGTAGACGAGGTTCACGCGCTCCTCCCGGGTCTCCACCATCTTGGGGGTGTACTCGGGATCGGAGCTCACCTCATCCAGGGTGGCCTGCAGGGGCGCTCGGTGATCGCCGAACTCGATGGAGACGGGCATGCCGACCTGGGCCTGGGCCTGGATGGGCTGAGGCAGGTAGACCCGCACCCAGAGGCGGTCCAGGCGGGCCAAGGTCACCACGGCCTGACCCGGGGCCAGCACGGCACCCACTTCCCGTAGCCGGTGCAC
Source organism: Holophagaceae bacterium (assembly GCA_035254125.1). Classification (GTDB taxonomy): domain Bacteria; phylum Acidobacteriota; class Holophagae; order Holophagales; family Holophagaceae; genus JAFDVN01. Next base: position 7,734 of record DATFAX010000050.1, on the reverse strand, counting down.
CACCACGCCATCGAAGGGGGCGCGCACTTCCAGGAAGGCGGCGGTGGCCTGGGTGGCCTGGAGGGTGGCCTTGGCCCGCTGGGACTCGGCGGTGGCGCCCATGCGCTGCTCGCTGCGGGCGCCGGCCTTCAGTTCCGCCAAGCCCTTCTCCTGCAGGTGGAGGTTTGCTTCGGCCCGATCGCGGTCGGCCTGGGATCGGTCGAGGTCCGCCTGCGAGAGCACCTTGTCGGCGTTGAGGCGCCGGGCGCGGGCGAGGGTGTCCTCCGCCAGCTTCAGGGCGGCCACGGCATCCTTCACGCGGGCCTCGCCCATGGCGATGTCCTCCTTGCGGCTGCCATTGGCGAGTTCCAGGCGCTTGGCCTCGGCGGAATCCACGGCGGCCCGGTCCCGCAGGACGGCGGCATCCAGTTCCTCGGCGCTGACGAGGGCCAGGAGGTCGCCGGCCTTCACGCGTTGGCCCTCGACCACCTTCAGGTCCAGGAGGCGGCCACCCACGCGGGGGCCGAGGTCGCTGAGATAGGCCTCCACCCGGCCGTTCAGGGAGGGGCGGCTGTCCCGGTGACAGGCGGTGAGCAGCATCAGGGCGGACAGGGCGAGGACGGGGGTACGCATGTCAAAGCTCCGGAAAGACGGGGAGGGCGGGGAGGGGGGCGAGGGGATCCACCGCGACCCCACGCCAGTAGATCTGGAACCAGGTCTCGGTGGCCCGGGGCAGGTCGAGCCTCGCGGGCTCCGAGAGGAAACTGCCGAGGCGCGGCGCGAGATCGAGGGTTTCGATGAAGGTCTTGACCAGGAAGAAGGCCGCCAGGCGGGGCTCCACCTCGGGACGGATGATCCCGGCCTGGATGCCCTGGGTGAGGATGAGGGCCACCTGCTCCGCGTTGCGCACGAGGCGTGCGCCGATCTGGCGCTGCAGGCCCTCGGCGCCGCGCACCAGCTCACCCTTGATGATGGCCCGGAGGCCCGCGTGCCGGCCCATGTGGTGGTGGTAGAGGCGCAGGGTCTCCCAGAGGCGCTCGGAAACGGGCCGCGCCGCATCGGCGGCCAGGGCCGAGAGGTCCGCGTGGAGGCCCGGGAGGAAGCGGTCCAGCAGGGCCAGGAACATGGCTTCCTTGGACTCGAAGTGGTAGTAGATCAGGGAGGCATCGCAGCCCGCCTCTGTCGCGATGGCCCGGAGACTGGCGGCCTGCAGGCCCTGGGCCGCGAAGACGCGCTCGGCGGCATCCAGGATCTGGTCGGGTTCCACCCGATGGGCCTTGGGGCCCCGGGTCCGGAGGGCGGGTTTGGAGGATTTCGTCATTTCAACACCAGTTGAAATTCTTGGGCGGAACGGACCCGGTGGCAAGGGAAAATTCAACGGTCGTTGAAATCAGGGGTGGAACGAACCAGGGCCCCCGGTGTGGGGGCCCTGGCGCAAACCGGAGGGGGCTACTCGACGGAGATGGGGGCCTCAGTGGTGTAGTCGAGGTTCAGGACCTCACCCTCTTCCCAGCCGATGCGGTTCTCCTCCACTTCCTGGATGCCCACCTGGGCCCAGAAGGAGGCGAGCTTGGGGGCATCCTGGGCCTGGCCCTGGCGGTTCACGGGGACCACGACCTCGACCTTGGGGAAGGCGCCGCGCTGGAGCTGCTCGCAGCGCTTCCCGGAGATCACGGCGAAACGGTACTTGTTTCCGATCTCTTCGGGGACGCGAACGATGGTGCGGGCCTGGCTCATGGGACCTCCGGACTGGGAAGAATACCGCAAAACATCAGGGAATGTAAGGGGATTCCTTGATGGGTCAAGGGTTGCCGTGAATCAGGATAGGCTTTCCGTTCCGGAGGAGCCCATGGAACGCAGCCAGCTCTGGCAGACGGCCTTCAAGACCAACCTGTGGGTGCTGGAGCACAACCTGCCGGGATTCACGGAGGCGCTCATCCGCCAGCGCCCCGTCGAGGGGGCCGCCTGTCCTGGCTGGCTCCTGGGGCACCTGGTGGGATCCCGCCGCCTCGTCCTCAAGCTGCTGGGCCGCCCCCAGCCCGAAGACCCGAGCCTCGCCTGCTATGGCCGGGGCAGCACCGGCGCGGAATGCGGTCATTCCCTCGCGGAATTGGTGGATCGCCTGAAGGCCACCACGGGCTTGCTCGAGGAGGCCCTCGGGGCCGTGGAGGACTGGGACCGTCCCGCCCTGAATCCCGCCCTGCAGAAGGAACAGCCCCTGGAGCAGGTGGTCGCCTTCCTGTTCATGCACGACAGCTACCACCTGGGCCAGCTGGGCCTGAGCCGGAAGCTCCTGGGCCTTCCCGGCGTGATCTGAGACGCCCCGCATGGATCCCGGGGCCCGGATGTGAAACCCTAGGCGGATGAAGCTGCTGCTCGGCATCACCGGATCCATCGCCGCCTACAAGTCGGCGGACCTGGCGCGCCTCCTCACCCGCGAGGGGCATGAGGTGCGCTGCCTGCTCACGGAGGCCGGGGCCCGCTTCATTCCCGCCCTCACCCTGGCGAGCCTCACGGGCCAGCCCGTGCATGGCGCCAATCCCGACCTGAGCGAGTGGCGGCCCTCGCCGGTGGTGGAGCACATCGACCTCGCCCGCTGGGCCGACCTCGTGGCGGTGGTGCCCGCCACGGCGGACATCATGGGCAAGTCGGCCCATGGCCTCGCCGATGACCTCCTCAGCACCGTGCTCCTGGCGACGCGGGCGACCGTGCTCTGGGCCCCGGCCATGAACACCGGCATGTGGGACAACCCCGCGGTGCAGGCCAACGTGGCGCGCCTCCGGGAGCTGGGGCATCGCTTCGTGGAACCCTCGGAAGGCCTCTTGGCCTGTGGGGAGTCGGGGCAGGGGAAGCTGGCGGAAGTCGACGAGATCGCCGAGGCCATCCGGGCCCTGGGCAACCCCAAGTTGCCGGCCCTCCTGGGGAAGCGGGTGCTGGTCACCGCCGGCCCCACCCGGGAGGACCTGGATCCCGTGCGGACGATCACCAACCGCAGCACGGGCAGCATGGGCGTGCATGTGGCGCGCGCCCTGCGCGATGCCGGCGCCCGTCCCCACCTCGTGCTGGGGGGCGACCACGCCGCGCCCTGGGGCGTGCCCACGGTGCGGGTGCGCAGCGCCGAGGACATGCTCGTGGCCTGTCGGGAGCTATGGCCCTCCATGGATGGCTGTTTCGCGGCCGCGGCCGTGGCCGATCAACGACCGGAACACCGGGCCGATCAGAAGGTGAAGAAGCAGGAGGGCCCGGAGTCCCTCGTGCTCGTACGCACTCCCGACATCCTCGCCACGCTGTCGCGGGAGAAGCGGCCGGGTCAATGGCTCGTGGGCTTCGCCGCGGAGAGCGAGCGGCACACCGAGCACGCGGCCTTGAAGCTGGAGCGCAAGGGGCTCGACGCGGTGCTCGTGAACGACATCAGTGGTGGCCGGGGATTCGGACCCCGCCCCAATGCCTTGGTACCGGTCGTCGCCGAGGGGGCCCAGCCGGAGCTGGGACCGCTGCCCAAGGATGAACTCGCCCGCGCCGTGGTGGCCTGGTGGGCCGCCCGGTCGGGTCAGGGCTGAGCTTCACCCACGGGACGGAACTGCCCCGAGATCGGATCGTAGGCGGCCACCAGACCGTCTTCAATGTGGTAGACCCAGGCGTGGAGGTGGAGCTGCCCGGCCTCCAGCAGTTCATGGACGGCCGGATGGGTGCGGAGGTTCTCCAACTGCAGGAGCACGTTTTCCTTCACCGTGGCCATGTGGCGCTCATGCCCTGCCAGGTGGCCGTAGTTGCTGGCGATGACCTCCCGCGTGCCCTGGGCATGGCCCAGCCAGGCCTCGAGGGCGGGGGCGGAACCGACTTCCAGCTCCTCGAGGGCCTGCATGGCCCCGCAGTGGGAATGGCCGCAGACGATGACGTCGTGGATGGGGAGCTGGCGAAGGGCGAACTCGATGGCGGCGGCCTCGGAGGACCCGGGCTCGTAGCGGGGCACCAGGTTCCCCACGTTCCGTACGATGAAGAGCTCGCCGGGATCCGTCTGGGTCACCAGGTTGGGGTTGATGCGGGAATCGGCGCAGGTGATGAAGAGGACTTCGGGCTTCTGGCCGTGGGCCAGGCTCTCGAAGAACTCCGAGGCGGGCCGGAAGACTTCCTGCTGGAAGTGGTGGATTCCGTTCACCAGGCGTTGAATCGGCATGGGGCCATTGTCTCAGGGTAGGGGGGGCGGCGCCTCAAGAAATCGGCGATGGTCTGCGTCCGGACATGGAAAGGGCGCGGAATCCGCGCCCTTTTCGTGGTTCAGGAACGGAGGCTCAGAAACCGCCGGACTCGATCTCGGGCCGGTAGGTGAGGCTGGCCTTGAGGTAATCGCGGTTCAGCAGGGCGATGTTCTCGAGGCTGATGCCCTTGGGGCAGGAGGCCTCGCACTCGCCGTGGTTGGTGCAGGTGCCGAAGCCCTCGGCATCCATCTGGGCGACCATGTCCAGGGCGCGGGAGGTGCGCTCGGGCTGGCCCTGGGGCAGGAGGCCCAGGTGGCTCACCTTGGCGCCCACGAACAGCATGGCGCTGGCGTTGGGGCAGGCGGCGACGCAGGCACCGCAGCCGATGCAGGCGGCGGCATCCATGGCGCGATCGGCGTTGTCCTTGGGGATCGGCAGGCTGTTGGCATCCTGGGCCGAGCCGGTGGGGGCGGAGATGAAGCCGCCGGCGGCGATGATGCGATCGAAGGCGCTGCGATCCACCAGGAGGTCGCGGAGCACGGGGAAGGCCGCCGCGCGCCAGGGCTCGAGGGTGATGACGTCGCCATCGTTGAAGCTGCGCATGTGCAGCTGGCAGGCGGTGGTGCGCTCACGGAGGCCGTGGGGCCGGCCGTTGATCACCATGCCGCAGGCGCCGCAGATGCCTTCGCGGCAGTCGTGGTCGAAGGTGATGGGGTCCTCGCCCTTGCGGAGGAGGCCCTCGTTCACGACGTCGAGCATCTCGAGGAAGGACATCTCGGTGCTGATGCCCTTGGCTTCGTAGTTCTTGAAACCACCGGGATCCTGGGCGTTCTTCTGGCGCCAGACCTGGAGCGTGAGGTTCAGGTGCTTTTCCATGGGTCGCTCCTACTTGTAGCTGCGGGTCGCGAGGTGGACGTTCTCGAAGGACAGCTGCTCGGTGTGGCGCACCGGCGTCTGACCCTCACCCTTGTACTCCCAGGCCGCCACGTGCGCGAAATTCTCATCGTCGCGCTGCGCTTCGCCGTCCTCGGTCTGCCATTCCTCGCGGAAGTGGCCGCCACAGCTCTCGCGGCGCTTGAGGGCGTCCAGGCACATGAGCTCGCCGAGCTCCATGAAGTCGGCCACGCGGCCTGCCAGCTCCAGCGACTGGTTCAGCTCGTCACCGCTGCCGCCGACCTTCACGTCCTTCCAGAAGCGCTCGCGCAGTTCGGGGATGATCTGCAGCGCCTTCTCGAGGCCCTTCTCGTTGCGGGCCATGCCGCAGTACTCCCACATGACCTTTCCGAGCTCCCGGTGGAAGTGGGTCGGAGTCTCCTTGCCATTGACGGACAGGAGCTTGTTGACGCGCTCCTTCACGGCGGTGACGGCGGCCTTCGCCTCGGGCTGATCGGAGTTCATCTTGTCGGGCTTGTGGCCCGCCAGGTAGTTCCCGATGGTGTAGGGGATGACGAAGTAACCGTCGGCCAGGCCCTGCATGAGGGCGGAGGCCCCCAGGCGGTTGGCGCCGTGGTCGCTGAAGTTGGCCTCGCCCATGACGAACAGGCCGGGGATGGTGCTCATGAGGTTGTAGTCCACCCAGAGGCCGCCCATGGTGTAGTGCACGGCGGGGTAGATGCGCATCGGGGTCTTGTACGGGTTGTCGTCGGTGATGCGCTCGTACATCTCGAAGAGATTGCCGTACTTGGCGGCCACGGTGCTGGCGCCCAGGCGCTTGATGGCATCCTCGAAGTCGAGGTACACGCCCCGGCCACCGGGGCCCACGCCCAGACCGGCGTCGCAGACCTGCTTCGCGGCGCGGCTGGAGATGTCGCGGGGGGCCAGGTTGCCGAAGGAGGGGTACTTCCGCTCCAGGTAGTAGTCGCGGTCCTCTTCCTTGATCTCGCTGGGCTTCTTGCCGCAATCCTCGGCCTTCTTGGGCACCCACACGCGGCCGTCGTTGCGCAAGCTCTCGGACATGAGCGTGAGCTTGGACTGGTGATCACCGGTCACGGGGATGCAGGTGGGGTGGATCTGCGTGTAGCAGGGGTTGCCGAAGGCGGCACCCTTCTTATAGGCGCGCCAGATGGCGGTGCCGTTGCAGCCCTTGGCGTAGGTGGCCAGGTAGAAGGCGTTCCCGTAGCCGCCGGTGCCGAGGCAGACGGCGTCGGCCATGTGGCTCTCGATCTCGCCCGTCACCATGTCGCGGGTGACGATGCCCCGGGCCTTGCCATCCACCACGATGAGTTCCTGCATCTCATGGCGGGTGTGCATCTTCACCTTGCCGAGGCCGATCTGGCGCTCGAGGGCCTGGTAGGCGCCGATGAGGAGCTGCTGGCCGGTCTGGCCCTTGGCGTAGAAGGTGCGGGAGACCTGGGCGCCGCCGAAGGAGCGGTTGTCCAGGAGGCCGCCGTATTCACGGGCGAAGGGCACGCCCTGGGCGACGCACTGGTCGATGATGTTCACGCTCACCTGGGCCAGGCGGTAGACGTTGGCTTCACGGGCGCGGAAGTCGCCGCCCTTGATGGTGTCGTAGAACAGGCGGCGCACGCTGTCGCCGTCGTTGCGGTAGTTCTTGGCGGCGTTGATGCCACCCTGGGCCGCGATGGAGTGCGCGCGCCGGGGGCTGTCCTGGTAGCAGAAGCACTCCACCTCGTAGCCGAGCTCGGCCATGGAGGCGGCGGCGGCGGCGCCGGCCAGGCCGGAGCCCACGACGATCACCTTGTACTTGCGCTTGTTGGCGGGGTTCACCAGCTTCATGTCGAAGCGGTGCTTGTCCCACTTCTGCTCGAGGGGTCCGTCCGGAATGTTACTTTTGAGTTCCATGGTCGTCTCCCTCAGGACAGCTTCACGTAGCCGAAGAGCACGGCCAGCGGGAAGGAGATGTTGACGAGCACCACCAGGGCGGTGATGGCGGTGGCGATCTTCAAACGCAGATCGTTGTAGCGGGGATGGTTGAAGCCCAGCGTCTGCATGAGGCTCCAGATCCCGTGGCGGAGGTGGGAGGCCAGGCAGAGCATGGCGAGGATGTAGAACCCGCTCACCCAGGGCACCTGGAAGCCCGTCACCACGTTCTGGAAGACCTTGCCCTCCTCGAAGGGCGTGAACTTGCCCACGGTGAAGTGGAGGATGTGGAAGATAACGAAGAGGGCGAGGATGCCGCCGCTCACCCGCATGGTGCGGGAGGCCAGTGTCGAAGCCTTGTAGGCCGGGGCCTGGTATGCGACGGGCCGGGCATCCCGGTTCATCTTGGTGAGGCGCACGGCGGCCCAGATGTGCAGGGCGCTCGCGACGATCAGGCCGCCCCGGGCGATCCAGATGCCACCGCCATGCAGCATCGTCCGCAGGAAGACGGCGTAGTCGTCCAGCGGATGCACGCCATTGTGGGCGTGGAGATAGAGCTGCAGGTTGCCGGCCATGTGACCCACCACGAAGCCCACCAGCATGATGCCGGTGATGGCCATGATGACTTTCATGCCGATGGAGGAATTGAGGAAACTCGCTTCCCTCTTCATCGCGCCTCCGGAAAAAACGGGGTTGGTTGGATGGGCGTCCGGCCATCGGACATCCCAGGTCGATT